>JAYUSQ010000017.1:0-28209 GCA_043755595.1 Acidobacteriota bacterium | reverse complement strand
TCAACTACCTACATTGCTCGAACCATTCGGCTTCGAAATCACCGAGAAAGCTCTGGTTCAAGCTGCGGCGGCCTGAAAAAATGTAGAAACTCCAGCTTCGTGTTGGAACAACACGAACCCAAGGCCACTATTCCTGTGATCGCGGCGCAGCAGCCCGCGCGGTTTTGGGCAGTCTTCGACGCCGAAGGCCGCCGCGGTTTCCGCGTGGTCCACGCCGGCTTCACGCCGGACCGGCTGGAGGCGCTGTTCAATGCGCCGGACTTCATTCAACAAGCCGATTCAATCGCTCAATTGGCCGCACGCGTGGGACTGCCGGTGGATGAGTTGGAAGCGACGGTGGACCGCTACAACGCCATGGTGGAGGCGGGCGAGGATGCGGACTTCCAACGCTTCGGCCCCAAGACGCGGCGTCCATCGGGGCCCGGCGGTTTTGGTCCACCCCAACCGCGCAAGATTTTGCAGCCGCCTTTCTACGCAGCGCCGATGTTCATTCTGATTCGCAAGAGCATGGGCGGAGTGCAGGTCGATCTCGCCACACGAGTGCTGAACGGCGAGGGCAAGCCCGTGCCTGGTCTGCTGGCTGCTGGCGAGGCGGCGGGCTTCGGCGGCCTGAACGGGAAGAACGGGATGGAAGGAACTTTCCTTGGTCCGGCGATTCTTATGGGCCGCATCGCCGCGCAGACGGTCGCTACGGAAGTCAAACCCACCGCGCCCGCGCCAAGCACGAAGACCATTCGAACCGCGCCGCCCGCGGTGAACGCCAAGCTTGCCGTCACTTGCCGCGCCTGTCACGACGTAGCGAAACTGGTCGGCGCCAAACGCCCGGGGCGCTGGCATTTTGAGCAGTCCCACAAGATCGTGCTTTCGCGCCAGTTCAACTGCACGGGCTGTCACGCTGAGACGACGCCTTTCCGCGCAACGGCACACAAGATCGATCGCGAGTTACAGACTTCGGTGTGCCAGCACTGTCACACCAATCCGCCGGGCGGCGGACGCCGCATAACAGCTGAGTAAGTTCACTTTGCCGCCAGCTCGCTGATCCGGATGTTCCGGAACATCACCACGTTGAACCTGTCATGCAGTTGCAGGCCGATCGGCCCCGTCTTCGGCCGCGCCGGATCGCCCGCATGGCTCGCCACTTCCTGCCCGTTCAGCTTCACACGGATCACGTCGTTCCGCGATTCGATGTCGAGGCTGCTCCAATCGTTCTCTCTCTCCTGCCCGAAAGTAGCGGGTGCAAAAAGATAGATGCTGCCGGTGGGATACTTCGTCTTCACGCCGTTCAGAAGCTGGATCTCGTAGCCGTGATGAGCAGGCGTCTTGTTGTAGTCTGGCGTGGGGCCAAGCGCATATTGGCCGCGCGTGTGATCGCGGATCGAGATGCCGCTATTGCCGCCGGCGGGCATCAGGTATTCGACATGCAGATCGTACTCACCGAACTCAGCCATGGTGTAGAGCCAGGATTGCGTCTGCCGCCAATCGAGATACTGTTTCTCGCTCAGCGTCACGGGCCACGCCGCGTCGAAGGGATTTTTCTCGCCAGACACCGGATGGCCCATAAGGATGCCACCGGCGAGTACGGTCCATTTGCCATCGCCCTTCATCTGCCAGCCGTCCAGAGTCTTTCCATTGAAGAGCGGCTTCCCTCCCTGCGCGTGGGCGGCGGCGGTGGCGATCAGTGAGAGAACGATGGCGAGACAGAGATGCTTCATAGCATCGATAGTATATATCGCGCGCTGAAAGATTAGCGTCTCCAGCCGCGCCACAGCATCCAACGGGTATGGGTTTTGATCGCCTCTTCGCCGCCAGCCTTCTGATGTTCACCAACACAATGGCTGGCAACCCGCGACTAGCGACGGGCGACGTTCTCCCTGAGCTGAAGGGCGAGTATCTCACCGGGCGCGCGGCGGTGCTCCCCAGTGCTTCGTCCGGCCGCGTCGCGCTGCTATTGCTCGGCTTCTCTTACGACTCGCGTACCGCGGTCGAAGATTGGGCCAAGCGCTTTCGCGCCGGCTTCGATAAGAATCCTCAGGTCACTTTTTATGAGGTTCCGATGATCGGCGGCATGGCCCGGCTGGGAAAATGGTTCATCGATAGCGGGATGCGCAAGGGCACTCCGAAGGCCGATCATGAACACGTGATCACGGTCTACGGCGGCGTCGATCCCTGGAAGCAGCGCCTTGGGGCGAAGGATGAAAAGGCAGCCCATCTCATCCTGCTAGACAAGACCGGGCGAGTGGCATGGCTCTTTGCCGGTTCTTTCGACGAAGCTGCGTTTCAGGCTTTGTCGGCACAAGTCAATTTACTCGCCAAGTAACTCCGGTGATACCCTGATCGTTTGCGAATCGGAATTGACGCAGGCGGCACGTTTACGGACTTCATCGTTCTCCACGATGACGGGCGGCTGGAGAGCTTCAAGATCCGATCCAACCCGCGCGCCCCGCACACCGTGATTCTCGAAGGCCTTCACCGGGCCGCGGCGGGCACGCGAAAAACGGTCGATGTCGTCCACGGCTCCACCGTCGCCACCAACGCGCTGCTGGAGCGCAAGGGCGTGCGCACGGCGTTTGTGACTACGGCGGGCTTTGAGGATTTGCTGCTGATCGGCCGGCAGAATCGCCGGGAGTTGTATAACCTCTCGCCCGCGCCTGAATCGCCAATCATTCCCGGGGAACTGAGTTTCGGCGTGAAAGAGCGCGCGTTTTTCGACGGCGTGATTGAGCGAAGCCCTTCGACGGCGGAATTGAAAAGGCTCCGGGCTACCCTGCGCGCCCGCGGAGTCGAGAGCGTGGCAATCTGCTTTCTGCACGCCTACCGCAGTCCGGAGAATGAACTCGCGGTAGCGAAGGCGCTCGCCGGGATCGGCTACATCTGCACGTCGCACGAAGTATCGCCTGAGTTCCGCGAATATGAACGCGCCTCCACGACCGCGATCAACGCCTATGTCGGCCCGTTGATGGATAGCTATCTCGGCGCGCTGGAAGCTGCGTGTCCGCGCAACTATCGCATTTCAATCCTGCAATCGAACGGCGGTTACCTGACGGCGAAACAAGCGCGGCGCCACGCGGTGCGCACGGTCCTTTCGGGACCGGCGGGCGGGCTGATTGCGGCAACGGAGATGGCGCGGCGCTCGGGCTTCACCAAAATCCTCGCGTTCGATATGGGCGGCACCTCGACCGATGTGAGCCTGGCCGATGGCGCGCCGCGCGAAACCACCGAAGCGAGCGTGGACGGAATGCCCGTGCGCGTGCCGATGCTGGACATTCATACGGTGGGCGCGGGCGGCGGTTCGATCGCGCGTGTCGACGCGGGCGGCTTGTTGCGCGTCGGTCCTGAGAGCGCGGGGGCGGATCCTGGGCCTGCCTGTTATGGCTCCGGCAAGGAAGCCACGGTCACGGACGCGCACGTCGTGCTGGGCCGCATCGCCGCATCGCAATTTCTGGGCGGCGCGATGGAGATTCAACCGGCGCTGGCCGCCGCCGCCGTCGATCGCCTGGCGGCTGCACTCGGTCTTTCGCGCGTGAAAGCCGCCGAAGGCATCGTGCGTGTGGCCAATGCCAACATGGAGCGCGCCATCCGGGCCGTGTCGGTGGAACGGGGCTACGATCCGCGAGAGTTTGCGCTGGTGGCATTCGGCGGCGGCGGCGGCTTGCATGCGTGTGAGCTGGCGGCGCAGTTACAGATCGCCACGGTGATCGTGCCGCGCTACGCCGAAGGCCTTTCGGCGCTGGGAATGCTGCTGGCAGACTGCGTGCGAGACTATTCGGCGGGCGTCCAGAGGGTCTCGTCGCTTGAGCCCATTTTTTCGCGCCTGGAATCGCAAGCGCGCCGGGAGACGCCGCAGGCCAAGCTCCACAGGACGGCCGATCTCCGTTACGCCGGCCAGAGCTACGAGATCAACGTGCCGTGGCGGGGCGCGGAGGCTGCCTTTCATCAGGAACACGCAAGGCTCTACGGCTTTGCCAATCCGGGCCGGGGCATCGAAATCGTCACTATCCGCGTGCGTGCCCGGGCCCGCAACCGGAAGCCGGATTTTCCTGAACTGGAAGCGATCGCCGGTGCTCCCGCCGTCACGCGCCGCGTTCACTCGAATGGCCGATGGCGCGTAACGCCCGTTGTCTCCCGGCTTGCGCTCCCCGCCCTAAGCGGTGGTCCGCTGCTGATCGCCGACTACGGTTCCACGACGTTGCTGCCCCCAGGCTGGCGCGCTTCGTTGGACCGGCTAGGCAACGTGAACCTCACGCCCGCCTAGCCCTGCATGATATCCTCCGAGACATGAACCGTGGCGGAATCAAGCTCTTGCCGATCCTCATGTTCGGCGCGTACATGCTCTACTACTACTTCTCCAACCAGCAGGTAGTTCCGCTGACCGGCCGGAAGCAGTTGGTCGATATCAGCAGAGAACAGGAAGCCGCGCTCGGCTACCAATCCTATGCGCAGATTCTGCGCCAGGAGCAGGTAGTGCGCGGCACCAAGGAAGCGGCGCTGATCCAGGAAATCGGCCAACGTCTGGCCAAGGCTACGCGCGAAGATGGCGCGGGCTTCGAGTGGGAATTTAACCTGATCAACTCAGACCAGGTGAACGCGTTCTGCCTTCCCGGCGGCAAGGTGGCGGTCTACACCGGCATCCTGCCAGTCGCGAAAAATCAGGATGGCCTCGCCGCGATCATGGGGCACGAAATCGCCCACGCGATCGCCCGCCATGGGGCCGAACGGATGGCGCAGCAGAAGCTGGTGCAAATTGGCACGATGGCCGCTGGTGTGGCCGTGAGCGATATGGACCCGCAGATGCAGCGTGGCGTGATGGGCGCGCTTGGCGTAGGCGCGCAATTCGGCGTGCTGCTGCCGTTCTCGCGCGATCACGAATCTGAGGCCGACTATATGGGGCTGGTCTACGCAGCGCGCTCTTGCTATGACCCGCGGGAAGCGCCTAATGTGTGGGTCCGGATGGGTGAAATTTCCGGCGGCGGACGCACCCCCTCCGAGTTCATGAGCACACACCCCAGCCACGACACCAGGATCAAGCAGCTTAACGATTGGATGCCTAAGGCGCTGGAAGAGCGGTCACAGACGTGCGGAAAATAGCGCCAGCGCCGCCAGCGCCACCGACTTCAGCAGTAATTAACTCAACTTCAGGAGATATCATGTCATCAGTCGCCCGTGTTACAGAGATCATCGCCAGCTCAAGCAAGAGCTTTGACGACGCCGTGAAGACAGGCATCGACCGGGCCTGCAAGACGCTCGACAACGTCCAAGGCGCGTGGGTCAAGGATCAGAAAGTTGTGATCAAGAAAGGCAAAGTCACCGAGTACCGCGTGGGCCTGATGATCACCTTCATACTTAATGAATAACTTCCGGACGCGGGGCGACGGCTGCCGCGCTGGACGGAGCGGGCTTGAGGATCGCAGCCTCAGGCCCCACCGGCCCTCTGCTTGAGCGGGGAGCGGCCGTTGCCGGTTGCGGCCCATCCATCGGCAAGTCAGGCAAGCCGTTTTCCACGATGCGGCGCAGTTCATCGATGACGCGCTGATCCCGGTCGCGTTGAATTTTCAATTCCCGCAACTCCTGCCGCATCTTTACAATTTCTTTGAGCACGTCTTCCATCGATACCTTTGGTTCCTCGCGCGCGAAAACGGTGGACGGCGCCACCAGCGAAGCGATGAGGAGAAGAGTGGTCCCGAACAACCTCATGATACTAAGGAATCGACCGGTTCTCAGCTCTCCAGTAGGGCCTTTTTCCAGATTTTTTAAGGTTCCTCTCCCCAGCGGATCGATTCTTTACCGAAATCTTACCGTCTACTGACGACTCCTGAGGCCCCCTGGCCGGATTCTGAACGGGACAGGTTCTAAATACCTGATTATTAAGGGGATATCCATGGGATTGTGCCTTTACGATCAGTACGAGTTTCCTTGGGCCACCGGCTATTTAGACCGTAAGCCCTACGAACCATTAGATTCGGCCGGCATCATGTGTGCCGACTCGTCAGTCCCAGTCGAGCCGACCCTGACGGCCTTGCTCTATGCCTTACTGGACCAACCGGGCTGTGTAGCCTACGGCCAGAAAGCGATGTTCGTGACACACGGAACGCCCAAGGCGATCGCGCTGAAGCTTCAGTCGCGGACGGGCAAGGCGTTGCTGGCGGACGACCTTGACGTCCTGAGCAAACTTGATGACTACTTGAACGTCTTGCGCAAACGCGGAACTGGGGCGGAGGAGAGCGGAAGTGAGCGCGCCCGCAGCCCCCCCTGCGAGTACCGCCGCGAAAACGGAATACACAGGATCGTTACGTGACGAGTATTGGGCCTAGAGCGGGTTCATTGTAGGTGTAGACGCTCCGTCACCGTCGCGCCTCGGAACTGAGCCGTGAGCGTCAGCGAGCGGTTGTCTTTGGTAAGCCTGAAAATGCGTTAGCTAGGCAAAGGCCGACTCTTGCGTGGACGCCCCCTCCGCTTTTTGCCAACAGGCCGTTCCTTTTCCGATGACTCGGCAACTGGCGGAACGCTGGTGGCCAATTCTTCGATCACCGCGATCGCTCTATCGATCCGGCTCTTCTCGTCGTATAAGTTTTGAATTATTTTGAACAGGTCCATTTAAAACTCTTGGGCTCTGACCTGTCTAGATTAATCTGAAACAGGTCAAAAGCCTAGAGTCTGCTAGGACTAATTAGCGTACCAGGAACGGCCAGGACTGAACTAATTTGTAGCCGTAACGGGTTAGTAGGAGGTATACGCTACCCAGCAGCAGGGTCAAAATACCCAGAATGACGCCCAGTATCGAAACCCAAGGCAGACGCCGCCCTTCACGGCTCAGATAGAGCACGTACGCGGCGAAGACTCCCGTGAAGTAAAGCAACACCATCGGCACCGAGATCAACATCAGGTTGATGACATCGGGCGTCGGCGTAATAATAGCCGCGACGATGACGATGATTATGATCGCGTAGCGGGAATTCCGCACGAGGAACTGCGGCGTAACCACGCGCAACAGGGCAAGCACGAAGATGAGAATCGGTAGCTCGAAAACGAGCCCCATTCCCAGCGTCACATTGAAGAACAGATCGAAATACTCCGACAATGTCACGCCCACCTGGACGCCCATGTCGCCGCCGCCAATCCCCAGCAGGAATCCGAGACCGAGCGGAAACGCGATGAAGTAGGCGAATGAGCCGCCGAGTATGAACAGGAACGCGCTGCCCACGATGAACGGCGCCGCCCAGCGCCGCTCTTTCTTGTACAATCCCGGCGAAATAAAGGACCAGATTTGATACAAGAGCCAAGGTGACGCCAGGAAGATCGCGCACAACACCGGAAGCTTGACCCAAAGAATGGAGAAAGCTTCGGTGGGGCTCAATTGAAGGAGTTTCGCGTCGGGGATGCCGTTGATCGCCATCGCTTTCACGTAAGGCTGGCGAATCAGTTTCCAAAGCGCCGGAGTGAAGTAAATGCAAGCCGCGAAAGCGGCGAATATCCCGTAAATGGAATGCAGCAGCCGCGAACGAAGTTCCTCAAGATGATCGAGGAACGACATGCGCAACATGCCATCGTCCGGTTCGTCTTCGTCTTCTTTCTCAGCCGCCGGAGGGGGTGGCGGAGGCGGTGCAGCCGGAGGCGGCGGCGAAACGGCAGGAACTTGGGTATTAACCGGCTCTGCCACCGCCACCGCCGGACTGTCCTCATGAGGAGGATGATCGTAGCCGTAGTCGTCGTAGTAGTTATACGCGTCAGTTCCGTCGTGAACGGAATCTAACGACGTCGTTTTATGCCCGTCCGTTTCTTCGGGCACACCAGTGGGCTTGTTCTCGGTTGAGTCCATCGCTTTTGTTATTCAGTCCACTCGGCTGTTTCAGCCAGCCGGCGGCTCTCGTCGCTATCCGAAAAAACGGGCAGCTACTCTCTAGACCTAGGCGCGAACATCCTTGCCAGGCGTGGACGGCTCGGCCGGGGCTGCCTCGTCGGCAACCGCAACCGCCGCCGCTGACGCGGTGACACTGCCGCTCGTCGCATTCGACCCCGCTCCCTCCAGGGAAGCGGTCAGCCCGGGGGCTGGAGTGGATTGTTCGGCGGCCTGGACTGCGGCATCGCCTACCGTTGTTTCTGAGACGGCGCCTTCGATACTGGCCGGTGTCGTTGCAGACTCCGCGCCATAGCCGCCGTACTCATAGCCTGAGTCATAGTAGGAATTGTAGTTGTCGGTCCCGTCGTGAAGCGAGGATTGTATTTCCCCGTCGATCTTCCGCGTTTCCGCCTTCAGTGACTCGGTTTCACGTTCCATCGACGCCATCTCGCGATCCCAGGTTCCCCTGAGCTCACTTGATGCCCGCCGAAACTCTGTCATCGCCTTGCCGATGGTTTTGCCCAATTCCGGCAACTTCTTCGGACCGAAAATGAGCAAGGCAAGGACGAAGATGAAAATAGTTTCCTGCCAGCCCAACGGACCCATAGGCGAAAATTACTCCTTCTGACCAACTCAAAGACGTTGACAGCAACTTCATTCTAACCCGGACAGGCCCCGCCGTGCGGCGCGAACTCGCAAAGCGGCTTCTTTAGGTGTCGCAGCCATCGCGGTGAGGTGCCCCATCTTGCGGCCCGGGCGTGGTTCTATCTTGCCGTATAGATGAAGCTTGACGTCTGGCATCGCCAGGGCCGCTCCCCATAGCGGCGCGCCGTTGGGAGCCCACAAGCCGCCGAGCAAATTCGCCATCGCTGCGGGCCGCAGCAATTCGGGCGAACCGAGCGGCAACCCACACACGGCGCGCAATTGCTGTTCGAATTGGCTGGTGACGCAGGCGTCTACAGTGTAATGGCCGCTGTTGTGCGGGCGAGGCGCGAGTTCGTTAACGATCAGTCTGGAGCCGGTCAGGAAAAACTCGACGCACATGACGCCGATCACATTCAGTTCGTCCATGATGGTCCGCGCGATATCGAGCGCCTCTCGATAAATCTCCGGGCTGACCATGGCCGGGGCGGACGTGACGTCGAGGATATGGTTCACGTGATCGTTGTGTACCACGCCGAAATGTTCGAACTGGCCGTCCAGACCCCGCGCAGCAATCACCGATACCTCCGCCTGGAAATCGACGAAGGCTTCGAGGATGGCTTCGCCCCCGCCCAGCGCTTCCCAGGTAGCGTCGAGATCCGATTCGGCCGAAATCTTCCGTTGACCCTTGCCGTCGTAGCCGAACCCCGCCGTTTTCAGCACCGCAGGCAGGCCGGTGCGCGCCACCGCGTCACGCAGTTCAACTCGCGAACCGACAACCGCAAACGCCGTCACCGGGATCCCCAGTTTCGACAGGAATTGTTTCTCGCGCTTCCGGTGCTGAGTAATATGCAGCACCTCGCCGCGAGGACGCACCGGCGCGACTTGCTCGGCAGCCTCGGCGCACGCGTGCGAGACGTTTTCGAACTCGAAGGTGACCACGTCCACTTTTTCGGCGAAGGCTCGCACGGCGTCGAGGTCGTCATACGCACCCTGAACCTCCAGGTCCGCAATCTGTCCCGTGGGCGTGTCGTACTCGGGCGAGAACGTGTGAACGCGGTAGCCCAACCGGCGCGCGGCGATGGCAAACATGCGGCCCAATTGGCCGCTGCCAAGCACCCCAACGGTTGAGCCTGGCAGAATCGGAACCAAACTCATGCGAGCGTATCTTCCAGGATTTTGGCGGTTTGTTCGCGCCGGAATTCGCGGAGCCGTTCCCGGTATTCGGGGCGCTTGGAGCCAAGAATCGAGACCGCCAATAACGCGGCGTTGATGGCCCCAGCCTTGCCGATGGCCAGTGTTCCCACGGGCACTCCGCCGGGCATCTGCACAATCGACAATAGAGAATCGACGCCTCGCAGGATCGCGCTTTCGATCGGAACGCCCAGCACCGGCAAGACCGTATGCGCCGCGGTCATGCCCGGAAGATGCGCCGCGCCGCCCGCTGCCGCGATGATCACTTCAATGCCGTTCCCTTCAGCGCTGCGAGCGAAATCGGCCATGAGATCCGGCGTGCGGTGCGCCGACACGATTTTGCAGACGTGCGGAACCTCGAACCGCTTGAGTGTCTCCGCCGTATGTTCCATGGTCGTCCAGTCCGACTTGCTTCCCATAATCACGGCCACCAGCGGCGCCGCGTTTTCCGCGTTGGGATAATGGTACTCATTCATAGGAAGAATTCACCATTGTAGGCCATAGACGTCTCGAAGCGTTGTATGCTATGAGAGTCGTGGAACGCGCAATACGTACTCATTCGAGTGGCCCCCTGACCAGCCATGCGGCTCAAGAGGCGATCTTTACGTTGTTGGTCACGCTACTGGGGCTTAGCCTCAGTGCCGGGGCGGCTTTTGTAAGCCGCAACCCTATGTTGTTCTTTACCGTAATTCTGGCCAGCGCCGTTCTCTTCGTAATTTCGGCGGGGATGTTGTCGCGCTGGTACCGGAAGTACGGCCGCCGCCGGAGCCGTCATGGTCAGCTCGCTAGAGGGCAGGTGCCAGCGCTGTTTGCTTCCCTGACGTTACTCCTGCAAGCGGGGGCGTTTGTCGGATTGTTCCTGTTGTCTTCCATGGGTTGGCGCGGTTTCTAGCGTCGTGCCGAAGCGTTTGGTTGGAGCGGCCACCGCTCTGTTACTGGCCGGCTGCACCGCCAAATCCCCGCCTCCTTCTACGCCCTCATCCAAGGTCGATCCGGAACCGGTGGCGGTGATCGCCGGCACCGAAGGTCCTACGGCCGACGCCGATGGCTTTGTCTACTTCACCGAACTCATCAGCCAACGAATTCTGCTGCTTTCTCCCAACGGCATTGTCTCGATATACCGAGGCGACAGCAACGGCGCTAACGGCATGGTCATCGACCCGCAAGGCCGTTTGATTGTCTGCGAAGCCAGCGACCGCCGCCGCCGTCAGGCGCGCGTGACACGCACCGATCTGGCCACTGGGAAAATCGAAACTCTCACCGACAACTACCGGGGCCAGCCGTTCCGGTCTCCTAACGACGTCACACTCGACGGGAGTGGCCGCATTTATTTCACCGACGCCGGACCAATAGGGCAGTTGGATGGCGCCGTCTATCGCATCGACCCGGATGGCGCCGTGACGCGCCTGCTAGCCGGGCCCGCTATCGAACGCCCCAATGGGCTGGTGATTTCCCCCGACGACAAAATCCTCTACCTGGTCGAATCCAATCGGGTGAATGAGCTTGACCGCCGGAGCCGCCCGGCCCGCATGATTCGCGCTTATGACCTATCGCCCGAGGGCGCGGTGTCCAACATGCGCGTGTTTCATGACTTCTATCCAGGCCGCAGCGCCGACGGACTTTGCATCGATACGCAAGGTAACTTATACGCCGCCGCAGGTCTGATTCAACGCCGCAGCACCGATGAAACGCTCGATACAAAAGCGGGTATTCACGTTTTTTCCCCCGCCGGGCGTCTGATCGAATTCATGCCCATCCCAGAGGATCTGGTAACTAACTGCGGCTTCGGCGGGCCGGGCGACAAGACTCTGTATGTCACGTCGGGAAAGACCGTGTACAAGCTGCCTGCGAAGGTGGCCGGGATGCGTACGCGCTAGAAACCCGGAAACTTTCAACTAGCGGCCGCACTTGGCGAAAGGTTCGGTCGACGTCCGCGCGCTAGAATGGAGCCACGGTGGACTTCGAAAAGTTCAAGGAATTCGCGTTACAGTCGGCTGCCAGCCACGACGCCGAGATTGCGATGATTCGCGAGAGTTCGATTACGGCCCGCGATTCGATCCTCGCCCTCAACCGGACGATGGACCGCGTTGTGGCGAACCAGATTCATCTTCAGGATTCCATGGACGAAAATCATAGGAAGACCGAAGAAGCGATCCGCACCACTCAGGAATCGATTCGGGCTACGCAGTTGGAGATGCGCGCCACCCATGAGGCTACGCAGGCGGAGATTCGCGAACTAAGCCGAGTCGTATTCCGCCACGTCACCGATCCCGAAGGCCACCCGCGACCGTAAGCCCAAGCCGCCTTCTGATACGCTGGTGAGCCATACCATGCGGCCCACGCGTACTCGTCACATCGTCCTTTGGCTGACCGTCGCCGCGTACATGATCACCTACATGGATCGTGTGGTGATCTCTTCGGCCGTGCCCTCGATCAAACAGGATTTGGGTCTCGACAACGAAACCATGAGTTGGATCCTCAGTTCCTTTCGCTGGGGCTACGCGTTGTTTCAGATTCCCGGCGGTTGGCTCGGCGATCTCATTGGACCGCGTCGCGCGTTGACCCTGATCGTCATCTGGTGGAGCGCCTTCACGTCGATAACCGCGCTCTCTTTCAGCGCTTGGTCGATGGCGATTTTCCGGTTTCTCTTTGGCGTGGGCGAGGCGGGTGCGTTTCCGATCGCCACCCGGTCGCTCTCGCGCTGGATGCTGCCCACCGAGCGCGGCTACGCCCAAGGCATCACGCACGCCGGTTCGCGCCTTGGCGCAGCGCTGACGCCTCCGATTGTCGCCTGGATGATCCTCGCCTATGGGTGGCGTACGCCTTTTTGGGTCTTCGGCCTCCTCGGCATTGCGTGGGCTGCCGCGTGGTATTGGTACTACCGGGATTCGCCGGACGAACACACAGGCGTGAATGCGGCCGAGCTCGAATTAATTCAAGCCTCGCTGGGCGGACCGAAATCGAAGGCCGCGCGCAAAGTGCCGTGGAGCGCGATTCTAGCGAGCCCCACTTTATGGATTCTGACGGCGATGTATTTCTGTTACGGCTGGTGTCTGGCCGTCTATGTCGATTGGTTCCCCACTTACTTGAATGAAAGCCGCGGTCTCAATCTCAAAGCCATGGGAATTTATGCGAGCTTGCCGCTTTTCGCGGGCGTGCTCGGCGATTTTCTAGGTGGTTGGGTCTCCGACCGGATTGCGCATCAGACAGGTAATCTCAAACTGGCGCGAAGCGGCGTGGCGGTCTGCGGATTCCTGATCGCCGCCGCCGGCATCATTCCGGCTACCTTGGCTGCTTCACCCGAGATGTGCGTCGCCTTTACCTGCATCGCGTTTTTCGGACTGGAGTTGACGGTCGGTGTTTCCTGGGCGGTGCCGCTCGATATCGGCGGCGACTGGGCCGGTTCGGTTTCATCGGTGATGAACACAGCCGGCAACATCGGCGGCGCGATTTCAACGCTGGCGCTCGGCTATCTGGTGCGCGACTACGGTTGGAATGTCCCCTTCTTCGCCGCTGCGGCACTCTGCACGGTGGCTGCAATTCTGTTCGCGCGGCTCGACGCTTCGCGTCGAATCTTCTTCTCCTGAGCCGGACCGGAGGCAATGTGTTCGACTTCGACGGTGTCTTGAAAGATCTCTTTCAGCGCGACCGGCCCAGCATTCTGAACCGGCTAACCGGCGGCGTGAAGATCAAGGCGTTTCTAAATGTTGAGTTGCATCGAGTGCGCGAGCGCCGCGTGGACTTGGTCATTCTTCTGGAGAACGATACGCTGCTACACGTCGAGTTGCACAGCGCCAATGACCGCCGCATTGCGATATCGTATGTTGTCCTACTGGGGCTTGCTCAAAGAAGGGCACGGCAGGCCGGTTCGTCAGGTTGTGCTCTACGTAGGCGGCTCGAAGCTCAACATGCAAAATCGCTTGGACGAAGATGGGAACACGTTCTCCTTCGAGACGATCGATATTCGCTCAATCGACGCGGCCGTGCTGATTACGTCCAAGAATCCCGCCGATCTCGCCCTGGCGATTCTCGCCGGCGGCGGTGACGCTCTCTTGCCGGAGATTCTGAATCGGCGGCCGAGCTCAAAGGCGCCGCGCGCGCCCGGGTGTTGGCTCAAATCATAGTGCTGGCCGGGTTGCGTGGAGTCTCAATGCAGGTAGAATCGAAGATAGAGGAAATGGGTATGGTCATTGACGCTACCAAAAATCCGTTCTTGATGAGAATATGCCAGGAGGCCATTGACACGGGCCGCACTGCAGGCCAGGCTGAGGGCCGCACTGCGGGCCGCGCTTCCATGTTGATTGACATGATGGGCGCCAAATTCGGGCCGTTGCCGAAGTGGGCATCTGAGCGCATAAACAAAGCCAACTCCGCTCAACTCGAACGCTGGGGACGCAAAATGCTCGTCGCCGACTCACTCGAACTCGTCGTCGGCAAACGCTAATCCAAGCTCTCCAAAAACGCCTGTAAATGCCGCGTGACCGCTCCGCTATCCTGCCAATGCGCCTGATGTCCAACTCCATCGGCAAGCCGCACCAAAGCCACATCGGAACCCGCGCGAGTGACCGCCGCCGCATCTTCATCGGTCAGCATCCCGCCCGCCGCCGGGTCTGACTGAAAAAGGAGCGCCGGGCAGCGCAAACCCTGCCAGACCCGCTCCTGATCGTATCCATCCAGCCATTCGCCCGCCACCACAGCATCCAACATCTCAGGCGCAACCGCAGCCAGGCACCGCGCCATAAATCGAAGTTGCGTGGCGTCGCGCAATTGGCCCAGCGTCCGCTCGCCAACCGGCGCCTTCGCCAACTCAGCCCATCGAATCCCCGTGCCCAGATGAGGCCGAATCGCCTCAAAATATGCGCCCAACGCTGAGCCCGGCAACCGGCGTCCCATCGTGTGGAACGGAGGATCTTCCATCACCACGCCAGACGCCAACTCCGGCCGTGCCTCCGCGATCGCCGCCGCCAACATCGCGCCCATTGAGTGGCCATACAGCACCGCAGGCCGCGCCACTTCGTTTTCCAGAAAAGAAATCAGCCCCGGCAAATGATCCACTACCCGGTAAGAATCGAGCCTCGCCGATTCGCCATGCCCCGCCTGATCGACGGAGAAAATTTCCCGTCGAGGCAGCACGGCGGGAAACAGCGGCGCAAAGCAGTGCCGGTTTCTCAACAACCCGTGCAGGAAAACGATAGGCGCCGCTTCGCCCGCGCCGCTCTTCCAAAAAGCCAATGCCATAGTGGGTAACGGCTACAGTGTAACCTTCATTTGATGGCCTCTAATCGTCTGGAAGAAGTCCGCCGCCGCCATGCTGTCGCCGAAGCCGGCGGTGGACCGGAGCGTACGGCGCGCCAGCATGCCGAAGGCAAGCTCTCGGCCCGTGAGCGGATTGACCTGCTGCTGGACGAAGGCACGTTCGAAGAACTCGACAAGCTCGTCCGTCACCGCGCCCGGGACTTCGGCATGGATCAGCAAGTGATCGATGGAGACGGCTTCATCACTGGCTGGGGCTTTATCCATGCACGCCTCGTCTATGTGTTTGCTCAGGATTTTACGGTCTTTGGCGGATCGCTCTCGGAAACCAACGCGCGCAAGATCTGCAAGATCATGGATCTCGCCATGCAAACGGGCGCGCCCCTGATAGGCCTCAACGATTCCGGCGGCGCCCGTATTCAAGAGGGTGTTGTCTCGCTCGGCGGCTACGCCGATATTTTTCTCCGCAATACGCTCGCCAGCGGCGTCGTGCCGCAGATATCGGCCGTCATGGGGCCTTGCGCGGGCGGCGCCGTCTATTCGCCGGCGATAACCGATTTCATTTTCATGGTGGACAAAACATCCTACATGTTTGTGACGGGCCCCGATGTGATCAAGACCGTCACTCACGAAGATGTGACCAAGGAAGCGCTCGGCGGAGCCATGACCCACAACGCCAACAGCGGGGTCGCGCACTTCATGGCTGCCAACGACGCAGACTGCTTGCGCCGCATCCGCAAGCTGATGACTTTCCTGCCGCAAAATAATCGCGAAGATCCGCCCCGCGAGACGTGCGCCGATCCGATCGACCGTCAGGATGTCGAGCTTGATTCACTGATTCCCGCAGCGTCGAACCAGCCTTACGACGTCAAGGACTTGATTCTGAAAGTCGTTGATTCGGCCGGCTTCTTCGAAGTGCAAGAGCATTTTGCAGCCAATCTGGTCATCGGGTTCGCGCGGCTCGATGGCCGGCCGGTCGGAATCGTCGCCAATCAGCCCGCGCACCTGGCTGGGTGCCTCGACATAGACGCCTCCGTGAAGGGCGCTCGCTTCGTCCGTTTTTGCGACGCTTTCAATATCCCAATCGTCACCTTCGAAGACGTCCCCGGCTTTCTTCCCGGCTCGGCTCAGGAGTTCGGCGGCATTATCCGGCATGGCGCAAAACTCCTCTACGCCTACGCCGAAGCGACCGTGCCCAAGATCACCGTGATCACGCGCAAGGCCTACGGTGGAGCCTATTGCGTGATGGGGTCCAAGCACATCCGCACCGACATCAACTTCGCATATCCCACCGCGGAGATCGCCGTCATGGGAGCTGAGGGCGCCGTCAATATCGTCTATCGCAAGGAAATCTCAACTGCCGAAGATCCAGCCGCTGCCCGCCGCGAAAAGATCGAAGAGTTCAACGACCGTTTCGCCTCCCCGTTCATCGCCGCCGAGCATGGCTTCATTGACGATGTGATTGAGCCGCGCGAAACCCGGCCCAGGCTGATTCGCGCGCTCCGCATGCTGGAGAACAAAGTCGCGACGATGCCGAAGAAAAAGCACGGAAACATTCCTTTGTGATCGCGTATTCACTCATATTCTCCACCCGTACTCCAACCCCGCCCGCGCCTCGATCTCCAGCAGCCGGTTGTATTTCGCCAGCCGTTCGGATCGGGTGATCGACCCAACCTTGATCTGCCCCGCGCCCGTCGCTGTCGCCAGGTCGGCCAGAAATGAATCTTCGGTTTCACCCGACCGCGCTGAAATCACTGCGCGCCAGCCGGCGGTCCGCGCCATGTCCACCACTTCGAACGTCTCGGTCAACGTCCCAATCTGATTCATCTTCACCAGGACCGCATTGGCCACTTGCTCCCCGATGCCGCGCCGCACGCGCGCAGGATTCGTGGTGAAAAAATCGTCGCCGATTAATTGCACCTTGGCCCCAAGTCGCGCGGTCAATTCGCGCCACCCGGCCCAGTCGTCTTCGAAGAGCCCATCCTCAATCGAAATCACCGGAAAGCGAGCGCACCATCGCTCCAGCAGGTCGATCATCTCGCTAGAAGAAAGCACGCGGCCTTCACTTTTTAGTTCGTATTGGCCATCGCGATAAAAATGCGACGAGGCGACATCGATCGCAATCGAAACTTCCGCGCCCGGCCGGTATCCAGCGCGCTCAATCGCTTCGGTCAGCAACTCAAGCGCCGCTTCGTTCGAAGGAAGCGGCGGCCCCCAGCCGCCTTCGTCAGCCACGCCAGTCATCTTGTAGCCACGCTGTTCGGTCACCTCGCGCGCGGCCCCATGAACCTTCACCATGGCCTGCAGCGCCTCCGAGTACGTCGAAATTCCGTTAGGTAGCGCGAGAAAATCCTGGAACTCCACGTTACCGCCTGCATGCAGCCCGCCTGAGAAAATGTTGACCATCGGCACGGGCAGGCGAGCCTGGCGCCCGGCAGCCAGGTGCTGCCACAATGGCACGCCGCGCGCCATCGCAGCCGCTCGCGCCACCGCGCATGACACACCCAGAATCGCGTTCGCACCCAGGTGGTTCTTGCCAAGCTCGATCATCCGCCGGTCCAGCGCCGCCTGATCGTCCGCATCCATTCCCAGCACGGCGGGCGCGATCACCTCGCGTACGTTCGCCGCCGCTTTCCGCGTTCCCTTGCCCCCGTACCGCGCTGCATCGCCATCGCGCAACTCCAGCGCCTCATGTGTGCCGATGGAGGCGCCGGACGGCACTTGCGCCTGCGCGGTAACGCCTCCAGCCAGCGTCGCCTCCACCGCGATCGTCGGCCGCCCGCGCGAATCCAGAATCTCCCACGCGTCCAGCGATTTAAGTTTCAAACAAAAATTTCCTCAATTGTCTTGGGCGGATGGCGAATCAATTCTCGAGCCGCCGCGCGGACCTTTGTCCGCTGTGCTTCGGTCAGGTACTCCGCCGGAGACTTCCCATCGACCCGAGCCAAGTGCAGGCAACCCAAATGCCGGATTACCGCCGCCGTCTCAAACTCCCGCAACTCCGCGGCGCAGACCAGCCCCAACGCCCGTGCGCCCTTGAGCAGCAAATGGTTCAGCAGGAACGCCGCATCAAACGCCGGGTCGCCGTAGTGGACCACCTCGAAGTCGATCAGCGTCACGCCGCCCCAGGGCGCCACCAGCAGATTCTTCGGACTAAAATCGCCGTGGACCATCGCCAGCGGCCGTTGCGCCAAGGCGATTGCTTCCTCGAAGGCCCCGCGCAGATCCGGATGCCGCTCCGCCGTGAATCGATAATACGGATCCAGCCGCAATTGTTTGAAACAATGTTGGTCGCCAAAGTCCTCGCGCCACTGCGCCCCGCCCGCCGTGCTTCCCGCCAGATCCGCTAGAATCCGCGCCGCCTGCCGCGCAATGCTTTCGTCGCACGCACCGCGCATCAAAAGCGTTTTCCAGTCCTCAACTCCGTCCGGCGCCGCCTCCATCGCATAGATGAAATTCTCGCGATCTTCAAACACCACGCCAGGTACGGATCCCGGCGGCAGGAACGGCGCCAAGGCCCGCATCGAAGCCGCCTCGCGGTGAATCCTCGCCGGGTCCGCCAGCCATTCCTCCGCCACCCGCAACCGTCCCAGCGCCTGCTTAAACACCCATCGCCGCGTCGCGCTCTCGGCCAGCAGGACCCGATTTGAAACCCCGCCCCCCAGCATTCGCACGCGCCACGCCTCCCCGGCCAATTCCAGCCGCTGCCGCGCATAGTCGAAAAACGTGTCGATTGAAAGCGAGTGTGCTATACGTAGAAGTTTAACCCCACAATGTCCTACGTCATCGCCGAACCCTGCATTGGAACCAAGGATACCGCCTGTGTCGACGCCTGTCCGGTGGATTGTATCCACCCGAAAAAGGACGAAGCGGGCTACGATGCCGCTGAGATGCTTTTCATCGACCCCGTTGAATGCATCGATTGCGGCGCCTGCGTTCCCGTCTGCCCCGTGTCGGCTATTTTCGCCAAAGACGATCTGCCCGAAAAATGGTCGGCGTTTGAAGCGAGAAATACCGATTACTACAAGAAATAGCTAGGGCCGATACGTCGCAACTGCGGTGTCTGTCTCCCAGATACGCACCTGCGCGACGTGTACGCCGTCACCCAACGCCTTCTGCATCTCGGTCCAGAAATAGAAGGCGATGTTCTCGGCGGTCGTGTTCACTTCCACATCGAACGGTGGGATATCGTTCAGGTTGTAGTGATCCACGCGTTCCAGCAGCTTGCGCAGTTCCCGCTTGATTACCACGAAGTCGAGCAACATGCCGATCAAGTCCAGCTTCTCGCCCGACACCGTGATCTCCACGCGATAGTTGTGCCCGTGCAACCGCTCGCACTTTCCTTTGTAGCCCCGCAAAAAATGCGCAGCGGCGAACGTTTCCTGTACCGATACCTCGAACATTGGATCCTTTGAATTAGAAGAATCGCTCTACGTCGCTACGATCGAGCGTGAATCCATAATCGGGCAGGGAATCGAAAAAGATCTGCCCGTACCGTTGCTTGGTGATTCTGTTATCCAGGATAGCGAGAATGCCGCGGTCGCTGCGGCTGCGGATCAAACGGCCAAAGCCCTGCTTGAGCGCGATCGCCGCTTCCGGCACTTGATACTCGGCGAAAGGATTGCCGCCCGCCTCCCGAATCGCGCGCGACCGCGCTTCGACGACCGGGTCCGACGGCACCGCAAACGGCAGGCGGTCGATAATCACACAACTCAACTGCTCGCCCGGCACATCGACGCCCTGCCAGAAGGACGACGTCGCGAACAGCACCGCGTTCGGCGTCGCGCGAAATTGTTCAATCAGCGTGTTGTTCGGCGCCGTGCCTTGCATCAGCGTAGGGAATTCGATCTGAAAGGAAATGCGCTCATGAAACTGCCGCATCTGCGCATAGCTGGTGAACAGTACGAACGCGCGCCCACGTGAGATCTCCAACAGCCGCGCGGTTTCTTCTACCGCTTGTTCCAGGAACGCGGGGCTGCGCGGGTCCGGCAGATGTTGCGGAACGTACAGCAGCGCCTGCTTCCGATAATCGAAGTGGCCAGGCACGATCAGCGTGCGCGGAAACTGCACGCCCAGCCGCTTCTGCAGAAATTCAAACGTGCCTTGCACCGCGAGCGTAGCCGACGTCATGATGACGCACGGAACCTTGTCGAAAAGCTTCTCGGTCAGCAGCGTGGACACGTCGATGGGCGTCGCTTCCAGAAACACGCCGCGCCCACGCCGCTCAGTGAAATAGACAAAGCGGTCATTGTCGCCCGCCAGCCAAAAGGAGAGTTTGTTCTTCAGATCGGCGGCGCGCCGTTGCAGCGGGATCAATTCATCTGGCGCGCTTTGCACCAGTTCAAGATGCGCGCCCATCAGTTCAAGCGCGGTCTGCGCGTCGAGAATCTCGCGTTCGTTTTCCCGGCGAAACGTGGCGGGATCGCTGAACGTCGTCCGGCCCTCTCGCTCCGGAAGCGTGCCGAAAAACCGGTCCAGTACTTCGTTCACAGTCGTCAGAACGCGATCCAGTTCCTCTGAGCCGAACTCTTTCCGCCGAGCCACGGCCAGAATATCGCGCGTCAACTCCTGCGTCTGATAGCTCGAAATCGACGACCCGAAATACTGCCCGGCGACCGACTCCAGTTCATGCGCCTCATCGAAAATCACCGCCGCGTATTCGGGGATCACGCCTTCCAGGTCGCTATCCTTCATCGCCAGATCCGCGAAAAACAGATGATGGTTCACGATGATGATGTCGCTCTCATGCGCGCGAACCATCATCTTGGTGATGAAGCAGCGATCATAATTCGCGCACTTCTGCCCGGAACATAAATCGCGCCGTGCGTCGAGCTTGAACCACGCCGTCGCCGCAGCCGGCAGATTTTGAATCTCCGCGCGGTCGCCAATTTCGGTGGTCTTTTCCCACTCGCGAATGATCTGAAAGTCGTTGACCTCTTCGAGCCCCTCCAAAAACGCCGATTTTTCCGCGTCGTAAATCTTCTGCCGGCAGGCATAGTTGTTGCGCCCCTTCATATAGCAGACTTTCAACTCCCGATCAAAATGCTGCTGCAAAAAAGGCAGGTCCTTGAAAAAAAGCTGCTCTTGTAGATTCTTGGTCCCCGTCGAAACCACCACGCGCTTGCCCGCCAAAATCGCCGGAATCAGATACGCCAGCGTCTTCCCCGTCCCCGTCCCCGCCTCCACAATCAGATGCCGCTTCTCTTTAATCGCCGACTCAACCGCCTCCGCCATCTCCAACTGCCCCGGTCGAAACTCATATTGTGGATGCCACTCCGACAGCACGCCTTTGCGAGCGAAGAACTGCTTGGTCGTGAGCTTGCGCGCGGGCGTGGGATCAGTCGGCTGCATGGTACATCCGGCGGTCCACGTCGGCCAAGCCTCCCGGGAGTGCAGATCTAACGGCCAACTTGTGTTCAGTGGTGGGGTGAAGCAGCACCTTGAACTCGCTCGTCATACCGTCATCCCAGCAACGGCTGGTTTGCAGCAGACGTGAGGTTGTTTGAAAAAGCCGCTGCCGCTCTCGGCAAAGCGTCGCGCGATTGAGCTTGCAGATTTGGATCGTGGCAAGGGCCCGTTCGGCACAGTGCGAGGTCAGGGGTTGAAGTTCGCCAGTATGGCCTTCGAGCCAAAAGAAGTCTTCGCCGTCGTCTTTGTCGGGTTTGAGAAGGCGGCCGCCGTGGTCTTGATCACGCTTAGATCCATTGCAGACCCGGCAAACGGGGAATAGGTTCGTCCACTCGAAGGCCAACTCCAGCCTCACGGTCTTCGCGTGATAGTGCTCCACTTCGATGAACTTCTCTTTGTCGCAATCGAGGATAGATTCGCAATAGCAACATTTGCCGTGTGTCAGGGCAGGCAGGCTCACCTGCATCAGCCGTTTCGCTTCGGGCGTAGCCCAATCCGCGGGACGGCCGTTTACCCAGCGCTCAGTCCATTCGTCTTTCTTCGCCTGCAGTCCGGGCGGCGCCGCGAGCTTGCGAATCAGAATCATCTGTGTTTGTTCACGCTCGAAACGAGTTCATCGATGATCGACTGAGGCAGAACGGGCGGCTCCGCCACAATTGACGAAAGCTCTTCACCTTTAGCCGACAGTTCGGCGATCAGTGTTCTCAATTCCGAGTCTTCTTCCGCCGTAAGCGGTCCAACTGATCGTCGCCGCTTGAGATCGTTCCAGCGATCCAGTTTCTGTTCGATCGACAGGCTGAACTCACTCCGAATACCAAAAACGTCCATGATGTTCGCAGAAAGGCTGGCCGAGTCCGGAGCGTCGATGGACTCGTCGAGATAGGATCTGCCCGCGTCGTTAAGCTTAAATAAGTGCAGGCGTGCCCCCGGACAAGACGACACGACGAACGGCGAATGGGTTGTCACGATAATCTGCGTGTTGGGAAAAGCCGCCCGGATGCCATTCAATATCGTTCTCTGCCACTGAGGGTGAAGATGGGTCTCTATTTCGTCGATGAGGATTACGCCCGGGCGTTCCTTAGCCTGAGCTTCATTCACCCAGCGATGTGCGTCTAGCCTTCGCACATAGTCGACCACCCAACCCAGCGTCGCGTTTAGGCCCGAGGCCAGTTGTGACAGGTTCAGTTCAGTCCCGCGAAATCGAACAGCCGGCCTTACACGGCCCTCAATATTGACGATCGGCTCGACGTCGTTTCCCAGGATCGCCGCAACCGTGGCCTTGAGGGTTTTCACTGTCTCGGCGGCAGCGCGTTCACTAACCGAACCCTGGACTTTCGCGAGAGCTTCCCTAGACATGCAATCCACCCAATAGGATTGGATGCTTTCGTTATCGGCATTTTTGCTGAACGACAACCAGTCTTGGACCTTTGAAGTGTCGACGCCAATGGCTGGCTGATCGAGCCAACGCAGGCCTGGACTTGGCGCATAGGCAGCGATGCAGCCCAACGCTCGAACGGCTTGAGTTGCAAGGCTCGTAACTTCTGTAATGCCTGTGCGAGGATCAGTGGTCCTGGATGCAGCGACAACAGGCCCGTCGACAATTCGGCTCGACCAGTCAACTGCTGCCTGACCGACAGCCCGAGTATCCGGTGATTTGCTAAGAGCTCGGTATGGGTACTCGGGTCGCTTGGAACCAAGTGACTCCGGAAGAACAAGTGCTCTTGAATCTGTCCTCCCTTCCAAAAACTCCCTCCATTGCTCACGGTCGAACCCGCTCTCGCCATCGTCCAGGCACCAAGCAATCGCCTTCAAAACCGTACTCTTCCCGCTCCCATTTACTCCTGCCAAAATATGCGGCCCCAGGTGCGCCTTGCCGTTCCCATCCGTCAAATCAAGCTCCAGCTTGTCGAACGGCCCAATATTTTCCAGGTGCAACTTCAGAATCGGCATTTGATCCCTACCATCCTAACGCCCGCCTTCCAAAGGGCGTCGCAGCGTTATCGCCCCCAACTTCCAAGAAATTCGATTCGCCCCGCCATCGATTCCGCACTAAGCGATGTGACAATCCGGTTGAGTCTGCGTAACTGCTCGCCAACCGAAAAGCGTTCCCTGCGCACCCTCCACGATTCCCGCATGCGATCACCCCGCAGACAGCCAGGCCCCATGAATGCGCGCGAAATCGCACTGATTGAATGTGTATAAGGCGCGGCCGGATCGGCTCGCGAAGTCGAGATGCACCTCATCCGGTATTTCGATCAGCCCGGCATCGCGCGCCGACTGAACATCGATTCCAATTTAAACGCAAGCCCCCGATCAGGTCGTTGTCCATTGCGTCTTCGTCCACATACAGACGAATACGGCTCAAACCACGGGCCTCGCCGATTGTGTCGCGAACTCACCCTCAAGCGCCGAGCCCGCCGTCTCCTCCGCAGAAATATCGCCGTCGACCTCGTCCCTATTCGCGAAATAGTAAGCCAGCGCTGCGTGAACCTGCGCCAGCGCCAGATGTCCATACTTGACGGCAATCTCCGATGGACTGAAACCCAGATTATGATAGACCGCAATGCGCATCACTGTAACGCCGGTACCGGCGATCCGCGCCCGATTCCCCCGGATCTCCAGAGACCTCTCGATCATCGCGCCTATATCCATCGTCGCTGTCATTCGGATGGCACCTTCCTGGCCTCAGTATATCGCTACCTCCCGCCACAAACCACGGCCAACATGCGGCCAGGATCCGCTCTCCCCATCCTGCCGAAAGGCCCATCATTATCCCGCGCCATCCTCCGCCGTCAATTCGCAGCCGCCGCGAATGTGTAGCGTATCGCGGTTGGCGCTGCGGGTTCTCGCAGAAAAATCTCGCCACGCCCTGTTACAAAACTCCCTACTAACTGATTGAGACCGCGCCCAAGGAATGGCGACGAAAACAAATCGTACTTCGCCGAACCCAACACCTCGCCCACCCTCGCGCCCAATAATCCGGCCAGCAGCCTGGCCCGCGCCCGCGCAGCCTTGGCCAGCGCCGCGCGATCAATCGCTGTCAACAACAACGGGTACGATACGCTAGCACCGCTTTCCCTCGATACCGGGATCAGCCGCAGCCGTTCCACCGCATTCGTTTCGCTAGCGGGTGCAACGAATTCATACGAAAAGCTCGGGCCGTCATCGGACAGTGCCCCAAATTCATTTACACGGTACGACGGTCTGCTTGCGGCGTTGACGAGATGCCGGGCCGTTAATCCCGCCGGAGCCAGGGATTCCAACAGTTCAGCACGCGTCTGCGGTGGATCTGGCTCGAAGGACGCAGTCAACTCCGGGGCTCCCAGGCGATACGGCGCGCCGGAAGGCGTCACCACTGTCGAAATCCTTACAGGGCCGGCTGGTCCGGCGACGCCCCCGGCGCCCAGGCGTGCCATGGTCAGCGAAAGCGAGATTCGCCAGCCGGTCTCGCTCACCCTGTCGATCCACTCTGTCACGGCCACGATCTCGCCAGGTCTGAAACCGCCTTCAATCAACAAACTCTCCGCGTCGGCTCTAGTTTCGCGGAACAACTCGGGAATCACCCGCGCGCGCATCTTGTCGATGTCCTCAGGCGAATCTCGCAATTCCGTCGTGTAAGTAAGGTCGAGGCCGCTCGGGTGTGCGTCCGCGACCGCCGCCAATGATACGCGCATCCGATTCAGCCGCGCTACCGGCAAGACGGAGCGAAACAGAAAATATCGCGTGTATTTCACGCCGTTGTAGTCGCCGCTTCGCCCCACTGCTTGGCCGGCCAAGTCTTGCCGCGCGATACCCGCCACCGCTAGAGCGCCAGCGACGTCAGTCAATGTTTTCTCGACCGGTACGGCCACGCGGACCAGCATGACGGCCTCGCTCCCACCGCCGGTTGCCGTTACCAACCGGTCGCTTGACGCTGTTACCGTCTGACCGTTCACAATCGAACATGCGCCGGTGAGCAAAGCAAGGAAAATCGCTGAATGTGTGACCCTCATGGCTTAGCCGTTCCGCCTACTCTGCCGCGAACTCAACCGCCAATCCCGTATAGCTCGGAAACAGCCGCCGCTCTTGGCTCGCAAAATAAAGGGCGGTAGTCAGATATCCGGCAAACGGCGCCGTTCCGCTTCCTAAATTGTTGATCGTTCGCGGCGCGCCCAATGGCAGGGCAAGCAACTTGGCCAGCGGCTCAGCCTGAAGACGCGCCTCACTCAGAAGTCCGGCAATCGACTTCCGGCGTTCACGCTCCAATAGCTCCGAAGAATGGCCGATCCACACCGAGAAGACGAGCCCGCTCTCTTTCTGCGTTTCCGCCGAAATCTTGTTCAGTGATTCGACCAGCCGGGGAACCGTCGGTGCCGGGATGATGTAACTGAACTGGGTCTGGGCGCGCGTGGCATGACTTTCTTCTTCAGCACTTAACCTGACCGCGTACAGCGTGGACTGGCTAGAATTCAGATGCGCGGCTGTCACGCCGAAGGGCGCCACCAATTGCAACGCCTTCTCTCGTTCCAGCCCAACACCGACGTACACGACAGCAATATCGAAGGCCGCCGTCACCTCACGCGTTACGGTCGTCGACACGCTTCGAGCCGGGTATGGACCCGGCGATTGTCTGGCCATTCGTAAAGACAACGTAAGAGTAGCGACGGTTCCGAAGTAGCCGCCGGTCATCACATCCTGGATCGCGACGATGGGACCCGGCGTCTGTCCAGCCTCGGTCAGTGTCGCCTCCGCATTGGCCCGCGCCTCAGCGAACGCATCTGGCAACGCTGCCAAGCGAGCCGATTCCAAAGCCGCTGGCGTCGGCGCCAGTCCCGCCGAATAGACGATGCCAATCAACGGGGCCGGCGCCGCCTTAGCCAGACGGGCGATTTCCAGCGTCAGTGATTCCATGCGGGCGGCCGGTTCGGCCATCTCAAACGCATATTGGATGACCAATGGCTGGGGCGTCTCGGAGTAGGAAAATGGGCGTTCAATCCGGATGCGCCGCAAATGTTCCAACCGAATCCCAACTGGCGCCAGCGCCCCCGCCACCTGCGCCGCGCTAGACGAAACCGGCGCCGAAGCGTCCACAACCACAAACGCTTCAAGTGCGGCCGCTTCCAGACGTCTGGTCACGGTGACTTCGACCGTGTCGTTCCGCGTCGCCTGAGCATGAGCCCCGGCCGGAAATAGTGTGGTAAGTAACAAAAAGGCGACCGGGATTTGGCGTGTCATGGGCGTTGCGACATCAGCATAGCACCGCCTTCCGCTACCCCCCGCCCACAAACTGCACAATCTCCACCGCCGCCCCCGCCTCCACCGCCGTCGCCTCCCAAGCCGTCTTCCGCACGATCTCCCGGTTCAACTCCACCGCCACCCGGCCCCCCTCCACCCCTAACTCCGCCAGCAATCCCGCCACCGTCAATCCCGCTGAAACACCCCGCGCCTCTCCGTTTAAAACAATTTCAATCAGATTTGTTTGGTTTTTCTGCATCTTCGCCCGCGCGTGCCCCGGTCTCAATTTGGTATAGTCTAAAGTTACATCATGCCATCTTCGCCACTGGAACAGTACTTCCCTTTGCTAATCCAGGCGCTGCTCGGAGTGGTCCTCGCCATCGCGTTGGTCGGGGGCTCGTTCCTTTTGGGTCAAAAGGTCAAGAGCAAGGTCAAGGAGTCGCCGTACGAATGCGGCATGGCCCCGATCGGCTCTGCCGGTGAGCGCTTTTCCATCAAGTTCTACCTCGTCGCGATGCTGTTCATCCTGTTCGACATCGAAGCCGTCTTCTTATACCCGTGGGTCGTCGTATTCCGGGAACTCAAGATGGTAGCGTTCACTGAAATGTTCGTCTTCGTGGTGCTGATCCTGTCGGGCTTTTTCTACATCTGGAAGAAGGGCGTGCTCGACTGGTCCAAGGTCGCCATGATTCAGCACGGCAACACCGGCCCTCTGTCCACGATCGACAGCCTCACTGCCGTCGGAAACGCCAACGCCGCTGCATCCGATCGGGTTCGGACGGCGTCTAACTAAAATTGTGACGACGGGATTTTCGAAGAAATGCTGACTGATCGAGTCAAAGAGATGCGTGTGACCAAGGTCCTCGAAGCGGGTCTGCCGGGCGCTATTGTCGACGCGAAATTCGCGTTCGATGAACTGACGCTCGAAATCGCGCCTGCCCGCATCGTCGAAGCCGCCGCGTTCCTCAAGAAAGACCGCTTCATCCGTCTCGCCGCCGTCACTTGCGTCGACATGTACCCGATGGAGCCGCGCTTCGAAGTGATCTATCACCTTCACTCGATGCCGCGCCCCGGCGTCACCGAAGATGAACGCCTGCGCTTGAAATGCCGAGTCAGCGGGGACGCACCTTCGATCGATTCGGTCTACTCCGTCTGGCGTGCGGCCGACTGGTATGAGCGCGAAGTTTTTGACCTTTTCGGCGTATCCTTCAAAGGCCACCCCAACCTCACCCGCATCCTAATGCCCACCGACTGGGAAGGCCACCCGTTGCGTAAGGATTTCCCGATTCACGGCCACAAGTACGACTACAAGAACGAATAGTGAAGAGGAGCGGCCCAGAGTTGAGCGACTACAACACAGCACTTGCCGACATGCCCGCCGAAGGCCAATCGCGCCGCCGCACGATGACCCTCAATATGGGTCCGCAGCACCCGTCTACCCATGGCGTGCTGCGCATCCTGATTGAGCTCGACGGCGAAACGATCCTTAAAGCGGCCGCCGACATCGGCTATCTCCATACCGGCATCGAAAAGCAATGCGAAGTCCGCACCTGGCAACAGGTGGTGCCTCTCACCGATCGCGTCGATTACCTCGCCAATCTTTCGAATAACCTCTGTTACTGCCTCTCGGTCGAAAAACTTCTTCAGCTTGAAATCCCCGCGCG
>JAYUSQ010000016.1:0-66694 GCA_043755595.1 Acidobacteriota bacterium | reverse complement strand
TTAACTAAACCGACCGACTCATTTCAACGCGGGTGCGCCCGACGAGTCTGCGGCGCACGCCAAAACATTCTCGGTCGGAAATGTAGAAACTCCAGGTTCGTGTTGTTCCAACACGAAGCGCTTGCCCTGTGCGTTCACCCAAATGGCGCCGGCCGCGTTGCTGTAGAAGCCGCGTTTGCCTTCGGGATCGAACGGATCGGGCAACCCGCTTGCGTAGTTCCACTGGTGATCGAGATTCGCCGCCACTCCGCCTGCTGATTTTGCCAGATCCATCCCGTCGCCAAATGCGAAGAAGCCGCCGCCCGCGAGCACGCGCTCCGGCACGCGCATGTTGGAGGGCCAAGACGCGCGCACCAAGTCCAATTGCGCCCCAAATCCGCCAGCGCTCAGCAAGACCGCGCCGCCTTTGATCTCACTTTTCATGCCTGTGCGCAGGTTCTCAACCGCCACGCCGGTGACGCGCCCGCCAGCGGGAGCGGAAGTGCGTAGCGCTGTGACGCGCGTGTTCAGCAGAAACGTCACACCGCCTTGCCGCAGGATCTCGCGCCAAACGGGAATGACGAGGCCGAGCCCCTGGCCGCGCGGCGAGTGGAAACGAGCTACGCTGTTGCCCGCGCCGTTCATGGAGGCGAACAGAAATTCCGTGCCGAGCGCCGTCATCCAGTCATAGATTTCAGTCTTGGAATTCTTGACGTAATAGCGGACCCATTCTTCTTTGGCGTCTTCGCCCCAGGTCATAAAATCGCGATAGGCAATGTCGGGCGAATCGGCGATCTTCAACCGCTCTTGCACCGGCGTGCCGATCAAAGAAAGCCCGCCGGAGGAAATTACGGCGTGGCCGCCGGCCACCGAGTTCTGCTCGACAACGGTGACCTTCAAGCCCGCGCGCGCCCCTTCCAGCGCTGCCGACAGGCCAGCAATTCCGGCACCCACGACGATGAGGTCGGGATCGGCTGCGGCTGCGAAGGTTAAGCGGCTGGCGGCCGCCAAAAGGAGCGGCAATGCGAAACGGGGCATTATCATCAGACTAGTGGACGCCGCTAAAACGGGCGATGTAACAGCGCTGAATGGTACAGAATCGGTAGAAGGGGGCGAGTGAGACGGCTGCCAATCTAGGCCGCCGTCGTGACCTCGATTTCATCGGCGAAGCTCGACGGTTCGGGCACGGGCTCACCCACCTCCACCATTGCTTCCAGGTGAAGTTCTATCGCTTCTCTAATGTTTCGTTTGGTCTCGTCGCGGGTCTTTCCGGTCGTCACGCAACCGGGTAAATCCGGGACGTATGCGGCCCAATTGTTCGCGGCCTTCTCCAAGATGACTGCGTAGCGCTTCATGGTTCGTGGATCTCCGCTTTTCTGAGGATCGACTTCAAGGTCCCGGGTGGAAGGTCATCGCCCGGATGGCCTGGGAGCGTAACAACCATAGGCTTCGTTGGATGTTTGAACGTTCGATGACTACCCTTCTGCCGGACCTGATTCCATTGATCCGATTCTAACAGTCTAATAACGTCGCGGACTTTCATCGTGACCGTCCCTTTGAAAGAGCTCACCGCTCAACGATTCTGCGGGAATCCCAAATCCACTTTGCTCGTCCCCGGGTCCGGCCAACGGCTGGTCACCACCTTCGTCCGCGTGTAGAAACTCACGCCCTCCGGCCCGTAGACATGCAAATCTCCGAACAGCGATGCCTTCCAGCCGCCGAAACTGTAGTACGCTACCGGCACCGGAATCGGCACATTGATCCCCACCATCCCCACCTCGACATCGAACTGGAATTGCCGCGCCGCGCCGCCATCGCGCGTGAAGATCGCCGTGCCGTTGCCGTAGGGATTCTCGTTGATCATACGCAGCGCTTCGTCGTAGGTATTCACGCGCACCACGCCCAGCACCGGGCCGAAGATCTCGTCGCGATAACACTTCATCTCCGGCGACACATCGTCCAACAGCGAGGCGCCCAGGAAGAACCCATCGCTTTGGCAGGCGGGATCGTGGCGGCCATCCACGGTCACCGTCGCGCCTTCTTCCGCTGCGCCTGCCAAATATCCCGCTACGCGATCGCGATGTTCGCGCGTCACCAGCGGCCCCATTTCGTTGCCTGCTTCCAGGCCTGGCCCCACCTTTATCTTCGCCATGCGCTCGCGAATCGCGGCGATCAATGGATCGGCCACCGCGCCCACGGCGACCACCACGGAGATCGCCATGCAACGCTCGCCCGCTGAACCGTAGGCCGCCGATACAGCCGCGTCTGCCGCCATGTCGATGTCGGCATCGGGCAGCACCAGCATGTGATTTTTCGCGCCGCCGAGCGCTTGCACACGCTTGCCACGGGCCGTCGCGATTTCGTAGATCGCCTTGGCCACCGGGGTCGAACCGACAAAGCTGATCGCCTTCACATCGGGATGCTCAAGCAGCCGATCCACGGCCACCTTGTCGCCCTGCACGACGTTAAACACACCATCGGGAAGCCCGGCGCGTTGCATCAACTCCGCCAGAAATAAACTCACGGACGGATCCTTTTCCGAAGGCTTCAGGATGAAGGTATTGCCGCAGGCGATGGCATTCGGGAACATCCACATGGGCACCATCGCCGGGAAGTTGAAGGGCGTGATACCTGCCACGACGCCGATCGGTTGGCGGATCTGATACACGTCGATGCCTCGACTCGCCTGCTCGGAGAATCCTCCCTTCAACAGGTTCGGGATGCCACACGCGAACTCAATATTCTCCAGCCCGCGCGCCACTTCGCCAAGCGCATCGGGCAGCGTCTTGCCGTGCTCGGACGCCAGGATTTCAGCCAAACGGCGGCGGTTGGCGTCCACCAATTCGCGCAGCTTGAACATTACTTCGGAGCGGCGCGATAACGGCGTGGCGCGCCAATCGGCGAAAGCGCGTTTGGCTACGGCCACCGCGTGATCGACATCGTCCACGCTGGCGAATCCCACGCGCGCCTGTTCCGCTCCGGTAGCCGGATCCCATACGATGCCCGAGCGTCCGCTGTTTGAAGACACGGGCTTGCCGCCAATCCAATGCACAATCGCCATCTATCGATTCTCGCTCATATACTAAGGATTCCCGCCATGACCAAAGAAGAAATCATCCTCGCCAACCAGGAGTGCCTGTTTCCCTCCGTCTTTCACTACTATGGAGAACCGCTCGTGCTGGAGCGCGCCAAAGATCAATACGTTTGGGACGCGGACGGCAATCGGTATCTCGATTTTTTTGGCGGCATTCTTACAGTGAGCGTGGGCCATTGCAACGAAAAAGTGAACCAGGCGGTTCATGCACAGGTGGACACGTTACAGCACGTCTCGACAGTCTTTCCGACTGAGCCGCAAGCGGCACTGGCGCGCAAAATCGCGAACATCGCGCCGGGGCCAGGTTGGAAATCTTTCTTCACCTGCAGCGGTACCGAGGCGAACGAAACGGCGATCCTGGCGGCACGCTGCTACACGGGGTCAAGCGAGATCATCGCGCTGCGGCATTCCTATCATGGCCGCTCCGCTGTGGGAATGGGGCTGACGGGGAACTCATCGTGGCGGCTGAGTGCGCCCGCCCCAGCCGGCATCACGTTCGCTCACAACGCCTATTGTTACCGGTGCCCGTTCGGCCTGACGTATCCCAGTTGCGACGTACGCTGCGCCAGCGATGTGAAGGATGTGATTCGCACCACCACCAGCGGCCAGATCGCCGGCATCATTGCCGAACCGATCCAAGGCGTCGGCGGCTTCATCACCCCGCCCAAGGAGTATTTTCAGATCGTCGCCGGCATCGTGCGCGAGCATGGCGGCGTGTTCATTAGCGATGAAGTGCAGACGGCCTGGGGGCGCACGGGCCACAAATGGTGGGGCATTGAGCAATGGGGCGTGACGCCCGACATCATCACCAGCGCCAAGGGCTTGGCCAACGGCCTTCCCATCGGGTTGACCGCCGCGCGCCCCGACGTAGCGAACTCCGTCAAGAAACTCACCATCTCCACGTTTGGCGGGGGGCCGATTCCGACGGCAGCCGCGAAAGCCGTTATCGATTTCATTGAGCGGGAAAACCTGGCCGTCAATGCCGCTGAAACCGGTGCGTACCTGCGGGCGGGGCTGGAGGCTTTGCAAGAAAAACATCCGCTCATTGGCGACGTGCGCGGCATGGGGCTAATGCAGGCGATCGAACTGGTGCAAGACCGGCAATCGAAGGCTCCGGCGACGCAAGAGACGGTGCGGCTGATGGAGGCGGCGCGGCAGAACCGGATCCTGATCGGGCGTGGCGGGCTGAATGGCAACGTGATTCGTATCTCGCCGCCTATGAATGTGAATCGGACGGACGTGGATCGGTTCCTGCTGGCTTTGGATAAGAGCTTCGGCTTGCTGGTATCATGAAGGGTCCCGCCAGATTCAGCTTTCGTATCGCAACATGACTCCTTCAACCCAGCTTCGCCCCGGAATGGTGATCAAGTTCAACAATGAGTTGTACTCGATCTTTAAGACCGAGCATCGGACGCCCGGCAACCTCCGCGGCTTCGTTCAGGCCAAAATGCGCCGTTTGGCCAATGGCTCCATGACCGAGCACCGGTTCAGCTCAGAAGACAGGGTGGAGCGCGCCATTCTCGATGAAGTTGAAATGGAGTTCCTCTACTCCGATGGCGACGACTACCATTTCATGAACACCACGACCTACGAGCAGATGCACTTGCGTGCGGAAATGCTCGGAGATGCGGTCAATTATCTGACTCCGCAGTTCAAGGTCGTCGTGATCTTCTACGAAGAAAAGCCGATCAGTGTGGACTTGCCGCCTAGCGTCGACATGGTGATCGTCGAGACTGAGCCGGGCCTGAAGGGCGCGACGGTTTCAAACGTCACCAAGCCGGCGAAGCTTGAAACGGGTTTGGTCGTCCAAGTGCCGGCGTTCATCGCGGCCGGCGAAAAGATTCGCATCAATACGACCGACGGCACCTACATCGAACGCGCGTAAGTACGGCTTACGAAGGCAATTCGAGCGGCCCGGTGCTGTCGCCCAGCTTTTCAGTCGCGACGCCCGCCCGATTCAAGATCGTCACCAATAGGTTCGACATCGGCGTGTCTCGCTTATAAGCAAGATGGCTTCCGGTCTTCACCTGCCCGCCCAATCCGCCTGCGGTCAGACAAGGGAGATCGTTGTGGCGGTGCAAATTTCCATCGCCCATGCCGCCGCCATAGAGGATGAGGCTTTGATCCAGCAAGGAACCGCCGGCCTCGGATGCGCCGCGCAGCTTCCCAAGAAAGTAAGCCAGTAACTCGACGTGATAGGTGTCGATCCTCACTTTCTTGGCGATCAGCTCCGGGTCGTTACGATGATGAGATACGGCATGGGCCTGATCCGGCACCCCGATATGCGAGTAGGTGCGGGGAGTCAGTTCTCGCGACATGACCATGGTGAAAACCCGTGTCACGTCGGCCTGAAAGCCCAGCGCCTGCAGATCGAAGATCAGCTTCGCATGTTCGTCCATACCGTCGGGAATGCCGGTCGGCCGTTCGGGCAGAGCGACGGAATCTTCGGACCCTCGCCCTTCGACATTCTGGATCCGGCGTTCGATTTCGCGAACCGATTCCAGATATTCATTGAGCTTGGTGCGATCTCCGGGCCCGATGGATCGTTCTAACTGGCTCACCTCTTGAGCCAGTGAGTCGAGAATACTGCCCGTTCGCTTGGCCCGCGCCAAGCGTTGGGCTGCTGTGCCACCGCTCCCGAACAATCGCTCGAAAACCAGACGCGGATGCGCTTCGGAAGGATTCGGAGTGGTCGCATTGCGCCATGAAATCGTATTGACATAGAAGCAATCGCCCGAATCGCAAGCCCCCTGAGTCGGAGGATCGAGGTTCAACTCCACCGACGGAACCCGCGTGCCTTTGCCGATGACGCGCGCGGCCAGTTGATCGGCCGTCGTAGCCAGATTCAACTCGATCCCCGGCATCGTGCGGTCATATGCATGCACGCCCGTCAACCAGACAGCCGAAGATCGCGGATGATCGCCCGTGCCGTCGCCAAAAGTATCCGCCTGCAGGTGAGAAAGGCCAGTCAGGACGTTCACGTATTGCCGCAGCGGCGTAAGCGGCTTCAGAATCGGCGGCATTTCATAAGCGGAGCCGGGCGTCGAGGGTTTCCACTGATCCTGAATCGTGCCGTTGGCGACATAAATGAATCCCAGTCTCGGCGTCGGCTTGGGAGCGGCTGACAGCGCCGGAGCCATCGCCTCCATGAATGGCAACCCAACGGTTGCGCCGATCGCCTGTAGCACCGTGCGGCGCGATAACGCCTTCTTTGTGACGAAATTCATTTTGTCCTCCCGCCGCCTTGCGCCGTCCTCATCTGAAACGGCTTGCTGCGCACCACACCCGACACCAGCGAGGCGAAGGTGTTGTTGTCCGCCCCCGCCTGACGCACGATGGCCCGCACCGTGGGCCGATCGTAAAATTGCACATTCCGTCCAATCCCGTACGTCAAGAGCTTTTCGGCCACCGTCGTGACAAACTCTTCCGGATGCAGGAGCAGCGCCTTCTTTAATCCTGCCATGCCGTCAATCGCAGTGCCATCGGGTAAAACGCCCGACGCATCGATGCGATTGCCGGCCTCAAGATCCCTCCACCGGCCGACCGCATCGAAATTTTCCATCGCAAAACCGATCGGATCCATTCTGGCGTGGCATCCGGCGCACGCTGCGTCGGCCCGATGCCGCGTGAGCGCCTCACGCATGGACAGCGCTTTCCCGGATTCTCCGCTCTCCGTCTTCAGCGCGGGGATGTTGGCGGGCGGAGGCGGAGGCGGAGCTGACAGCAGGTTTTCGAGCACCCATTTGCCACGCACCACCGGTGAAGTGCGCGTGGAGTAAGAGGTAATCGTCAGCAGGCTGCCCTGCCCCAACAAGCCGCCGCGTGGGCTATCGGCTGGCAACGCCACGCGCCGGAAGTGGGAGCCTTGCACGTTCGGAATCCCATAATGTTTAGCTATCCGCTCATTGAGGAACGTATAGTTTGCCGTCAATAAATCCAGCACGCTTCGGTTATCGCGCAGCACGCTATCGACAAAAAGTTCCGTCTCCTGGCGAAAGCCGTGGCGCAGGGTTTCATCGAAATCCTGGAACACCAGATCGTCCGGTTTCTTCGACTCCAGATCGCGCAGGAACAACCACTGTTCGGCGAAGTTAGTAACTAGCGCACGCGAACGGGGATCGGCTAACATCCGTTGGGTTTGCCTGGTCAATACGGCAGGGTCGCTGAGTTGATTGCGGACGGCCAGATTGAGTAACTCGTCGTCCGGCATACTGCTCCACAGGAAATACGACAAACGCGAAGCCAACTCGACATCGCCGATACGGTAGGCGGCTCCCGGAGCCATCCCTTCCGCTTCACGTTCGATGCGGAAGAGGAACTGTGGGCTCACCAGCAGGCGTTCAAGCGCGCTTTGGATGCCTCGCTCAAAACCGCCTTCGGCGCGCCCGGTCTGATAGAAAGGCTCCAGCCGCGCAAGATCGTCCGGTGTGACAGGTCTGCGGTAGGCCCGCTGCATCAGCGTGGAAAGAATCCGTCTGGCGCACGGCAGCTCCTCGGCGGAGGATGCAGGACGGCAAACGAAGATGCGCTGGCGCGACGGCGTATCGCCGGGACCTTTGGCTTGAAAAGGGCCGCTAATGGTCACGCTCGCGATGGCCAGCCGCGTACCTCTTCCGCGCAGTTGGGGCCGCAGAGTTTCTTCGTCGCGAGTCTGGTTTTGTTCGATGAACGCCACCCCCACCACCCGCGGGCCGGCCTTGGCCGCAATGCGGAATTCCTGGGTTTTCATCTGCGGCCGATATCCGCGGACTCGCGCGCCGCCCACCAACGTATTTGCGCCAAGCTGGGCTAAGTGAAGGCGCTCGCCGTCGACGCCGATCTCTAGTTCTTCCCGCTGAACCGAGACGCCGGCGAATTCGACCTTGACGGTGTATTCACCGTCCAGCGGAAAATGGCTCTTCACGGCGAGCCCGCCGCGCGTGCCAAACGGAAGGTCTGGATCGCGCGAGTCCTGCCACTGTTCATCGGAGATCTTATGAATGTTCACCATCACGGGGGTGGTGGGATCGCCAATCGCCAGTGCGCTGATTTTCTGTGCGGCATCGACGTATCGTTCCAGATCGCTGGGCGAAACAAACAGCAGGTCCGCAAGATTATCGAAGCCGCTGCTAGCGTTGTCGGCGGGCAACAACATCGAATAATCCAGTTCTTTCGGCAGCGCGTCGACGGCCAGCAAATCGCGCACCGTATGTTGATACTCGGTTCGGCTCAACCGATGCAACAAGGGCAGCTTGCCGGGGTTCGCCTTGACGGCGGCAGCGCGATCGAGTTCGGTTTCAAGCGCCTCGATCGTCGCGTTCATGGTACGCGCGTCAGGGCGGGGGGCGCCCGCTGGCGGCATGGCATTCGAGCGAAGCTTGCGGATCACCTTTTCCCAGTACTCGGCCTTTTCGCCAGGATGCACCGAGCTGGCCGCGTCGATCGTGAATCCCGCAGTCTTGGCTTTCTCGCTATGGCAAGTCGCGCAATACCTGCTCAGCACCGCACCGGCTTGCGGGTGGGCGGGGGCCGCCAGCAATATAAGCGCCGCAATTGAGCTGGGTCGAAACATGGCGAGAGGCTACGGTCATTATACATACTCGCTTGGATTCGCTGTAATATACTGTGGTTGGCCATACCATGAGCATCATCGGATTTCGCGCCTCTCTTGCACTCGCACTTTTCCTCGTCGCGCCAGATTCCATCTTCAGCGCGCCCTCCTCCTTGCTAGAAGCGGCAAGGAGAGGCGACGTCAAGACAGTGCGCCTGCTGCTCGCGCAGCGGGCCGATCCCAACGCGACCTCAGCCGACGGATCCACGCCGCTCCATGCCGCCGCCGAAGCGGACAACCTCGACATTGCCAACCTGCTGCTAACGGCAGGGGCCAGGAGCACGGCCGCTACACGATACAACATCACGCCGCTTTCCCTGGCCTGCACGAATGGAAGTGCGGCTATGGTTGAACGCCTCCTGAAAGCCGGCGCCGATCCCAACAGCACCTCCGAACAAGGGCAGACCGCGCTGATGATCGCCTCGCTCGCCGGTAAAGTGGATGCGGTCAAGCTGCTGCTTGCCAACGGGGCCAAGGTCAACGCGCGCGAACCGGTGCGTGGTCAAACGGCGTTGATGTGGGCCGCTGCCGAAGGCAACACCTCCACGATTGCCATGTTGACCGAGTTCGGAGCCGGCGTGAAAGCGAAGTCTTCGACCGGGTTCACGCCTTTCCTGTTTGCTATCCGTAACAACCAAGCCGCAGCCGCGATCGAACTACTGGCCCACGGCGCCAACGTCAACGACGCGGCTCCCGACGGCAGCAGCGCCTTGAACATCGCCGTCGTGAACGCATATTTCGACCTTGCCATGATGCTGCTTGATCGTGGGGCCAACCCGAATACGCCCGATCCGCGCGGCTCAGCCCTCCACTCGCTGGCCTGGATGCACAAGCCGGGTTCGGACGGCGGAGCCGGGGTCGCGCGTAAGTCCTACACGCCTCCCAAGCCGCAGGGTAAAACTACGCACCTGGAACTCGCCAAAGCTCTGCTGGCGAAGGGCGCCAACCCGAATGCGCGGATTCAGTGGCAGGAGAAAAAGTTCGACAAAGAAGGCGGCACTGTCAAGAACCCGCCCAGTATTGCGCTGGGCCGGCACTTTCTCAGCTACGTCGGAGCCACCCCATTCTACGTCGCCGCGCAAGCCGGGGATGCGCCGATGATGCGCGTGCTGGTGGCTGGCGGAGCCGATCCCAAGCTGCCCACTTCGCAAGGCATTACGCCGTTGATGGCAGCCGCCGGTCTTGGATATTGGCAAGGCGAGAGCCCTGGGCCCTTCACCGGCTGCAGCGAATCGGAAAGACTGGAGGCGGTGAAATTGGCGATCGACCTCGGCAACGATGTGAATGCCCAGGCGGACTTCGGCAATCATCCGATGGTGGGCGATGCGCAGTACACTCTGCTCTACTACCCTTTGAACTTACCGGAACTGGCCGACAAGGTACTGGGCGACCCTCGCTGGAGCGGTAGCACGCCCTTGATCGGCGGCATTACCTCGGGCCAAGCTGGCATCGTGAAATATCTAATCGAGCGCGGCGCCCGCGTCGACGTCAAAACCAAGCTCGGTTGGACGCCGCTGATGGTGGCAGAGGGCGTGTTCTTCGGGAACGCCAAGAAAGAGTACCCGGAAGCCGCTCAACTGATCCGGGAAGCGATGCGGCGAGCCGGCGTTTCCACCGCTGGCTTATGACCCTTAAGGATGACAACGACCGAACGGGTGGCACGGCTGACCAAAGGACGTCACGCGAAGCGCCAGCGATGTAGGACGAAGACCTTATGAATCGGTTAGGGCCTGAGCCTCAGTGTCTATCCAAGACCACAGAAAGTCTATCCGAATAGTCACAAAATCGATTGCCGGGCGGCCTCCGCATCGCACATACCCTCTAGATGGTATGCCTTAATCATCAGAAATTTGCGTCTGGCATGGAACATTTGGCGCCCCAACTGCATCTTAGTAGACGAGATGAATATGACACAGGCCGCTTCCGTAGAAAAAACCCTCCGCGCCAAGCGGGAAGAGTTGATCGCGGCCCTTCGGCAGATCGATGACATCCGCATTGAGCGAGTCTCGGAGGAATTGGACCAGATTCAAAATAAGGTGAACCGCGAACTCGCAGTCGCCGATATCACGCGGAACTCGCGAATGCTGCGTGAGCTGGACGCTGCGTTACAAAGGCTCCGCGAGGGAACGCTTGGCACTTGCCGCCATTGCGAAGAGGAAATCAGCCCCAGGCGGCTGCTGGCCATTCCTTGGGCGGCGTTGTGCATCGGTTGCCAGGAATTGGCCGATTTGAACGGCGGGTTTGACGATGACGACCGCGGCTTCACAGAAGGTGAGCCCGAAGAGTCCGTCCTGCAGCACGCCGCCTAAATCTTGCGTTTCGCCTTGTACGATGCCGTCGTGCCGTTCGTTCCAGGCGGCCCGGCGGCATCGTACGTTTGGGTAAGATTGACTCACCCCTATGCAATGCCGGATCGGCTGCGGAGCCTGCTGCATCGTTCCAGGCATTTCGTCGGCGATTCCGGGGATGCCAAACGGCAAGCCTGCCTACTCTCGTTGCATCCAACTGTCCACCACCGGAGAATGCCTGCTGTTTGGCCGCCCTGAGCGGCCCGCCGTCTGCTCCAGCCTCGCTCCTTCGGTTGAGATGTGCGGGACAACCAACCAGGAAGCGAATTCCAATCTCGTTAGGCTTGAGGAATTGACCAAGCCAACAATCCCATTACCCTACTCCACCCGATAGTTCGGCGCTTCCTTGGTGATGATGACGTCATGCACGTGGCTTTCTTTCAGACCAGCCATGCTCACGCGCAGGAACTTGGCGTGCTTCTGTAACTCCGGGATCGTCTGGCATCCGCAATAACCCATACCCGCGCGCAAACCGCCCACGAGTTGGAACACCAGATCGGCGAGCGGTCCTTTATATGGCACGCGCCCTTCGATGCCTTCGGGCACCAGCTTACGCGCCGCCGTGCCTTCCTGCCCGTATCGATCCGCGGAGGAGGAAGAACCCGACGTCATCGCCCCCAGTGAGCCCATGCCGCGATAACTCTTGAACGTGCGGCCCTGGAAAAGAATCGTCTCGCCCGGGCTCTCTTCGGTGCCGGCAAACAGACTGCCGATCATCACCGAATCCGCGCCAGTCGCAATTGCCTTCGTCACGTCGCCCGAGTATTTTATGCCGCCATCGGAAATTAACGGTACACCCGCCGGACGAGCGGCCCTCGACGCTTCCGAGATCGCCGTGATCTGCGGCACGCCCGCCCCCGACACCACACGCGTGGTGCAGATGGAGCCAGGCCCGATGCCGACTTTGATACCGTCCACGCCCAGTTCGATCAGATCGCGCGCGCCCTCATAAGTGGCGACGTTGCCGGCCACCAGTTGCACGTCCAATGCCCGCTTGATCGCCATCACGGCCTGAATCACGCGTTCGCTGTGCCCGTGCGCCGTGTCGATCACAATCACGTCCACGTTGCGCCGCACCAGTTCCTGCGCGCGCTCCAGATAATCGCCCGTCGCTCCGATCGCCGCCGCTACGCGCAAACGGCCCTGCTCGTCCTTGGCTGCGTTCGGGTACTTGATCTTCTTTTGGATGTCCTTGACCGTGATCAGCCCTTTCAACTGATAATTGTCGTCCACGACCATCAGCTTTTCGACGCGATGTTTGTGCAGCATCGCCTGCGCATACTCAAGCGTCGTGCCCACCGGCACCGTGATGAGGTTTTCGCGCGTCATGCGCGTGGAAACGGGATCTTCAAAGCGTGTTTCAAACCGGAGATCGCGATTGGTGAGAATTCCCACCAGCTTGCCGTCCTTCGTCGTAACCGGAACGCCCGAAATCCGGAAGCGGCTCATCAGGTCGAGCGCGTCGGCGATGGGCTGATCGGGCTGGATCGTGACGGGGTCGACGATCATCCCGCTTTCCGAGCGCTTCACCTTGTCGACTTCATCCACTTGCCGCTCAATCGACAGATTTTTGTGAACCACGCCGATGCCGCCTTCGCGCGCCAGAGCGATTGCCAGGTGCGATTCGGTGACCGTGTCCATCGCCGAACTGGTGATGGGGATATTGAGCGCGACTTTACGGGTGAACATCGTCCGCGAGTCGGTCTCGGTGGGCACGATGGAACTACGCGCCGGCACAAGGAGCACGTCGTCGAATGTAAGGCCTTCTTGGATAGACTCCGGGATCATGGTGAAAGAGGGGTAGATGCCAGGATACCACTCCGGCGCGAAGCCGCCAACGGAAGCCGCCTCGCCCGGTTGCATTTTTTGGGACCCGGCGTTCTACTGGAAGCTATGAGCGATGGTGTTGAAGAACGCGAAGCACGGAAGGCGCGCGAGGAGCACGAAAAGCGAGAAGATCGCGAAGACCGGCTCAATCGCGGGCACGAGGACGAGAGCGAACCGGAGCGGGGCGGGTCCTAGCCGGTTGCATTTCTTTGTGAAAGGGCAAGGAGTCGTTTATTCACGAGCACCTCTTGCGAATACGTGCAGCATGCACCCGGATGCTTTTTTGGTTCAATAGGCCGGCTCCTAGACCGCAAGTCAAAATCAACGCAGATCTGAAGCGGGCTTTTTCGACAGCGCCTGGAAGTTTTCGAACATGCGTTTGGATCCCGCGGCGTCGCCCAACCTTCGCAGCAGAACTCCAAGTTCGTAAAAAGGACTGGGATCTTGGGGATCGAGAGCGATCGAGCGTTCGAGGTCCCGTTTCGCCTCCGGGAGACGTTCCAACTTCCGGAACAACTTGCCGCGCAAGTAGTAGGCCCGGCCGCAGCGTGGATTCTGCCCGAGCGCTTCGGCCAGTAAAGCGAGGCTGCGTTCGGTCTCCTCCTGCTTGATCAGGAACGAAGCATAGTTAAGGAAGGGCCATTCATCCGTGCGCTGCTGCCGGCGATTGATTTCGATGGCCTTTTCGTAGTTGAGGCGCGCCTTGGCTTCTTCGCCGAGTGACTCGTGACAGAGACCGAGGTTAGTGTAGACATCGGAGTAGTCCGGCTCGAGCCCGATCGCCTTCTCCGAGGCTTCCACCGATTCCGTCACGCGGCTTTGTGAGTAGAATAATCGCGCCAGTTGGTAGTAGAGTTCGGCGTTCCGCGGGTTGAGTAGAATGGCCACCTGCAGTTCGTGAAGGGCGCCTTCAACGATGCCGAGGACAACGTAGTTCAAGGCAAAGATGTGGTGAATGCGCCAGTCCTGAGGATCGATGCGGAATCCGCGGCCGAGCACGTCAATGGACTCGCGATGCTTTCCCGTGCGGAACTTAAGGAAGCCCTCAAGGTAAAGGAGATCCACCGAGGGCGGAGGCCCGCTCGGGAGCCGACCCAGGCGAGTAAACCCATCGTCGTAGTTTTTCAACTCGCGATAGGTCTGGGCCAGCAGCCAGGCAGGTTCGCGCGAAGGAGCGCCAGCAAGGACGCATTTCCAGAGTTCACCCTGGGCCGCGGCATGGGCCTTGCGCAGGAACAAAGCCAGTCCTTCTTCGCAAGGGCCCGCTGTTTGGGCCAGAAGCGGGGCAATCGTCAATCCCGTGGACAATAGGGCCACCGCGGCGGCCGGATGATAACTCGACCTACCCTTGACAGCCTTCATGAACTTAAATATCATACTTTGTCATATGAAAGCCCGTATTGCCTGCCTTACACTTTTTGCCATGTCTGCCTTCGGACAGGGCGTCACTGGTTCCATCACCGGCCTCGTCACCGATCCAAGCACTTCCCTCGTGGCGGGCGCAAAGGTCAGTGTCAAGAATACCGCGACAGGTATGGTTTCGCTGACAGAGACCAATTCCGCCGGCGTCTACAACGTTCCCTCCCTGACAGCCGGCCCGTATGAGGTCAAGGTGAATTCTCCAGGATTCAAAGGGCACGTGGAGTCAAACCTCGTGCTGGACGCGGCGCGCGCGCTTCGCGTGGACGTGGCGCTCCAGGTGGGCTCGGTCGGCGAAAGCGTGACGGTGCAAGCGGAGGTGCCGCTGCTTCAACCCGAGTCTTCCACGGTGAGCAATCAGGTGAACAAGACGATGCTCAATGCGCTGCCGTTCCAGTTGACCGGCGCGTTGCGTGACCCCACTAGCTTTGTGAGGCTGACGCCGGGCGCCACGGGTGGCGCGTTCGGGGCGAACATCACGGGCGGGCGCGCGTTTGCGAGCGAGGTTCTCGTCGACGGCGCGCCGGTAGCTTACAACGCTGCGACCAACAGCCCGGACCAGGCGCATCCGTCTTATGACACGATCGCGGAATTCAAGGTGGAGGCGGTAGTGCCGCCGGCCGAATACGGGCGGACCTCCAGCGGCGTGGTGACGATGATCACGCAGTCCGGCGGCAACGATGTCCACGGCAACGTAACGTTACTGCTGCGCAACAACGTATTGGACTCGCGCCGCTTTAACGCGCGGATTCCGGACGTGACCCGGCAGGCTGAGTATGCAGGGTCGATCGGCGGACCTCTCATCATCCCGAAACTCTATAACGGTAAGAACCGCACATTCTACTTCGGAAACTACACGGGCTTCCAGCGCATCAACGTTCCGCAAGGCGTAACGACCACGGTGGCCACCGCGGCGATGCGGCAGGGCGATTTTTCCGATCCTCGCATCAATCCGATTTTCGATCCGCTCACCGCCGCTGGCGGCTCCGGCGTTCGCGCCCAGTTTCCCGGAAACCAGATTCCGGCGTCGCGCTTCTCCAGCTTCGCCAAAGCGATCCAAAACGTCATCCCGGCGTCGAACGTACCGGGACAGCTCTCCGGGAATTTTATCGGCGTCGGCCCAGCCACCCAGCCCTCCGATTCGTTCCTCGTGAAGATCGACCATCAAATCTCGGACAAGAACAAGTTCAGCGGCAACGTTCGCTATCAGAATCCCCGCCGGACGCATTCGCGCGGCCCGCTTCCCCGCGTCTCCGACGGGTTTGTGGACAACCCGCAATCGCGCAACGTGGTGCTAAGCGACGACTACTTCATTCGCCCGAACCTCAGTAATCGAATCCAGGCCGGCTACACGCGCTTTGGCAATCCCACCGCGAGCTCTGCCGATATCGGGTTAAAGGTGCCCGGCGCGTTTTCAGGCGGATTCCCGGCGGTGACGTTCGACGGCCAGGGCTTCGGCGCGATCGCCAATACGGATTTCCGTTACGAGGGCGACGACAACTACAACCTGCAGGACTCGGTGACCTGGACGCGCGGCAAGCACAACATCAAGTTCGGCGCGCGCGCCGATTGGTTCCATTTCAACTTCCGTCCGCTCGGCAACGAGATGGGCACGTACGGCTTCTCGCAATTCGCCACCAGCCAGCCGAACGTAGGCAATACCGGTCACTCGTACGCCACCTTCCTTCTCGGCGCCGTGAATAACGCTTCGCTTTCCAAGGGCATTCCGTACGGGCTACGCTCGCGATATTTCGGCACCTACATACAGGACGATTGGAAGATCACCAAGAAGCTCACGTTGAACTATGGCGTGCGGTGGGAACTACAGAATCCATGGTACGAAGTGGCGGGCCGAACGAGCCAATTGGACATCACCGTACCGAACCCGGGGGCCGCGAATCGTCTGGGCGCGGTGGTTTTCGGAGATAAGACCAAGCGAGGATTTCAAAGCACATACCTCGGAGGTTTCGGCCCGCGTTTCGGCCTTGCCTATCAGTTGACGCCGAAGACTATCATCCGCTCGGGCTATGGAATGTTCTACGCTCCGATTATCGGCAACAATCTGAGCTTCCAGGGGTACGCCGCGGCGGTCGGAATATCGAGCGGCGACGGTGGCATCACTCCGGCATTCAATATCGACCAGGGGTGGCCCGCCGGCTTAGTAAATCCGCCGCCGTTCCTGAATGCGACCGTGGCCAACAATCAGAACACCTCGACCTCTCTGACTTGCGCGGGATGCAGCGGACGGCTGCCACGAACGAGCCAGTGGCAGATGAACATACAGCGAACAGTGAAGGATATTCTATTCGAAGGATCCTATGTAGGTACGGTTGCCCATGGCATCACCAATAATGCCCAGGTCCGGTTGAATCAAGTGAATCCCCAGAATCTGAGCCTCGGCAATCTGCTGCGGTCAAACATCAATTCGCCCGAGGCCAGAGCGGCAGGGTACGCACCGCCGTACCCGGGTTTTAACGGCACGGTTTCGCAGTCGCTGCGAGCGTTCCCCCAGTATCAGGACATCACGACCTTCAACGCACCGGCCGGGAACTCGACTTATCATGCCTTCCTGTTCAAAGCGGAGAAGAGGTTTTCGAACGGGTTGCAGTTCCTGGTCTCGTACTCGGCGTCGAAGACGATCACGGACGTGGCCTTCGATGCAAATGGCACGTTGCCCGCGCCCCAGGATCAATTCAACCGGCGGGCGGAGAAGTCGATTTCCAACACCGACCGGCCGCAGCGCTTGGTGCTGAGTTATTACTATGAACTGCCGTTCGGCCCTGGCAAGTCCCGGCTCAAGTCCGGACCGATTAGCAAGGTGCTCGGCGGCTGGGCAGTGGCTTCGATTCATGAGTATCAAGCGGGCGGTCCGTTGCGAATCACGGTCCCCAATGGATTACCGATTTTTAACGGTCACCTTCGGCCCAACCGCGTTGATGGCGTACCGATTAGGACTGGGCCGGGGCGTGGGGAGTTCCAACCTTTAAACGGCTTGACCGGTCAAACGGGCGATATACTTCTGAATCGGGCGGCGTTCGCCACGCCCAGCGCGTTTACCTTCGGGAATCTCGGCGTGTTCCTGCCAAATGTGCGCGGCTTCGGAACCCGAAATGAAGATGTCTCGGTAATGAAGAAGTATCGCTTCATGGACCGGCGGGCTGTGGAATTTCGTGGAGACTTCTTTAACGTTTTCAATCGCCGGAATTTGAGCTCACCGATCACGGACCTGACTAACCCCAACTTCGGCAGGATCACCGGACAAGGGAATCCGCGAACGATTCAGCTCGGCTTCCGTCTTGATTTCTAGCGGGCATAGTCCCGCTCTCCATTGTCCCAGCCGCGCCCTAAGGAAGCGGCTTTTTCAGCGTCTTTCCAGATTCGCGCTGGCGCTCTGCTGGTGCCTGCCAGTCTTTGCAATCGAGCTTGTGGATGTGACCGCCAAGGCCGGTTTGGCGGAGTTCGTGAACCGGCAGGGGAGCGCGAAGAAGGACTATATTCTGGAATCGTCCGGCGGTGGGGCGGCCTGGATCGATTTCGACAAAGACGGCTGGCCAGACGCGATTTTGGTGAGCGGGGAAACGGTGTGCGCGCTATTCCGCAACCAGCGGGATGGTACATTCCGTCAGGTTCCGTTGGCGGCGAAGGGGATGGGAATGGGCGTGGCCGCCGGTGACTACGATGGAGATGGCTGGGACGATTTCCTGATCACCGGCTACGGTCGCAATTGGCTGTTTCGCAACAAGCAGGGGAAGGGCTGGGAAGAGTTGGCGGAGCGCGCGGGCGTGCTTTCCCTGGGGATGTGGTCAACCGGCGCGACGTTCCTCGACTACGACAACGACGGCCATGCCGACCTGTTCGTGGCGCGGTACGTCAAGTTCGATATTTCCAAACCGCCGCCGCGGAGTTCGGCGTGTCTGTACCAGGGCAAGAGTGTGTTCTGCGGTCCGCAGGGCTTTCAGTCCGATCCGCATTCGCTCTATCACAACAACGGGGACGGCACGTTCCGGGAGGTGTCGAAGGAGGCGGGCATTCGAACGGTAAAGGGTCCGCACCACGGAATGGGTGTAATCTCGCTCGACTACGACATCGACGGACGTCCGGACATCTATGTGGCGAATGACGATACGCCGAACCAGCTTTGGCACAACCTCGGGAATGGCAAGTTCAAGGACATGGCGGTGGAAGCGGGCGTGGCATTTTCACCAGACGGGCTCGCGCAATCTTCCATGGGCGTGGATGCGGGCGATCTGTTCCACCGCGGCGTGCAGGACATTTTCGTCACGACGTTCGAGGGGCAGCCGTTTCCGTTGTACCGGGGAGGCCAAGACGGCTTCTTCGAAGACGTGACCTGGGCTTCGGGATTGGGCCGCGCAACACTCCCGTATCTAGGATGGGCCGCGAACTTCCTTGATCTCGACAACGATGGATGGCTCGAGATCTTCATGGTGAACGGGCACGTCTACCCGGAGATGGGCGACCGGTACCGGCAGAAACCTTTGATTTTCCGCAATCTGCACAACGGCAAGTTTGAGGAGTGGCCCCTATTGCCGACGCCGCTTCCGGGACGAGGCGCAGCCGTTGGGGACTTCGACAACGATGGCGACCTGGACATCCTGATCAACAACATCGACGCTCCACCAGCGCTCTATGAGAACAGGGGCAAACCCGCCGGGAACTGGATCACGGTGGAGGCGCCGACGGGCGCCCGGATTACGGTAAAGGCGAATGGCATGACGCAGTCGAGCGAGGCGCGGTCGTCTTCGGGATATCTGAGTTCGAGCGACCGGCGAGTACACTTCGGCCTTGGCGAAGCATTGGAAGCTAGCGAGATTCAGATCACGCTTGGCGGTGCGCGCCGCGAGACGTTGAAAAACGTGAAGGCGAACCAGCGGCTCTCGCGGCGGTAGACCGGACTCACGAAGGCGGGCTGAAGCTTGCCCCACGCCGGGGGTCCTACAGGAAGCTGGAAAGCGCTCTAACGCGCGTCCAACTTTCGAGTCACTTGCTGGTGGAGGGCCATTTCCCGGGCTGCATCGCTCGACAAGCCCAATGCGCGATAGGCTTGCGCCAGCAGGAAATGGATTTGCTCGTCATCGGGGTCTTCGCGCACCACTCGTAGAAGATGATCGAGAGCCTCTCGGGGCTTACCCGTCTCGACTAAGGCCTTGCCCAAAGCCTTTCGCGCACCGGCAAGCGAATCTCGCGCGGCGAGAGCCGTTTCCAGCAGGGGGACCGCTTTTTCCGATTCGTGTAAAGCGACCAGGAGTTGTCCCAAAAGGCTCTTGGCCAAGAAGTGACCCGGATCGATCCGAAGCTCCTGCTCCAGAAGAGCGCGGGCTTCCTCGGGCGCCGCATCGGTGAGGAGGCGGGCGAGTTCGAACTGGACTCCCGGTAGTCCGGGGCGGAGTTTCAGCAGTTGACGGTATTCCTCCACCGCTTCTTCGCGCCGATGCGTTGAGGCATAGCTTTCGGCGAGGACTTGGTGGAGGCGGTACGAGGAGGCGTTTACGGTGCGAAGGCGCTGAATGGCTCCGACTTTGAGATCGGTGTACGCTTCGCCGAGGTAGTAATACGCATCGGGATTCCGCGGCTGCGCCGACCTCCATTGGAGCAGGTGTGATAGCGCCTCGCGAGGCTGCTTCTTCTCGACGAGCGCAATTCCCAAAGAAGGGGAGGGCTGGCGCGGCTCCCGGCTGGCGGCCGCGCGGGAACGTGTGGCGTCATTAAGCTCGCGCGCGTAGATCCGGGCGATGGAAGACCAGACGCCGCGCATTGGGGGGTCGAGCTTCAGGGCGGTTTCATAGGACTCGATCGCCTTCGGCCATTCCTTTTCGAGTTCGAAGCGGATGCCGCGCATCTGGTAGGCTCGGGCGGATTTAGGATCGAGCCCGAAGATGCGCTCGAGGCTCGCTTCGGCGAGTTGAGCGTAGGTCCGCGCGACGGCGTAGAGGACGTCTTCGTCTTTTGGGTTCGCCTTGAGATACGTTTCAAAGGGCTGGATGGCGCCCGGTTTGTTGCCCAAGGCGAGCTCTGTGTATCCCAGCCAGAAGTAAGTCTGCGGAGTGGCTTGGGCGGATCGAATCTCGCGCTGAAGTGCATCGCGCGCTTCGACAAAACGTCCGGCTTGATAGAGCTGCTCGCCCGAAATCTGAAGCAGCAGGAGGAGGAGTGGGCTTGTCATCCGGTTCTCAGTATACTTTCAGTGAGTATGTGGTTTCTCTTCGCGTTGGCGTCGCTTGGTGACGGCCGCGCGCTGTTTGAGCAGAACAAATTCACCGAGGCCCGCGTGGCGCTGGAACGGGCCGTGCGGGACGAGCCCAACAATCACGAGGCGCAGTACTGGCTGGGCTTCACGTGCTTGGCGCTAGCCGATTACGAAGCGGCGATTCTGCACTTCGAGCGGATCGAGCGGAAATACGCTTCGGATCCCGAATTTCTGTTTGCGGCGGCGGAAGCGTACACGCGGCGGGCGCGGCAGTTGTCGGACCTGTTGTCGTCCCGCAGCGAGAGTTCCGCGCGCCGGCATCAACATCTGGCGCACCGCCACTTGGCGCGGGGCGATACGGCGAATGCGCTGATCGAACTCGACCTCGCCCTCCAGAGTAAACCGGCTTTGACAGGCGTCAATGAGGAGCGGGTCGAGATCCTGTGGGCGCAAGAACGGACGGACGAGGCGGCGGAAGCGGCTCGGGCGGAGCTGAAGTTGAATGCCAATTCGTTCTTGTCGAATCTGCGATTGGGACATTACCTCCTCACCCGGCGGCAGCCGCAGGAAGCGCTGGGTCCTTTGCGAGTGGCGGTGCGTTACCGGCGGTACCCGGAGGCGCATCAACTTTTGGCGTACGCGTATGAGCGGCTGGGCAAGCCGGCGGAATCGCAAGGAGTGATTCAGTCGGGGCTGGAAGTGTTTGGAGGCCACGCAGGCTTGCTCGAAATGCAAAAGCCGGCGGCTAGCGCGGTTGCGTTTGCCGCCGGCCCGGAGCTGACCGACAAGCCGCCGAGTCTGGTGGCGCTGCGGGCTGCTTCCAACACCGACGAGTCTTTGTTCTGGCTGAACAAATTGTATGGCGAACGGACCGGTGATCTTATGAATCGGCTGCAGCGGGTGGCTCCGCAGTCGGCCCGGCTGTCGCAGGCAAAGGGCTTAAGCGCCGAATACGACGAGGATTATGTGAAGGCGGAAGAATTCTACCGGGAGGCGCTTCGGCGATCGCCGGAAATGGGGGGGGTGCGTTTTTGCCTCGGCCATGTGCTCCGCCTGCAAGGGAAGGACGAGGAAGCGGCTGCGGAACTCGAGCGCGACGTCCAGAACCACCTCGCGTTGTTTGAACGCGCGTTGATTCGCGTGAAGGGTGGAGAGTTCCGGGAGGCCATTCCGCTTCTCGAACAGACGGTGAAGCTTTCGCCTCAATTCACCGACGCGAAAACAGAACTGGCCAAGTGCTATTTGCAAATGGACCAATCGGCGAAGGCGGTTCCTCTTCTGGAGAGCGTGATTTCACGGCGTCAGGACCATCCCACGGCGCACTTTCTGCTAAGCCGCGCGTATCGGGCGCTACACCGGCCGGCGCTCGCACAGCGGGAACTGGACATTCACCGGAAGCTGATTCAACCGAAATAGGACTACCGGGGCGCGACGGTGACGATGCGGCCGGGCTCGAGATTTTCGAGCTTGCGGGTTGTGTTGTCCGGCCACGTGATCTCGAGCGAACGGATACGGCGGTCTTGACCAAGGCCGAAGGTGACTCTAGGGTCGCTCGCGGAGAGGTAGCTGCCTGCCGTGGAAACGAGGCGTTCGAGGACAGCCCCGGACTCGGTAATGAGTTTGACACGGGCTCCGATTGCGCGGTCCTGGATATTCACAGTGAGCCAGTGGTTTGTGTTGCCTTTATTCCTGAGGATCACGGCAGGGCGGTCATTGCAGTTGATCGCGATATCGGGAAAACCGTCATTGTCGAGGTCGCCGAAGGCGGTTCCTCGTGCGGCAAGCGGGATCTGGAAGATTTCTCCGCTCTCGATCGAAACGTCTTCGAACTTTCCCTTGACGTTGCGCATCAGCAGGGGTGGCTCGAGGTAGCGGACGCTGGGCTGGGTCAGTTCGATGTTATCCATGACGTGGCCCTGGCCAACGAACAGATCGAGCCACCCGTCGTTGTCGTAATCGAGGAAACGGGTCCCCCAGCCGGAGTGCCGCGCGGTGATGCGGCCGACGCCGGTGCCGCCGGTAACGTATTCGAAGCGGTCCTTCAGATTGCGAAAGAGGCCATAGCGCTGGTTGGCGAGCGCGTTGATGAAGACGTCGGGCCAGCCGTCATTGTCGTAATCGGCGAAGTCGGCGCCCATACCGGCGAAGGTGCGGCCGTCGTCGTCGTAGGCGAGGCCAAGTGCGAGGGCTACTTCTTCAAACGCGCCATCGCGTTTGTTGCGGAAGAGCTGTTGGGGGAAGGAATCGTTCGCGACCAGGATGTCGGGCCAGCCGTCGTGATCGTAGTCGTGGAACGCGACGCCGAGGCCCTTTCCTCGCGCTTTGGCGATACCGGATTGGGCGGTGACGTCGGTGAAGGTTCCGTCGCGATTGTTGTGAAACAGGAGATGGGTGACGGACTGGAACAAGTCGGGATGGCAGTAAGCGCGGAAGCCGGGCTTGCGTTCGCCGCAGTAGGGATTGGAGGTGAAGCTCCATTCGACATAGCGGGAGACGAAAAGATCGAGCGCGCCGTCGCGGTCATAATCGACGAACATGGCTCCGGTGGACCAGCCGGAGGCGGCGACGCCGGCTTTGTCCGTTACATCGACGAACGTGCCATCGCCGCGATTGCGGTAAAGAATGTTGCGGCCGTAGTTTGAGACGTAAAGGTCCGTGCGGCCGTCATGGTCGAAATCGCCGGTGGCGACGCCCATTCCGTAGGAGTGTCCCCGGACTCCGGCTTTCTCGGTGACGTCGGTGAAAGTGAAGTTTCCGTTATTGCGATACAGGCGGTTCCAGTAGCGGGGATTCGACTTATCGGCGGCGGGAAGGCTTGCTCCGTTGACGAAGAAAAGATCGAGCTTTCCGTCGCCGTTATAGTCGAACATGGCGACTCCGCCGGTCATGGATTCGAGGAGGTATTTTTCCGGCGTGTGGCTGGCTTCGTTCTTAAAGCTGATCCCCGATGGCGTCGTCACGTCCACGAATTGTGGAAGCGCGGCGGCGAGGAGAAACAAGAACGGCATGGGATCAGGTCAGGAACTGCAGCCCGGTGTGTTCGAAGCTAAGCCGGACCCATCAACAGAAGATCGGCTTCAGCTTCGTTGCCAGGAACAGGAATTGACGACCGTCCGAATCTTCATGAGAGTCATTGTAATATAAACGCAAGTACCCAGCGAGAATCGCCTCATCGACACGGGTTCGGATTCGCTCCGATTCCGGCGCACGCTGGCCAAGCGGTCGAAGAGGCAGGTGTAGTCCGCCGATCGAAGGGCAAGCCGTTCGAGTGAGCGACATGCGCCGCCAGTTCATTGGAAAGCTTCTGTACCCGCCAATCGACTCCCTCACTCAACCGGCGACTCGCCGTGCGCGATTTTTATAATTTGCTGCGCGATCTCTTCCGGTGAAAGAATGAAATCTATACACCCGCTTTCGATGGCGCTCTGAGGCATATCCGGCTGTGCGGCCGTATCCAGCTTCTGCGCGATGGTAACCCCTCCAACTTCCTTGATCCCGCACAACGCGGCTGCGCCGTCGCCATCAAAGCCGGAGACAATGACTGCGATCAGTTTGCCGTCCCAGTTCTGCGTCAGAGACTTCAGAAAAACCGTGATTACATCGGGCCATCCTCTAGGCTTCGATATCGGCTTTAGACGAAACTCTCCATCAAGCACGTGCAAATCGCGCTGCTCCGGGATGATGAACACGTGGTTGGGCTCTATGAGTAACCTTTCGGTGATGAGCTCGACCGGCATTTTTGTGCAAGACGGGAGAATCTCATGGAGGTGCGTGGCCACGGTTCTCAGATGATTCACGATGACAATCGCAACACCCATATCAGCCGGCAGATGCCGCAGTAAACGGGTATAGGCGTCGAGGCCACCGGCCGAGCCGCCCACGCAAACGACCGGAAAGTCCTTAGCCGCAGCCTCTGTTGTCATGAAAGATCGACTCCCTTTCGCTCAAAGAGCATTGCGTGAAATTCCCAGTCTCGTCATCAGGGCGTTCAAGCTCGTCCGTGGCAGCCCGAGACGAATTGCGGCAGCACTGACCACGCCGCCGCTCTCCTCCAGAACGCGTATGATGTAAGCCCTCTCCATCTCATCCAGCGTGCCGCCTCCGCCCGTTCCAGGTGAAGCTCGCAGCTCGTCCACGGGCGCGCGGAGGTCGAGATCCGGTGAAAGGATCACAGACCGCTCGATGAAATTCTCCAGTTCACGTACATTCCCGGGCCACCGCCAATTCACCAGGGCTTTCATCGTCTTCAGCGGGATCGTTTCAATGGTCCGGCTCATTTTTTCGGCATACTTCCTGGTGAAATGCCGGGCGAGGATGGGAATGTCTTCGGGGCGGTCGCGCAAGGGCGGAGTGACGATCGGAAAAACCTTGAGCCGATAGTAGAGATCGCTGCGGAATAACTTGTCGCCCATCATTTGCGTGAGATCCCGGTTCGTGGCCGCCACCAGCCGGACGTCGATCGGGATGGTCTTGACGCCGCCCAATCTCTCGAAGGATTTCTCCTGCAGTGCCCGGAGGAGTTTCGGCTGAAGATCCAACGGGATGTCGCCCACCTCGTCCAGAAACAGGGTCCCGTGGTTCGCCAGCTCAAACCTGCCGAGCTTTTGCGCCAAGGCCCCGGTAAAGGCCCCTCTTTCGTGGCCAAACAACTCGCTTTCGAGAAGCCCGGTGGGAATGGCGGCGCAGTTCAAGGTGATGAAAGGAAAATTTTTGCGAGGACTCATCCGATGGAGAGAGCGCGCTACCAACTCTTTCCCCGTTCCGGTTTCTCCCAGAATCAACACGGTCGCATCGGTCGGCGCAACTAATGCCACCTGACTCGTAACCCGCTTCAGGGCCGGACTGGATCCAATCATTTCTTCAAAGCAAGGTGTGGTCCCGGTTCCCCGCTCTTCGATTTGCTCCTTCCCGTTTCGCTCCCGCAGGTCCGCTACGAATGTGATCCAGCGGAACGGCGTTAAGCTCATGACGGCGGTGGTCACCGACACCGGGACGTGTGTTCCGTCCTTACGGATCAACTCCTTTTCAAAGGGGGAGCAAGCCCCACAGAGCAACCCCTCTTCGTGTGCGACTTCGTCCAAGCCCTCGTATTCCTTTGGCGTGAGATTAGGCCACACCAACGGGCCCGCGGCCAAATCCGCACGGGTGTAGCCGAGCAGCTCGAGGAACGTGTCATTCGCTTCCAGAATCCGTTCGAACTCTCCGGAAACGACACCGGCGATGGTCGTCGGCTCCGCCGGTAACGGGCGCGCGCGCGCCAGGCCGCTCCGTAACTTCTCGTCCCGGTCGTGGCGGTCGCTAAAGTCGCGCACGATCGTAGCGAAGCCCTGCAACACTCCGTGCTCGTCGTTGAGCGGCGCCGTCATCGTGTTTGCCCAGAAACGCGATGCATCTTTCCTCAGATGCCAGCCTTCGCTGGCAAAACGGCCTTCCCGCACGGCTCGCTTCAATGCGTTCCGCACCTCCGCGTCACCCTCGCCGTGACTGGGAAGGAGCACCGATAGGTGGCGGCCCACTGCCTCCCTTTGGTTGTACTGGTAAGTGCGTTCGGCACCGGCGTGCCAGGAGACGATTTGTCCGTCAGTATCCAATAGCAAGAGCGCAAAGTCCTGTACGCGGGCCGCCGTGGAGTTCCGGCGCCACTCGCCGCTCTTGAGCGAGTCATGGATCAGGAGAAGATGACGCGCTGGCAACACATCCGCTTTCGCGGTGTACTCCACCTCCACTGTCGTTCCGTCGGCACTCCTTAGGCGGAAACGGCCCGTGTGCTCACGCTTTTGGAGGAATGCTTCCCAGTCTTCCGCGATCGCCTGTCTAAAATCGGATTCCGCGAAATCATCCAAACGGCGGCCGATGATTCTTTCGCGGGGGAGGCCCAGAAGCTTGCCGGCGCCAACACTGGCGTCAAGGCTAACGCGCTCGTCATTTGTGACCAGCAGGGACACGGAGGGATGAAAAACGATGGTGCGGAGGAGCGACTCGAGCGCCGTCGCGCCGTTTTCCGCCAGCCAGCGATTCGTCGATACTTCAGTGGCCGCTGAGACGATCATGATCCTCCTGTAATCCTCCCACATTACGACTTCCAACGGGAATGGAAAGCCACGCCAAATTAGTCAAGACCGCGGAACCCAACGCCGGCGCGGGTCGAAGCCGGAGTGCAATTACTTCCCTGTTGAGGTTCGGTCACTGTATCATTTATACATGCCAGATGAAGTTAAGGTCGCGGGAACTGGAGAAAAGATGGAAGAACCAGCCGTGCCGCAGCCGGTCGAGGCGCCATCGGAGCCAGGGAGCCCCGGATTCCCCGTGGTCGGCATCGGCGCATCCGCCGGGGGCATCGCCGCCTTCGAAGCTTTCTTCTCCACCATGCCTGCGGACAACGATCCTGGCATGGCTTTTGTATTGGTGCAGCACCTGGCCCGGGACCACAAAAGCATCCTCTCCGAGTTGGTCCGGCGTTACACCAAGATGCAGGTCTTTGAAGTCGAAGATGGAATGGCGATCAAACCGAACTGCGCCTACATCATCCCACCCAATCGCGATATGGCGCTTGTGAACGGCACGCTGCAACTGCTGGAACCCAGCCTCGCCCGCGGCCTCCGGCTGCCCATCGATTTCTTCTTCCGCTCCCTGGCCCAGGACCAGCATGATCGAGCCATTTGCATAGTGCTCTCCGGGACAGGCAGCGACGGCACACTGGGCGTCCGGGCCGTGAAAGGCGAGGGCGGCTTGGTGATGGTGCAGACCCCCGAATCCACTGAATACGACGGCATGCCTCGCAACGCCATCGCAACCGGCATGGTGGATTTTGTGCTGCCTCCCAGCGAGATGCCCGCCCAACTTCTGGCTTACACCGGCCGCACGTTTGGGGCTTCCCTCCTTCCGGCCGCCTCGGACGCTCCCGATCCGGGGGACGGACTGGCGAAGATCTTTCTCCTGTTGCGCTCTCAGACAGGGCATGACTTCTCCCAGTACAAACGCAGCACCATCATCCGCCGGGTGGAGCGGCGTATGGCCGTGCACCAAGTCGATCGACTGGACGATTATCTCCGCTATCTGCAACTCACCCGGGGCGAAGTGGAGGCACTCTTTCGCGATCTACTGATCGGAGTGACCAATTTCTTCCGCGATCCCGAGATTTTCGAGACCCTGCAAAAACAAGTCGTTCCAAAGCTTTTCGCCGGCAAGCCCGCCAACAAGGCCATTCGCGTTTGGGTTCCCGGTTGTTCTACCGGAGAGGAGGCCTATTCCATCGCCATCCTTGTACGGGAATACATGGAGGAACAAAAAGAGACTTTCAAGGTTCAAGTGTTTGCCACCGACATCGACCGCGAAGCGATCGATCATGCCCGCAACGGCCTGTACCCCGCCAGCATTATCGCCGACGTCTCGCCGGAGCGGCTCGCCCACTTTTTCGAGCAGGACCATCCGGATGGCGGCGCCTACCGGATTCATAAGACTATCCGCGACATGCTCATTTTTTCCGAGCACGACCTCATTAAAGACCCGCCGTTCTCGAAACTCGATCTGATCAGTTGCCGTAATCTTTTGATCTATATGGGCCCGGAGTTGCAAAAGAGGCTGATGCCCTTATTCCACTATGCTTTGAATCCGGACGGTATGCTGATGTTGGGCTCTTCTGAGAGCGTGGGAGACTCCAGCAACCTCTTTGCGACGATCGATCGTAAGGGTAAGATCTATCAGCGTAAGGCCGATGAATTCAGCCCTCGCCGGACAAACATCGCCAGTTTGTTTCCGCGCTTGCCGGGAAACGAAATCAAGCCGCGGGGGAGTAGCGACGGGCCCGATCCCAAAATTCCGCTGCAAGAGATCGCCCAGCGGACCCTGCTGGAGCACTACGCCCCCGTGGGGGCGCTGGTCAGTGAACGGGGCGATATCCTCTACCTGCTGGGTCGCACCGGTGAGTACCTGGAACCAACGCCGGGCGAACCCAGCATGAATATCTTCAGGATGGCTCGCGAAGGGTTACGCAGCGATCTAACCATCGCTTTGCACCGGGCTGTGTCTCTGGGAACGCCGACCCGCCACCAAGGGTTACGCGTGAAAAACAACGGCAATTCTAAAACCGTCAATCTGACCGTCCTGCCGGTGCCCACCGATCCGGAGGGCGCCATACCGCGTGGCCTATTTCTGGTGATTCTCGAGGAGGAGTTGGCCCCGCCGCCCAAGCTTCTTGCCGAGGATTCCGTAAATGCGGCGGAACGCGCGGCAGCGGGCAGCCTGGACCTGAATGAGTACATTATGAGGCTGAAGCAGGAATTGCGTTCAAAAGACGAACACCTGCAAACGGTTATCGAAGAGCTGGAGAGCTCCAACGAAGAACTTCGCTCCGCGCACGAGGAAATGCAGTCGGTGAATGAGGAGATGCAATCCACGAACGAGGAACTGGAGACCTCCAAAGAAGAATTGCAATCGGTCAATGAGGAGTTGGCCACGGTCAACGGCGAACTGCAAGCCAAAGTGACCGACTTGTCTCGATCCAACAATGACATGCAAAACCTGCTGAGCGGCACAGGTATCGGCACCATTTTTGTAGACCATCGCCTGCGCATTCTTCGCTTCACCCCCACCGTCTCGGTATTGATTAACCTCATCGAGACCGACGTAGGACGTCCCTTAGACCAAATCCGCTCTAATCTGGTGGGCTATGACGACTTGGCCGTGGACATCCAAGAGGTGTTGGCGAGCCTGATTCCGAAAGAACTGGAAGTGCAGACCCAGACAGGGGAGTGGTACCTGCTGCGCATGCGGCCCTATCGGACCCTCGAAAACGTAATCGAGGGCGTGGTTATCACGTTTACAGATTGTACCGCCATGAAAAAAGCGCAGGCGGCGATGCGGGATTCCGAAGCTTGGCGCCACTTGGCTGTAGTTGTGCGCGACTCCCGCGATGCCATCCTGGTGCAGGATCTGACGGGCCGCATTTTGGCCTGGAACCCTGGGGCGGAAAAGCTCTTCGGTTGGGGCCAGACCGAGGCGTTGGCCATGAATATTCGCGACCTGATTCCGAAAAGCGGCCGGGAAAAGGCCCTTGCGGCTTTTGTCCAACAGTGCAACGCCGATTCCATTGAGCCGGTGCGCCAACAACGGATCACGAAAGACGGGCGAACCCTGGAGGTCTCGGTAATCGCTTGCGCCCTGCTAAATGAAGCCGGGGAAAAGTATGCCATCGCCACTACCGAAAGGAGTACGGCTTCCTGAAGTTACTCTTTTGGGATAAAAGAGGCCGCCCAAAGTGCCAGATCGCTCCCGTGAAGAGGCTAGCTTCCGTAACTTTAAAGATGAACTGAGTTTGAATTCGAGCGCTTCCGGAAGTCGTCATCTGTCCCCGATTTCGCGGCAGAAGCCCCGGGGACCGAGTACGAGCTTGCGGCGAGGACCTCTACGACGAGCCGGACCTGATCAGCCGAGAACAGAGCGGGCCGGGTCGGCAGGACGCGGTTCGCAGTGGGCTAATCGGGTTGAGAACTTCAACCCAGATGAATTCAAGGTGGCGGGCGAGAAGAAATTGGCCGGCCGCAAAGTGGCCGAAGTCGCGGTCGAAGAGTTGGGTGGCCAAGCGGGCTTAAATAGCGGCTATCGCTGCGCGAGATCCGCGGAGCAAACCTTGCGCGTGCAGAGCGTTGAGCCATTAGCGGACTCCGCGCAGCTAGCGCCTTCGAGGCTCAGCGACGGACCCCCTGGCGCGATGCAGCTATCGACCGCTGCCGCCGCTGCGTTCAAGCCGGCTTTGTCGGAGGCCGATTGGGGCGTCGTCAAGCCCTGCGCTTCGCAAGCGGCGGCATTCTCGCAGAGATTGACCCGCACCAGGAAGCTGTCGGTGAAACGCGACAGGTCCGCCTGAAACACACCGGGCGTGGCAAGCCTGCTCGACGTAGTGGAGCCAACCGCGTAGATATTGCCCCGGCCGTCCTGCGCCACCTGATAACCGAAGTCGGGCGCATCGCCGCCGACATAGCTCGAATAGACCAGCCGGGGCGTCTCGCTGGAAAAATCGATTAACGAAAGATAGGCGTCGATCGCTCCGCCGCTGTTGGGCTGAAGCGGGCCGCCCACCGCCGGGAAATCGGTTGAGTCCGTATAACCCGTGATCGCGACGCGATTGTTCGCGCCTACTGAGATTCCGTAAGCCAGTTCGGCCCCGGAACCGCCCAGATACGTGGAATACGTCACCGGCCTGGCGGCAGGCGCCGCCGGATCGATCCGCAGCAGAAAGACATCGGCTGAGCCGGCCTTTTCACTTCGCAGCGCGTTGCCGATAATTGGGAAGTCATCTGAGAATGTATAGCCGGTAACGTAGAGCCGGCCGGCCGAATCCTGCACCATGCCGTACGCCAGGTCGGCATCCGATCCGCCAATGTAGGTGCCGTATTGATAACCGTCCAGCCCGGCCTTGGAAATATCGGCGCGGGCGTAAAAGATATCGCCTCGTCCAGCCTGAGAAGTCCGGAAGGCCCCGTCGGTGTATGGAAAATCGTCCGACATCGTATAGCCCGTCAAGTGGACAATGCCGTTGCGATCGACGGCAATGCCCGTGGCGACATCGGTGCGGTTACCGCCGAGGAACGACGAGTAAGCTAGCGTGCTGGTGCTATCGGGGTTGAATGAGGCAAAGAAGGCGTCGTAGCCGCCGCGCACTGAAGTTTGCAGGCCGTTCACGAAGGTGAAGCCCTCGCTTTTGGTCGAGTAGCCGGCGATGTACGGCCGGTTTTGAGCGTCGACGGCCACTGCGGTCCCGTAGTCTTTTCCGTTGCCGCCGATGTAGGTGGAATACCAGAGCGCATCGGCGCCCTGCTGCGAGCGGCTCAAACGGACGAGGAATGCATCGGTGTCGCCCTTGATGGCGCCCTGGGCTGGTGTACCGGCCAGCGGGAAATTGGTGGATGTCGTATCGCCGGTCAGGTAGATAAAGCCGTCGGTGGAGAGCGCCATGGCCGTCGGCTTCTCGGCATTATCGCCGCCGAGATACGTGGACCAGACGAGCGAATCGGCCCCGGAGACGTTCGGGTTGAATTTGGCGACGAAGATGTCGGTCGTGATACCGGCTTTCTGCCTGGCATACGGCTCGCCGGCCAACGGCAGAGTGGTCGAAGAAGTGTAGCCCGCGACCCAAACCTGATTTTGCGTGTCCACGGCGACTGCGGTCGCGACGTCCAGGCTATCGCCGCCGAAATACGTGGCTACGAGAACCGGGTCGATCGTCAGCGCCCGCCGGGCGTCATAGGCGCCAAGGGTGAACGCCACTTGATTACCGGCCAGCAGTTTGTAGTGCGCGGAAACTTGGGTTCGTGCGCCGGTCGCGGCGTCATCCTGATAAGCAAACGGTACAGGCTGGTGAAGTTCTTCCCGGCCATTGACCGTCGCCACCAGCGATCCGTCTTGGGCAATCTCCAGGCCGGTCGCACCGGCGAACTCCATTCGAATCGTGGATGCGTCGGCGTTGGGCGCGAGTACAAAGTCGTATTCGACGCGCCGGCCGGCGCCCTTATAGAGAAGATCGATTCCCGGATAGATTCCGCGATAGGCGACGGCGGAGAAGCTTGGCACATTGCCACGCCAGGCGCTCTTGTCGCGGCCGAGCAAATAGGTGGCGCCAGAGCGAAGCTGATGCACGCCTTCTACGCGGGCCTGCCGGTTGGCGTCCAACGGGCGAAGTCTCAGCCCGCCGATCCTGGCCTCGCCGCCATCGGCCAGTACCATGCCGCGTTCGGCCGAGCGAGTGGCAAAGCGCACCTCCGCTGGCCACTGACCACGGTTGGCCTCGAAGCGCAACGGCAGTTTCGACAGCAGATCCGCACCGCGATTCGGATTGGCGAACGCAAGAAGGGGGAGGAGAAAAGTTACAGAGATCGACTTCAGCATGAAAAAGACTGCCCGGGAAAGCCCAAAAGCTCCTCTCAGTGTAACGCGCCGCGAGGTCTGTGCGTTTCGACTAAGCCAGCTTGTTTAAGGTAGTCACCGGATCGCTACATTAAAAAGCCCTCGGTCGATGAATCCGAATGGAAGTTTGCAACGTCTGGAACTCCAGATGCACTAGGAAAGTGAGAATCGGAGAACGGAAGTTATGATGATATCGGCCCTAGTCACGGGATTTCTTATTTTTGGCCTGTTTTTGGCCATGTTGTCGTCTTCGCCCAAGACGCCTCGTTAGTCTTTGCTGTGTTCGAATGACACGGTAGGTGTGATAAACGGGATTTCCCGGGCGCAAAAAATTCTAAAGGTAAAATAGCCTGCATGCGACGTGCAGGCTTTCGCTTTTTAGCGGTCTGGCTTCTATCCATTCAGATAGGTGTGACCCAACAGGCCGGATATGATTTTGTCCTCCGCAACGCTCGCATCGTAGACGGGACCGGCGCCGGTTGGTTCGTTGGGGACGTCGCACTCGCAGGCGACCGAATCGTCGCGATGGGTGTCCTGCCTAAACGTCCGGTCGCGATCGTCATCGATGTGAAGGGGATGACCGTCGCCCCGGGATTCGTCGATACTCACAGCCACTCGCGCGAAGCCATCTTTCAGGTTCCGTCAGCGGAAAACCTCATCCGCCAAGGCGTCACGACGTTAATCGAGGGCCCGGATGGTAGTTCTCCGATTCCGCTGAAGCCTTTTCTCGACAAGGTCGCGGCGGCCCACACCGCCGTCAACGTTGGCGCCATGGCTGGACACGGGTCAATCCGGAGCCTTGTGATGGGTTCGCAGAACCGCGCTGCGACGGCGGTCGAGTTGACGCGCATGCGGCAGCTAATGGCGCAAGCGATGCGCGACGGCGCGTTCGGGCTTTCGACAGGCTTGTTCTACGTGCCGGGCAACTACGCTTCGACCGAAGAAGTCATCGAGATCGCGCGCGTTGCAGGCGCGATGGGCGGACTACACACTTCCCATATGCGCGACGAAGCTGCCGGCATACTCGACAGCGTCCGGGAAACCATTCGGATCGGCGAAGAGGGAAAGCTGCCCACCCAGCTCACGCACCATAAAATCATCGGCGGGCCGAATTGGGGGCGCAGTGTGGAGACTTTGAAACTGGTGGAGGAAGCGCGTGCGCGCGGCGTGGATGTGACGATCGACCAGTATCCCTACACCGCTTCCAGCACCGGCCTCGCCGCGCTGTTGCCGCAGTGGGCTCTGGCCGACGGACAAGCAGCCGTCCGCGAGCGATTGAGCGCCCCGGAAACACGGGCTCGGATCAAAGCGGTGATTGTCGACAAGATTGCGACCGATCGCGGGGCGGGCGATCCTAAGAATATCCAGATCGCCAGTTGCCCGTGGGACAAATCGCTGGCGGGGAAGAATCTGGCCGAGATAACAGCGTTGCGCGGGGCGGCTGTGAATCTGGAGACTGCCGCCGAGACCGCTCTCGACATGATTGGCAAGGGCGGGTGTTCGGCAATCTATCACGCGATCGCTGAGGAAGACCTGGAAAGAATCCTGCGTTATCCGCACACCATGATCGCCTCCGACGGCGGAGTGCTGGTGTTCGGAGAAGGCGTGCCGCATCCTCGTAACTACGGAACGTTTGCGCGAGTGCTAGGCCGCTACGTGCGGGAGCGCCCCACGATCACGCTTGAAGATGCCGTTCGCAAAATGACTTCGCTTCCAGCCGCGCGGTTCGGCATCTTCGATCGAGGCGTGCTTCGTCCCGGGCTGAAAGCCGACCTGGTCGTGTTTGATCCGGCGCGCGTTCGTGACGCCGCCGAGTTTGGCAAGCCGCACCAGTATGCCGAGGGCTTTGTGTACGTCTTCGTAAACGGCCGCCCGGTACTACGTGATGGCCAAATGACCGGCGAACGGCCCGGACGAGCTCTATTGGGGCCCGGCGCTTTGAGCGGCCGCTAGGATCTTGGCGTCATACGCGACATAGTCGCCTCGCGGGTCGATGCAGCTGCGCACCGTATAACCGCGTGTGGGGAAAGCTCGCGGCGAACCGGGATCCGGAGTAATCACGGTCCGGGAGATCACGTTTTCGGCGCCGATCAATTTATCCATCTCTCGGAAGCCGGAGATCTCGGCGGGAACATCCTCGGCCCATTTCACTTCAAACAGCTCCAGCTTTTCGCCCACCGGTATCACGAAGTCGACTTCCTTGCCGTTGTAGTCGCGATAGTAGTAGAGCTCAGCCTGGTAGCCGCGATGCGCATAGCTGCGCACCATTTGCCCGAAAGCGAGGGTCTCAAACATGTGCCCAAGAATGCTGCTGTCGCGCAACGCTTCCGGCGATTTGATGCCAGCTAGAAAGCAGGCCAAGCCGGTATCGAGGAAATAGAGTTTGGGCGTCTTGACCATCCGCTTGCCAAGGTTGCGGTAGTACGGCTGAAGAAAGCGGATTATGCCCGAGGTTTCGAGCACCGAGAGCCAGCTTCTGACAGTGTTGACGGCAATGCCAAGGTCGCTGGCTAAGCTGTTCAACTGAAGCATCTGGCCCGTGCGCGTGGCCGCGAGCCGCAGGAACCGGTTGAAGTCTCGGAGGTTGCGCACTTCCAGCATCTGCCGGACGTCTCGCTCAAGATACGTGGCGACATAGTCCGAATAGAATCGTTCGGCTTCAATCGCGTTGGCATGGATCTCGGGATAGCCGCCGTTGAACATCCACTCAAGAATCTGTTGCCGGTCAACCGGTCCTATGGCGGCTTGCGTCAACTCACGCAACGATAACGAGTGAAGGTTAAGGATAGAAATGCGCCCCGCGAGGCTTTCGCTGGCCTCCTGAAACAACGGGACGACCTGCGATCCAGTCAAAACGTACCGGCCGTTCAAATGACGGTCCCGATCGATGGCTTCTTTGAGGTAGCGAAACAGTTTCGGCGCGTACTGAACCTCGTCGATAATCACTGGCGCGGGATACCGTTCCAGAAACCCGAGCCCGGATTCCTCGGCTTCCTGCGCCACGTGCGGAAGATCGAGCGAGACATAACAATAGCCGGGCAATGCGTCTTGCAGCATCGTGGATTTACCCGTCTGGCGAGGCCCTGTTACAAGGAGCGCCGGACGATAGCACGCCAGTTCCCTGACCGTAGCGATCATGTCCCGCCTGTACAACATACGATTAATATAACACGGCGCTGTGTAAAAATACTCAATACCATTGATGATAAATCATCAATTCATATTAGCAGCCTAGAATGATAGGATTAGGAGGCAGACATGAGCACACTTTGGGTGGTTCGACACGGCCAAGCGTCATTCTTGGCTGACAATTATGACCTGCTCTCCGCTCTGGGAGAGCGGCAGGCGCATCTTCTCGGGTTGCATTGGGTCAAGGAATCGGTGGCGCTTGATCAAGTGTATTACGGGCCAGCCGAGCGCCAGATCCGAACCGGCGAGATCATCAGGGACGTCTACGCAAAAGCTGGGCTTGGATGGCCAGAACCCGTGATCGACCCCGATCTCGATGAGTTTCCAGCCGAAGCGGTGGTGCGCCGGTTCCTGCCCGAACTAATGGCGAAACATCCTCACTTGGCAGCCGCTTTCGCCGAGTTCCAGGCAGCAACCGAAATCCTGCCAAAGCAACGCCTGTTTGACCGTGTCTTGCGCGAAGTTTCCAGCCGCTGGCGGGCGGGTGAGGTGCAGGCGCCTGACATTCCATCGTGGGAACAATTCTGTCACCGGGTGGAGGCCGCCGTGGGACGGATCCGGTCGAACGCGCCTAAGTCCTCGCGAGTGGCGGTGTTTACTTCGGGTGGACCAACAGCCGCCACTGCGCGCGTGGCGCTGCAACTGAGCTACGAGGCGACGCTTGAGTTGACCTGGAGCCCTCGCAACGCTTCCGTCTCCGAATTCCTGTTCTCGCCAGACCGGTTTTCTCTCAGCACATTCAATTCGACGGCCCATCTCCCTGACGCGCCGCTACTGACGTATCGTTAATTGAGATGATGCCGGATCGCGATCCCACCGCCCCGCCGCGCGCGGGCGAGGAACTGGACTTGGTGCGGCTGGAGGCCTGGCTCCAACAGGGCCCGGTCACTTGTCGACAATTTCCATCTGGCCACTCCAATCTGACATATCTCGTGCGCATTGCGGGCAAGGATTTGGTTTTGCGCCGGCCGCCCTTCGGCACACAAGTCAAAAGCGCCCACGACATGGGACGTGAGTATCGCGTGCTTTCCCAGCTTCATCGTGTGTATCCTCTGGCTCCGCGGCCGACCGTCTACTGCGAAGATCCGGCCGTTCTAGGCGCGCCGTTCTATCTAATGGAGCGGCTCCCTGGCGTGGTTATCCGGAAGGATTTGCCGCTTGCACTGGCAGAGTCGCCTCGGTCGTGCCGCCGCTTATCTCTGGCTATGGTCGACAATCTGGCCACCTTGCACGGCCTCGATCTACATGCCGCCGGTCTGAGCGGTTTTGGTAAACCGGAAGGGTACGTGCGCCGTCAGATCGAAGGCTGGACCAAGCGTTGGATCGATGCGCAAACCGAAGATGTGACTGCGATGAACGGCGTCGCCCGGTGGCTGGCGTCCAGAATTCCCGCCGAATCGGGCGCCGCGCTCGTCCACAACGACTACAAGCTCGACAACATTCTGGTCGACCCGGCCGACCCCGCTCGCCTTACTGGCCTCCTGGATTGGGAAATGGCCACGGTGGGCGATCCGCTCATGGATCTCGGCACCGCTCTCAGCTATTGGATCGAGGCAACCGACCCAGCCGGCTTTCAACAGCTACGCATGTCGCCCACCATCGCGCCCGGCTTCATCACACGGCGCGAGTACGTCGAGCGTTATGCCGAAACATCGGGGCGCGCCGTGGCCGACCCGGTTTATTACTATGTCTATGGTCTCTTCAAGCTTGCCGTGATCCTCCAACAGATCTACTATCGCTATGCTCACGGCTTCACCCGGGACGGCCGGTTCGCATCTTTGGGCGATGTGGCCAAGGGCCTGGGGAGACAAGCGGAGGAGGCGATTGCCAGCCGCCGAATCTGATAGGATTGCTGCCTGATGAAATATTTCGCCGCCGCCTCATGCCTACTGCTTTCCTTCTCCGCTTCGGCTCAACGCAAGCCCGGAAATCCGCTGGAGCACTTGCCCTCAAACGTAGAGATACTGACTCACTTCGGTGAGCGCGCCGATATCTCGCCCGATAATCGCCGGATTGCTTTCATGAACAAAAGCTTCGGTGACGCTTTTACGATCGACTTGCAGACGAAGATCATCCGGTGCCTCACCTGCAACGTCCCTGGCGCGGCGTTTCTGCGCGTGATGCATCTGGTTACGGGAGACTACATCCTCATTGGCGCCGATCATTTCGAGAATATCCACATCAGCCGCACTCGCGACAACGAACTTTGGTTTCTGAGCAAAGAACCAGGGTCGAAGCCCGTGAAGATGGGTCAGCGTATGAGCGAGGGCATCGCGATTTCGAAGAAGAGCATGCTGGTCTCTTTCTCCGTACTGCCGCCGCAGGATCCTTCGCTCGGTGAAGGCTCGCGGCTGGAAGTGGCCGAGGTCAGCGTCTCTGGCGGAGCGGCAAAATTGATCAACAAGAAAACCGTACACACGAGTCCCGACGCGAAGTGCCGCCTGGAGTCGCAGGATTTCTACGACAACGACAGCAAGATGACTTTCACTTGTTATGAACCACAGGGCTTGGGATCGGTCCTGAAGATCGATTTGGCCAACCGGGCCGTCGTAAATCTTTCGAAGATGCCCGGCTCTTACAACGAGGTGGAGGGTATCTTTCCGGACGGTCAACATACGCTGGTCGAGGCGGACCGTCATTGCGAGAAGCTGGGTGGTAAGCGCGGGTCCAGCAACATCGATATCTACAAGCTGAAGTTGGATGGAACCGGGTTCACGCGCCTCACCAATTTCAATGACTTTGAAGGCGGCAAGGCATCGAATCCTGTTGTCTCAACCGACGGGAAATTCATGGCCTTCCAATACGCGCGGACAACGGACCCCGCCGGCGTCGGCTACGGCATTCTGTTGCACAGGTTCACAAAGTAGCTCCCCGGAAGGGCGGCCTCGTGCATCGGCTCTCCCGTGAATGTGCGCTGTCACCCAGCATAGTCAACGTAGATCGCGAGCGGCCTACCTCCGCCGACACCGGTCGCCAGGTGTCTAAATGCTGGTACAGGCGGCTCTTACACACCGGCAGGCAGTTACCGCGACCGGCTCGCAGGCCTCGCTGCCCTCGTCATATCGTTGGGCGTCGTTCGCGGAGCCGACATGCCCGAACAGGCCAAGCGCGGCTCCACCTTGTTTTTCCAGTCGACAAAGGGTTTGCCTTGCGCCACCTGTCATCGACTCGAAGGCAAGGGCACGCCGGCAGGTCCCGACTTGAAAAACATTGCCGTGGTGAGCCCGCGCGCTATGTTCATCGCGATCACGGCCACGCGCACGGCGTACGTGGTGGAACTCGAAACCACGACTGGCCGGAAGTTTCCCGCCATGCAACACGGCGAAACGGCAGAGGGAGTCTTGTACTACGATTTGTCGGCGAACGCGCCCAAGCCTGTCACCCTCAAGAAATCGGAGATCGGATCCAGCCGCGACAATGCGAAATGGACGCATCCGCCCGAATCCACGGGCTACTCGGCCGAGCAGTTAGCGGACGTGATCGCCTACCAAAATTTGTCACTCGCGGGGCCACCGATCCGGTCAACCCCGCGGACGTGAAACATTAAGCGGCGAAAGTTTTGTTACCAGCTCAAGCGGCCGCGCAACTGGATCTGCCGCGCGCCCGCCGTGTTCTGCAATTGGCCGAAGAACACGTTGTTGATACTCGTCACCAACCCAGTCAGGTTGGTGTGATTCAGGAAGTTGAAGCCATCAAGCCCTACCTGCAGGCGTGCGCGTTCGGTGATCGAGAACTCCTTGTTCATCGATAGGTTCAGATTCACGGCGCCCGGTTCGCGAATTGCATTGTTGCCCACGTTGCCCCCACGTACCGAGATACGAGAGGTCGGGTTGATCGGCACCAACGCAAACGCCGCCGGATTCAGGTATTGCAGGGTGTCGCGGTAGTTGTCGAATTTCACTTGACCACCGATATAGTCCGGACGCGCGACGCTCCGGCCTGTGGCCGCTTGTGAGAGTTGAACGGGGTTGCCGGTTCTCGCCGTGAACACGCCAGAGATCATCCAGCCGCCCAGCACGGCTTTGCCGATGCCATGGTCCATTCCGCTTAGGCGCGGAACCTGATAAGTCCATTCGCCGGTCATGTAATGCGTGATATCGCCCGTGTTGGGCCCGCGATCGGCGCGTAAGTTGAAGAAGTCCTGAGTCCGCGCGTCGGCCTCGCCTTGGTAGTAAGCGCCAATATCGCCGCCGCCTGTCGACAAGCCCTTGGCCCAGGTATAGTGCAGACTTCCGCTCAACCCATGCGTGAAGCGTTTGCGGAGCGAATTTTGCCAGGAAACATAAGAAGACTGTTGCGAGGAATCGATATAGTAATTCACGTTCAGGCGAGGATTGGGGCGCAGGCCCGTCAACCGGTCCGGCTCATTCATCCAGCGCTGCATCAGGAATTTTACCCCGCGAGTCCCCACCATGCTGGTTTCCATGGCGAGCGTAGAGGTAAGCTCGCGCTGGATACCAAAGCTGTACTGCATGGTGTAGGGGTTCTGCAGTTTCGGATCTACCACCGAGAAGGCGTTGATCGAATTCAACCGTTTCGTCTCGGAGTCGATGACTTGAATCAGGTCGTCATTGTAAGTGGGCCACTTGATGCCCAAGCGGGTAGCATCGGCCCGGATGAAGTTATAGCGGAACGGCGCGGTGGGAGTCGGCTGCACGTGCGCCCACATCGCCCCGGGCACTTGGCCTTGGAACAACACGCCGAAACCGCCGCGCACCACGGTCTTGTTCTTGCCGCCCACGTTGTAGGCGAAGCCGATGCGCGGTCCCAAGTTAATACCTTTGTCCGGCTCGTAGGGGTTGGTGACCGGACGGACCGGACCCACGTTGAAGTTGGTGTCGAGCAGACCGTCGGGATTGTAGATGCCGGTCAGAGGCGCGCTCTCACTGCCCTTTGGAACCAGGTTGCTGAAGTAGTCGTAGCGAATGCCAAGGTTCAGCGTCAGGTTCGGCAGGACGCGAAAATCGGTCTGGACAAAGCCTCCAGCCTGGTACATCTTGGCGGTGTAAGAGCCGTTGCCATAGGTCGGACCCACGGTGTTGGTGATGTTGGCGATGAAGTCCGCGCGGTTGGCATAAGCGATATTGACCGCTTCCGGATTGTAGCGGCGGCAGCAATCGCGGCGCATCGAAAAGCCGAACTTCACCGAATGTTTGCCCATGTGCCGTGAGAACTTCTGGTCGACATTGTACGTACGGCCTTCCAGCAGGTAAAGTTCATGGTCAGGATTGGAGACGCCGGGATAACTGAGGCGGGGCACACGGCGGCCGAACGGAAGCACCTCGCTTTTGTTGGTTGGATCGAATTGCTGAAAGAAGAAGGCGTCTTCGCGGGCCATGTCCGTCAGGTGGTAGCCGAAACGCGATTCCGATGTCCAACTGGCGCCGCCCGTCGTGTAACTTGCCGTGCCGCGTTCGTCCCACAGGCGGAACTGGCGGTCATTGGCTCCGTTCAAATAGTGGCGCGGCTGCAGTTGGAAAGGCCGGCCGCGGGTGTAGCTCAACGTCAGAGTACTGGCTTGCCCAAGACGAATATCGCCCTTGAGGTCGATGTGATTGTCGTTGCGGCGCGACGACGATGGATTGATATAAAGGGCGGTATCGGCCGTGGCTGAGTAGGGCTGATTCGGCAGAGGAATGAAATCCAGATAGAGCTTGTAGGAAGGGTTCGCGCGAATCGCTTCGTCGCGCAACCGCGGCGTCATCAGCGTCTCCTGAATCAGCGTGAAGGCGCGTTCGCGATAGCCCTCATACACGCCGAACAGAAAGATTCTGTCGCGCTTGATCGGTCCGCCGATCGAACCGCCGAACTGATTGAACGTCAGTCCCGGTTTATTACGCAACCGCTGATTGCGCGCGTCGAGTTCTTCCGAACGGAAGTTCTCAAACAAGCTGCCGTGTATTTGGTTGGTGCCCGAACGGCTGAGCAGGTTCACCTGGCCGGCCACCATATTGCCGTACTCGGCGGGCGGCACGCCCTTGATCGTATGAACTTCCTGAATCGCTTCGATGCTCATGATGTCGATCAGGTTCGGCTGCAAATAAGCCGATGAGTAGCGGCCTTCGGGATTGCCGCCCGCGTCGGTGCCGTCCACCGTGTAGGAGACTCCGTTCTTGCCGACCCCGTTCATGCGAACACCTTCCGCCGCCATGGTCACGCCGGTGTTGATCGCCAGCAGATTGGTGTAGTTGCGGCGGAAGATCGGAAGCTCCTTGATCTTCGCCGATTCGAACGTGTTCAGTTGTTCGGATGACACGGTATTGATCAACGCCGCGCTGCTTTCTACGTTGACCGTCTCGGTGGTCGCGCCTACTTCAAGAACAAAGGTCTGCCGGACGTTCTGGGCGGCCGAGAGTTCGAGGCCGGCGCTTTCGAGCCTCTTGAACCCCGCAGCTTCCACCCGGATTTTGTAAGCGCCGACACGTAAGAAATCGAACGACGCCTCGCCCTCGTTGCCGATGGGCCTCACGACGACGGTGCCCATTTCCTGATGGGTCAAAGTTACGGTCGCCTGCGGAACCGACGCGCCTGTGGCGTCGGTCACCACGGCGCGAAAGGTTGCGGTGGTTTGCTGCCCCCACATCGTCGCTGAAAACGCTATCACGAGCGAGGTGAGAAGTCTGAAGTCGCGCATCACGAGGCTGCTCCTATGTTGGAATTCAAAAGCTTCCTGTCCTCTGATTCGGGCGGAGCCTGTGAGAACGGCGTAAGAAGATGAAGGACGATAACCCCAGAAGCTTGATCGAGGCCGATTATATCAGAATTTGAGGCGGCACTGCCGGATAGCCCATGCAGAATCATGCAGAATAACATGCAGAATACGCGGAAGGGGCTGAACCGGATGCGCAACTCCTTACCCTTTCGCATGGACCAGCGGCTCGGAAGGTAAGCTCTGAGGATTTTCCGAACCGGGGGATTCTCTCGCCTTGGCGGGAATATTAGCCACTCTTGCTGCGTCAGGACAGGCAGGAGCGGAAAATGGGAACAGTAGCCCTAGTCTTGAACGTACCTCACACTACCGTGCCATCTCAATTTGGTGAACTTTACCAGCGCTATGCCGACGTGGTCTACCGCGCCGCTCTCCGGGTGACCGGCTCTCCGGCCGACTCCGAGGACGTGCTGCAAACCGTCTTCCTGCGCTTGTTGAATCGCGACGATGTAGGCGAGACCGCACGGGCGCCAGATGCCTATTTTCGGCGCGCGGCTACCAACGCGTCGATCGATATTATCCGGCGGAGAGCGACGAGGTCTGAAAGCGCCATCGATGAGCGGATGACCGCCCCCGCCACTTCGTCGCCGATCCTGAAAGAACGGCTGCGGAGGGCTATCGCTCAGCTTCCGCCGCGCGACGCCGAATTGTTTTCGCTCCGGTACATCGAAGGCATTTCGAATTCTGAGCTGGCTGACATGATGGGGATGGAGCGGGTGACAGTAGGCACACGGTTACATCGCATCCGGCAGACACTACAAGAGAGCCTGGAACAGTAAGAGAAGGAGATACAGCCAAATGATGAACAACGAACGCTTTGACGAATTGCTGGATGAACTCCACAATGAAACTGCGCCGGCTGCCGGGATGGAAGCCGCCAAGGAGCGCGTGCGTGAACGCCTGGAGACTCCGGTTTGCGCCGAGTTCCGCTCTGAATTTACCGGATATCTGGCCGGGACGCTACTGGAATCGCGGCGGCTGCTGATTGAGGATCACTTGGGCCGCTGCGCCGCCTGCCGCCGGGCGCTCGCCGTCGCCAATGGCGAATCTCCGGCGAAACTTCTGATCATGCCGGCTTCGCGATGGACTGGACGGCTGGGACAATATTCGCGCATCGCCGCCGCCGCCGCCGTTGCCGCCGTTGGGCTCTATGCCGGACGCGAACGGATCGATTCGGCGCTGGCGGCTTCGGGCCCACGCGCTACGGTGGAAGCCGTGGACGGGCAGTTGATCGCGCTTTCGACAGGACGGGCGTTGGCTCGCGGCGCCTCGCTTAACGAGGGTGAGGCCGTGCGGACGACCAATGGCTCACGAGCGACCTTGCGCCTTCGCGATGGCTCCGCCGTCGAGATGAACGAACGGTCCCAACTGCTGGTTCGCGCCGCGTGGTCCGGCCAACGTATTCATTTGGAACGCGGCGACGCGATCGTACAGGCCGCCAAGCAGCGGCGCGGGCGGCTGCAATTGATGACCCGCGATACCACATCGTCGGTCAAGGGCACCGTCTTCGCGGTGTCGACAGGCGTGGCCGGCTCTGTGGTTTCAGTCGTCGAAGGCGCCGTGCAAGTGGCACAGGGCGGCGGGGCCGACAAGCTTGTGAAGCCGGGACAACAGGTTTACACGTCGGAATTATACGCCGGGGGCGGTGTGCGCGATGCGGTTTCCTGGAGTCCAAACGCCGAGAAGTATTACGCGCTGCTCGCCGAATTCGCCACTCTGGAAAAAGAGATTTCGGCGATCATGTCGCCCAGCCTGCGGACTAAGTCCACATTGCTGGCGCGGATGCTTCCGAACACGGTCGTCTATGTGGCGATCCCGAACACCGATGGCGCGATCGATCGATCGCTGCGGTTAGTCGAGAATCGAACGCGCGACAACGCGACGCTGAAGGAATGGTGGGAGTCGAACAAAGAACTGCAGGAGATCCTCAAGCGGCTGCAAGCTGCCTCGGCGCTCCTGGGCGACGAGATCGTCTTCATGCTGTCTCCCGATTCGGCCAATGCCAAGAATTACATTCCGCTGATCGTGGCGGAAGCGAAGGCTGGCCGCGAGGCGGGGCTGAAGGATGCGATGGACAAGATCGTGGGCGGCGCTCCGGGCGGGGCCGCTTATACGGTAAACGGCGCCTTGCTGTTGATCTCGGAAAAGGCGGCCGATATCGCGCGGCTCCAACCGCTGCTTGGCAAAGGTGCGGGCAGCCCGTTTGCCGCTGAGATCGCGCGGCGCTACTCGCGCGGCGCTGGTTGGATCTGGGCGGTCGATACAACGCAGGTTCTAGCGGCGCAGGCAAACTCGGCCGGCCGTTCCCTGATCGACGCGCTTGGGTTTGGGCAAGTGAAATACTTCGTGCTGGAACAACGGGGCGTAGGTGGACGCGACGACAACGAAATCTCGGCGAACTTCCAAGGTGCGCGGCAGGGTGTGGCCTCGTGGCTGGCGACTCCTGGCGCGTTTGGTTCGCCCGAGTATATATCGCCGAATTCGATCCTGGCCGTCGCGGCAACGACACGCAATCCGCGGCAGGCATTCGATGAATTAATCGCCGGCATCAGCCGCGTACAACCTAGCGTGACGGCTCATCTGCGTGAATTCGAGCAGATGACGGGCATCAACCTGTCGGCTGACATCGCTTCGGCGATCGGGACGGATTTCAGCATCTCGATGGAAACCGTAGCGGTGCCGATGCCGGGGTGGACCGGCGCGGTTGAGGTGTATAGCCCGGCCGCGCTTGACCGTGTGGCGCAGCGCATGGTCGATGCGGCTAACTCAAAGATGAACCCAGCGGATCTGGTTGCCCATAAGCTGACCATCTCAAAGGAGACCGTCAGCGGGCGGATGTGGAACTCGGTAACCGACGCGGCGAAGACTCAGACCCTGCACTGGACTTACGATGGAGGCTACATGGTTTTTGGCCCCGATCGTGCCATCCTCACCCGCGCCATCGCTACGAAGGTTTCCGGCACGCCTCTGGTGCGCTCGGCCCGCTTCCGCGAGATGCAGCCGGCTACGCCCTCGGTGCACAATTCAGGGTTCCTGTGGGTGAATACACGGGGCGCTCTTGAGTCTCTGCTGGCGGCTTCCGGCACAGCCGCTCCGGCCGCGCTACGCAATCTGGCGAGCAACCGGGATCCGGTGTTGATCGTCCTCAACGGAGAGACGGAACGAATCGCGGCTTTCTCTCGTACCCGATTGACGAGTCTGCTGATTGACATGATGCTGACGGCTGGCGCGGGAGATGCAGGTTCACCCGCTGCCGGTCCGAAGGTCCTGAAGAAGTACTTGAAACAACACAATGCAACCGGTGATTGAACTCGACAACCTGAAAGTAAGACTGGGGCGGCGGGAGATCCTTGACGGGATCTCCTGCCGTCTCGGCGCGTCTGGCCAGGGTAAAGCGATCGGCCTGCTGGGTCCGAATGGCGCGGGAAAATCCACGCTGATTCAGACCCTGTTGGGCTTTCACGAGCCGCATTCGGGCTCGGCGCGCATTCTGGGTTTCGATTGCCACAAACAACCGCGGCAAGTGCGGGCGCGCCTCGGGTACATGCCGGAGAACGATGCGTTCATGGCCGACATGTCGGCGGTTGCCTTTGTCCGGTTGATGGCCGAGGTTTCCGGGTTGCCGCCCGAGGCAGCGCTCGAAAAGGCGCACGAGGTGCTGTTTCATGTCGGCCTGGGTGAGGCGCGTTATCGTAACGTGGGCACTTACTCATTGGGCATGAAACAGATGGCGAAGCTGGCGCAGGCGATCGTGCATGGGCCGGAACTGGTGATTCTGGATGAACCGACGAATGGACTGGATCCAGCGGCGCGCGCGCGCATGTTGCAATTGATTCGGGAGATGAAGCAGGACCACGGCATGAACGTTCTGCTGTGTTCCCACTTACTCACCGATGTCGAGCGGGTTTGCGATGAAGTGGTGATTCTCAAAGCGGGCCGGATTGTCCATCAGACGGATCTGGAAGCGGAGCGGAATCAGAATCGGCGCTTCGTTGAGCTGGAAGTGACGGGCAATGCCGCGGGATTCTCGGAGTCATTGCGGGCCATCGGCGCCGACGCGGTGAGCGAGGGCGAAGGCCGTTGGCGTATCGTGCTGCCGACCGATGTGGAGTTGCGCGAAGTGTGGAAGATCGCCGCGCGGCATGAACTGGCGGTGCGGAAACTCAGTCATCGGCGCGACTCGCTGGAGGAGATTTTCCTCAAGGCTGTCGGCCACTTGCAGGCGGCGCCCGTTGCCCCGGTCAAGGAAGAGTTCGCCAATGGCCGTTTATAAACGCGGATACCAACGCTACGATGGCCCGCTCACCGGATCGTGGACGCGTCTTCTCGCCTACCCGCGGTTTGCCTGGCGGCGGTTGATTGGCGAGCGGTTGGTAGTAATCGCGCTGATGGCCTCGCTGCTCCCCGTTTTGTTGGGCGCTGGATTCATCTATCTGGCTGGACATCAGGAACTGTGGCGCGGGCTCGGCATGGGTGAAGCCGCCAAACTGCTTTTGATCGATGGAAACTTCTTCTTGATTTTCATGAATGCCCAAGCGGCGTTTGCCGTTATCGTGGCCGCGCTCACCGGGCCGGGTCTGATTGCGCCGGACCTTGCCAACGGTGGGCTACCGCTCTACTTCAGCAGACCGCTGACGCGGCGCGACTATGTGGTGGCGCGGCTGATCGTGCTGGTGGGAATGCTCTCGCTCCTGACTTGGGTTCCGGGTCTGGTGTTGTTTTTAATGCAGGCGAGCATGGCCGGATGGGATTGGGCGGCGGCGAACTGGTATCTTGGCGCCGGTATCGTGGGCGGCCAGATGATCTGGATACTGTTTGTCAGTCTGGTGGCTTTGGCGGCCTCGGCTTGGGTGAAGTGGCGGATCATCGCAGGGGCTTTGATTCTCGCGCTGTTCTTCGTCACGGCGGGCGCGGGCGGCGTGATCGACGCCGTGTTCCGCGAGCGGTGGGGGATGTATCTCAATCCAGCGGTGAATATGAGCAACGTCTGGCGGGCGTTCTTCGGCATGACGATGCCGCGCGGAATGGAAGCCGGTACAAGTGCAATCTCTCTCACCGTGATGATGCTGGGGTTCATGTGGGCGCTGAATCGCAAACTGCGGCCGGTGGAGGTAGTGCGATGATGAGCGTCCCCGAAGTGGTCTTCCACAACGCCAGCAAGTTCTACGGCGAGGTGCTTGGCGTCAACAAAGTCTCGCTGCGTATCCCGCCCGGCGTTACCGCATTGGTAGGTCCGAATGGCTCCGGCAAGACGACGCTGATGAACCTCATGGCGGGGCTGATCCTTCCCGATCGCGGCTCGGTCACGGTGCGGGGACTTTCGCCGCGCGATCCGGAGAAGCTGATGCGCGTGCTTGGGTATGCCACGCAGTACGACGCTGCCCCGCGCGGGGTCACCGGATTCGACTTCGTGCTCACCGGTCTCCTGCTCTGGGGCCATGCACGGGCCGAAGCCGAGCGGCGGGCGTGGAAGGCGATCGAACGCGTCAGTCTCGCCGACGCAGCCGGACGGAAAATCGCCGCCTATTCGAAGGGCATGCGGCAGCGCATCCGGCTCGCGCAGGCGATCGCGCACGATCCGGAAGTTGTCGTGTTGGACGAGCCGCTCAACGGCCTCGATCCATTGGTCCGCGCCGAGACGATCGCCATGTTTCGTGAGTGGGCCGCGCAAGAGCGGCATGTCATTTTGTCGAGCCATGTTCTTCAGGAAGTGGATGTGATTTCCGATCGGGTGATTCTGATCTCGAACGGCATGATCGTCGCCGAAGGCCAGGTTCGAAACGTCCGCGATGAGATCTCCGAGCATCCCAGCCAGTTCCTCATCCGTTGCCGCGACGCGTCGCGCGTGGCGTCGTTGTTGTTCGCGGAGAAGCATGTCACCGAGGTGCGGCTCAATGAGGATCGCGCCGGGTTGTTGGTGCTGACTCGAAACCGCGAAGAGTTCGCTCACACCTTGGGCCGCATCGCCGTGAACGACTACGAAATCGAAAGTGTGCTGCCGGCCGACGACAATGTCGATTCGCTCTACGGGTATTTGATCGGTCAGGGAGGCCGCTCATGAACTTCGCTTTTCGCCTGCGGCAAGCTCTGCTGATCGCGCGTCTGGAGCTGAGCCGCGCCTTCTTCTCCAAGCGCGCTTTTTGGGTCTACGGGCTCGCGCTGTTTCCGATGATCATCTTTGTGGGTCATGGGCTGGACGTAACGTGGAAGCGGCAACGCTGGGCCGCAACGTCGATCACGCGTGAACAGATGGACCGTGTCACCGAAGGACAGACTCTCGAGGAAGTAACCCAGAAGCTGGGCAAGCCCATTCGTCAGGGGCAATGGGAGGATGACGACAACAAACGAGTGCATGCCTGGCGTTCTTACTACGACGGCAAGCGCCGGATCGATCTGGACTTCACCAACGGGCTGCTGACTCACATCCGCGCGCAGGAACTCGCGGATTTCGAAGACGACCGCACTGTCCTGGCGACGGTTTTCCAATACTTCTATCTGCGTCTGGCGATCTTTTTTGGATGTCTCGGTATCTTCATGAATTTGTTCCGCGGCGAGATGCTGGACAAAACACTGCACTACTGGCTGCTCGGGCCGGCGCGCCGCGAGACCCTGCTGGCGGGTAAATATTTAGCGGGAGTGGCGGCGTCCGTCGTCATTTTCGGGGTTGGCACGGCGGTCTGTTTTTACGGCGTGCTTTGGTATCAGAATCCGGCCGAAGTGCAGGCGTACTGGGCTGGTCCAGGCGCGTCCCATTTGTTCTGGTATCTCGCGGCGTCCTCACTCGCTTGCATCGGATATGGCAGCGTCTTTGTGGCGGCGGGGCTGCTGGTGCGCAATCCAATTGTGCCGGCCGCTCTCCTTTTGGTGTGGGAGAGCATCAACGGCTTTCTGCCCGCCGCGCTGCAAAAGTTAAGCGTGCTCTACTATGTCCAATCGCTGTGTCCGGTGCCGCCGGTTGACTTCGATGAGGACACGCCCGCGCTCGTGAAGATGTTACTCGCGCCGGCGGAGCCCGCCTCCGCAGCGATGGCGGTAGTAGGAGTGATGGGTGTGACTGCGCTGGTTTTGTTGGCTGCCGGGCGTACGATCCGACGGACTGAGATCAACTACGGGACCGAGTAACTGCTCACTTCCAGCGATCGAGAGCATTTTCATTGTAACCGTCGGGGCTCGGTTCTGAGCCGCCAGGCGCAAGCCTGCGGTCTACAGCAATCCAGAAAATGCTCTGTTGTCACCGCCGTACTCAGCCGGCGACAGTCTTCTGCACAATCTCCCAGGCCTTGGTGGCAGCCTCGACCAGCTTGGTAAGATCCGGCACCTTGCCAAGCAGCCCGGTCAGCGTCTCCAGCGCCTTGCCCGCAAACTGGCGCGAGGGTTCTTCTCGCGGCGTCTGGGCCGCCAAGGCGACAGTCTCCACCGCCTGCTTGGCCTGGTGCTTCTCCATCGCGCCCAGGTCGCTGGCGGCGCCGATCTTGTCCAGCAGTTGCTGGAGAACGCTGGCCAACTCGGCCACGCCATCGCCAGCGGTGCCTGACTGCTGGAGCGATTGCACAATGTTGGTTGCGTCCCCGGTGAGTGTTGCCACTTGCGAGTTATTGATGTTGATGTTTCCGCCGATGCGTTTGTCTTCCACGAATTGATCTCCAATCTGCACGCTCTGCGCCGATGCGGCCGCAGCCAGCGCGACTTCTTTCATGTCCCGATAGTGGGATTCCAATAACTTGTTTTCCGCCGCCGCGATCATGAGCTTGGCTTCCCAACTACCGCGTAACGTTCGCTCAACGCTCCCCTCGTCCGTACCCGAAGGATAAGCTACGCCCACCACCACATGGTTCTCACGGTTCTCGAACTTGTGCACTTCGGCTTCGGGATGTTGGGCGTGTAGTTCATCGAAGGCCTCCCGCATCGCCTGGGGAGAGAGTCCCTTCTCCAGCAGGATCTCCATCTCATTGAGGATCTTCTGATAGACCTCCTCGAACTCCCCCGCCGCAAAGTCACGGTTGGCATCGGCGGGGCGGCGCTTGCTGTAAGGCGTGTTGCGGTCAGGACGGTCCACCAGGAACACTTCGCCGCACGTTACACCCTGCAGAACGGTGGCCGCGTCGATGTTCCAGCTTTCAATGCAAGCGCCCGTCAGGTCTGCGCCCGCAAAGTTGGCGCCGGCGCAGTTGGTCTCCTTGAGATTCGCGCCGCTCAGGTCGGCATGGGCCACATTGGCGCCATGAAGATCCAGCCGCAGGAAGCTCCGGCCGCGGCCCTCGCCGGTCGTGACCAATTCGCGGACAGCGGGCTGGTCCAGGATTGACCCTGGATGTACGGACTCAATCAGGCCCCCGGCCCCCCGCCAGTTGACACGCGTCAGGTTGGCCTTGCCGAAGTGTACACCCCTGAGTTGCGCGCCGCCGAGGTCTGCGTCTGTCAGATCCGCGCCATCGAAGCGTGTCCCGAATAGGGCGCCAAGGAGTACCCCCGCATCCGTGACCAACGCAAACCGCTCGTCTCTCTTCCGGACCCGCCAAATGACGTAGAGCTGGAAAGCCGCGACCGCGACTGCGGCTGCGACAGCGCCTTCGACTGCGACAGCGCCGGTGATTGCGCTTGCGACTGCGACTGCGCTTGCGACTGCGACTGCGCCGCCGACTGCGACTGCAAATGCGCCTGCTCCTGCGACTGCGACTGCGACTATGGCTGCGCCTACCACTGAGACCGCGACCACGACTGTGACTGCGCCAGAGATCGCGAATGCGAATGCGAATGCGAATGCAACTCCGACAGCGACTGCAATCAGCGCTTTCCTTCGGTAGCCGTATAGTGCAATCGCCGCTAACGCAGCGATTGCACTAGCGGCTCCCGCCCGGTATGCTGCCTTTTCCTCGGGCCCCCTCGCGCTGTCAATGGAGAGTGCACCGAACACGCTAAAAAACGCGGAAGCGAAAAAGGACAGGGCCGCCGACACCAGCAAGGAAACCATCGCCACCATCGCACCGGCCCACCACGAGCGGCCCATCCGCGCCTTGTCGAACTTCGCCTCGCGCAAATCCGCCCCCCGAAAATCCGCAGAGCGGAGGTCGCACCCCGAGAAATCAGCCCCTCGCAGCTTGGCATTGCGGAACTTCGCCCCCACCAGAGTTTGACCCTGGAAAACGGCGCCCGCGAGACTCTTACCCGAATGGTTGGTCGACAAGCCTACCCATTCTATCTCCGAACTTACTCAACGCGTCCACCCCTTCACGCCCCTCAAAAATTATTTTCGCCCTCATTCGCTGGGACTTACTCCCAATCCCCGCCTCAACCCCGCCCAGCGTCAGCTACGATGCAATCGCCGCGGTAGTAAAAGGAGCCGCGCCATCTCATGAATCCGTCCACCACCGCCTCGTCCCCCGCCCAAATCCAGGCCAACCGTGCCAACTCACTCCTCTCCACCGGCCCCGCCACCGAAGAAGGCAGAGCCCGTGCCTCGCAGAACGCCCGCACCCACGGACTCTGCTCGCGCCAACTCCATATCGCCGACACCGAAGAAGCCGCCATCTTCGCCTCCCTGCAAGGCGCGCTCTCAGCCGAACTGATGCCCGCCGGAGAACTCGAACTGCTTTTGTTTGAAACGATTCTCCACTCGCACTGGAACCTTCGCCGCTGCCGAATGAACGAAGCCAATCTCCTCGCCTCCGTGCCGGACCCATTCATGAACCCCGAGACGCGCACGGCCCTGAAGACGCTCGCCATCTACACATCACGCCACGAGCGCGCCTTTCAACGATCGCTCAAAGAGTTGAAAGCTCTGCAGAACGAACGCGCCGCGCGCACCAACTTCGAGAATGGCGATGGCCATGGCGCTGACGCCGACCCTTCGCCTCTCGTCGAAACCGTCCGCATCCGCCGCACCCTGCTGGCCGAGATCGGAGCCAAAGCCGCCCTCAACAAAGCGAGCTTCGAGGCCGCCATCCAACAAATCGACAAGGGCGCGCCAGCCGAGCCGATTTCCTATTTCAAATTCGATCTCGCCCCCAGGACTGGCGCCACCCCCTGCCCTGTGCTACCTTAATGGGGGACTGCTCTGGCCCTCCACAGACAGATCGCTGAGGAACAGGTTTGCCTGTTAGCGTTCACCATATGTTTGGTCTGTCGAACTCTCTTGCCCTGGTATACGGTCACCGATGAATCTCCGGTCCATTTTCAGTCTGTTTTCCTCCGATCTCGCCATCGATCTTGGCACCGCCAACACCCTGGTCTACGCTCGCGGGCGTGGCATTGTCGTCAACGAACCTTCTATCGTCGCCATTAATAAGACCAACGGCGACGTGGAAGCGGTCGGGAAAGAGGCCAAAGAGATGCTTGGCCGCACGCCCGGAAATATCGTGGCGATCCGGCCCATGCGCGACGGCGTGATCGCCGACTTCAAAGTCACCGAGAAGATGCTCAACCACTTCATCCACAAGGCCCATGGCCGGAAGATGCTGGTGCATCCGCGGATCGTGATCGGCGTGCCGAGCGAGATCACGCAAGTGGAAAAACGGGCCGTAACGGATTCTGCCCTGCGCGCCAAAGCGAGCGAAGTGTTTCTGGTGGAACAGGCCATGGTGGCCGCGATCGGCGCCGGGCTCCCCATCACGGAACCGTCGGGCAACATGGTGGTGGACATCGGCGGCGGCACCACCGACGTCGCGGTGATTTCGCTGTCGGGCATCGTCTATTCGCGCTCGGTCCGAGTGGCCGGGAACGAGATGGACGAAGCCATCATCCAGTACCTGAAGCGCCGCTATAACTTACTGGTGGGCGAACGGACGGCTGAACAGATCAAGATGCAGATTGGCTCGGCGTACCCGCTCGACAAGCCGCTGACGATGGAGATCAAGGGCCGTAATCTGATTGAAGGCGTGCCCAAAACGATCACAGTCGACGACAGCGAAATTCGCGAGGCGATTGCCGAGTGTGTTGCGACGATTCTCAACGCCGTGCGGGTCGCGTTGGAGCGCACACCGCCTGAGTTGAGCGCCGATATTAGCGACCGCGGTATTGTCCTGACCGGCGGCGGCGCGTTGCTGAAAAATCTGGACAAGCGGATCCGCGAGGATACCGGCCTGCCCGTCTCGATCGCTGAGGAGCCGCTGGCCAGCGTGGTCCTCGGCACCGGCAAAATGCTCACAGACTTCAAGCTGCTGCGGAGAATTCGCATCGAATAGTCCACCGATCGGCGCGCCTCATGGACAACGTCATCAGCCGCTATCGCAACGTCACGGCTCTCGTTCTGGTCCTTGGCGCGCAACTGCTCTTGTTGGCCTACCAGGTGAAGCGCCAACAGGAATTGACGCCGATGCGCGTGTGGGCCGTGACCGGCTTCATGCCGGTCGCGCGATTGTTGGGGTTTACCCGCTACTACACGATTGGCGCGGTGGAGCGGTTCGCCAACCTGACCAGCGCCCAGTCCGACAACGCCCGGCTGCAGGTCGATCTCGACAGGCTGAAGCTGGAAAACCAGTTCCTCAAGAATCAATTGTCCACTGCGGACCGGGGCCGCGCGCTTGCGATGTTTCAGGCTACCAGTCCGCATCGTCTGCTGGCGGCGCGCGTCGTCGGAAGCAGCACCGCTCCCGGTTCACGCGTCCTGTTTCTCGACCGCGGGCGTAACAACGGCGTGATGAAAGGGATGGCCGTGATCACTCCCGACGGAATCGCAGGCCGGATCACGTCCGCTCAACCGTCGGGGTCGCAGTTGGTGCTGCTCACCGACATGAATTTTGCCGCGGGCGTCATCTCTGAAAAGGGCCGCGTGATGGGGATCGCCAAGGGACAAGGCCACGCTTCGGTGCTGGTGGACTATGTGCAGAACGACGACAAGGTGGACCTCGACGAAATGTTCTACACCTCCGGCGACGACTGGATTTTTCCGAAGGGATTGCCCGTCGGCAAGGTCAAGGTGTCACGGCGCGGACGCGGGTTGTTCAAAGAGATATTCATCGATCCCACCGGTCTGCAGCGAGGCCTGGAGAATGTCCTGATTCTGCTCGAAGGCGTGCATCAAAGCGTGCCGCCCGGCGTTGCCGTTCCCGCCGCCGGAGCGGAAGGCGGTCCCGCCGAACCTACTTCGCGTATCGCTCCGCCACTGTCGCCTGACACCGCGCAATCGGCGGCCGGCGGAGGCAGGCAGTTGCCGATCGACGCCGATCGGATTTTGAACAAGTACGACCAGATTGGCAAAAGCCGCGGCCAAAGGCTTGGGGCCGGAACCGCTCCCGACTTCTCCGCCGTGCCGCCGCCGCCCGCGCCCAAGCAGCCAAAGCCATGACAGATTTCTCGGACCAGATCATGGGGGCGCGCCGCAGCCCGCGCATTTGGCGTTTTCGCAGCCTGTTGTGGATCCCGATTCCGATCCTCGCGATCTTCTTTCAGGTGTACTCGCCGATGTTTCTCGGCTATCTTTCGTTTCTGGAAGCGCCGCTGTTGGTCACGGTGTTTTTTGCACTGACGCGCCGCGAGCCGATTTCGGGCCTGCTGGCCGGTTGCGCGATTGGCCTGTTGCAGGACGCCTTTTCGCACAACCCGATCGGCATGTTTGGAATCGCCAAAAGTTTGGTCGGGTATCTCGCCGGCAGTCTAAGCCAACGCGTGGACGTGGACAATCTGGTGATCCGCTTCATGGCGGGCTTCGTCTTCTACTTCTTTCACCAGTTCCTCTATTGGGCGCTCGCCAGCGCGCTGCTATCGCAGAAGCTGGCGATGGACCCGGTGCAAACGGTGGTGCTGTCGGTGCTCAACGCGCTGGTGGCTGTGCCTCTGTTTGCGGCTCTCGATAAGCTTTAGACTGAGATTTCAATGGCTTACAATCCTCCGGCGCCGGACCGCGAGCGCGACAAGGAATCGGAAGCATTCCAGGTCCTGCGCGACGACGCCACTTTTGCCGCTGGGCGTGTGCTCTTCTTCCAGTATTTCTGCGTGGTTGCGGTCCTCTATCTCGCCCTGGGTTATTGGAATTTGCAGATTCGGCGCGGCGAATATTTCGCCGAACTGGCCGAGCGCAATCGCATTCGCTCCTATCCGCTGCTGGCTCCGCGCGGCAAAATTCTCGATCGCGATGGACGCGTGATTGTCGACAACAGCTCCAGCTTCAGCCTGATGTTGCTGGGCCGCGAGAATCTGGACCCCGAGCAAATCAGGACCGTCTGCACCGCCCTCAATCTGGATTTCGACGAGGTAACCGAACGGCTCCGGCGCTTTGAGAAAGCACGCTCCGGCAGCAGCGCGCCGATTCCAATCAAGGAGCAGTTGACGCAAGCGGAATTAGCTTTTGTGGAAGCTCATCGCGGCCGGGATCTGATGCCGGCGCTTGAGATCGCACAGGACCATCGCCGCGTCTATCCGCAAAATTCGTTCAGCGCGCACATACTCGGCTACACCGGCGAGGTCAGCGAGTACGAACTCGACACAGCCGAGTTTGCCCGTTACAAGCAGGGCGACATCATCGGCAAGGCGGGCCTGGAGCGGCAGTACAACGATCTGCTGATGGGCTCGGATGGCGAACGGCGCGTGGTCGTAGACCATCTCGGGAACGAACGCGAGTTGGTTGACAAGAAAGAGCCTGGGGCCGGCAAGAGCATCCAACTGACGATCGATCTCGACTTGCAGGCGGTGGCCGAATTGGCGTTGCGCGATCGGCGGGGCGCAGTGGTGGCCCTCGATCCTCGGACCGGTGAAGTGCTTGCGATGGTGTCCGGGCCATCGTTTGATCCCAACAAGTTCGCGGGCCGCATCCGGCGCAAAGACTGGAACGAGATTCTGGCCGATCCCGGGAATCCACTCTATAATCGGGCGATCCAAGCGGCGCTCCCGCCAGGCTCCACGTTCAAGCCGATCATGGCGCTGGCAGGCCTGGAAACCGGCGTCATCACCGAAGAGTCTCAAGCCTTTTGCCGCGGTGGCGGCACTTACTATGGCTCCTTCCGCAAGTGCCATTCGACCCATGGAGAAGTCGGTTTCACGCGCGCCATCCAGGCAAGCTGCGACGTGTTCTTCTATGAGTTGGGCGACCGTCTCAAGGTGGATCGAATCGCCGAATATGCCTCCGCCTCCGGTCTTGGGCGCCGCACGGGGATCGACCTGCCGTCGGAAGCCGAAGGACTGGTTCCCTCGACGCGCTGGAAAATCCGCACCACGCGCAAACGCTGGTTTGCGGGCGAAACCATTTCAGTCGCGATCGGCCAGGGCGCTCTCACCGTTACGCCTTTGCAACTGGCGCATGCAATCGGCGGCATGGCGCTGGGAGGCGAATGGCATCAACCGCATGTGTTCCGCCAGGTGGCCGGAGAGGCACGGGCCGCGCGCAAGGAACCGCGGCGCGTAAAACTCGACCCCGCCAATGTGGCGCGCGTGCTGAACGGTATGTCGGCGGTGGTGAATGTGCCGGGCGGCACCGCGCCCAACGCAAGGTTGGCCGAGGTGGAAGTATGCGGAAAAACCGGCACCGCGCAAATTGTTTCAAACAAATTGGCGCAAGCACGTCGAGAAGCCATCCGGCGCGGCGCCGACCTGCAGGAGTTCACCGACAACGCCTGGTTTGTCGGACTGGCCCCGCGCGAGCATCCCGAAATCGTGGTCGTGGCGCTTTATGAAGGCGGCTTGCACGGAGACCGCGCCGCTCCGATTGCGCGCGACGTGATCAAGGCGTACTTCGACAAGAAGAAACATGGCTCGCCGGGCAAAGACGAACCATACCTCGCGCTGCAGTTCAACGGGCGGGAAGACGAAGATCGGCCATGAGAATTACCGATCTTCGGTGGCTGCGCGACCTGGACTGGCTCATGATGCTGATTGCGCTGGCGCTGTGCGGGCTGGGCGTGCTGCAGATCTACAGCGCCACCCAGGAAACCAAATTCCTGAATGTCTGGTGGCGCCAGATCATGTACATCGTCATCGGCTTGTTGCTCATGTGGCTGGTCTGTACGGTGGACTACCACACGCTGCTCGGTCAGGTTCCCTGGCTGTACGTTGTCACCGTGCTGATGCTGCTGGTGGTGACGGCCCTGGGAGCGAAGCTGGGCGGCGCCCGCCGGTGGATTCAAATTTTTGGCTTTTCGTTTCAGGTATCGGAGTTCGCCAAACTGGTGATCGTGCTCCTGGTGGCCCGTTGTCTCACCGGTTTGCGGCGCCCTAGCCTGGAAGCGGTGGACATTCTAAAGCTCGGCGGGCTGGTGGCCGTGCCCGCCGCTCTGGTCTACCGGCAGCCTGATCTCGGCACCGCTCTGACCTATATTCCGATCGCCGCCGTCGGGATCTTTCTGGCCGGATTGCGACGGCGCCACGTAGCGGTGCTTGCCTTGATCGTCGTAGTGGCTCCGCTCGTCTCGTATCAGTTTTTGATCAAGGATTTCCAAAAGAAACGGGTGTTAGCGTTTTTCGATCCCGAGTCCTACCGCAAAGGATCCGCCTATCAAGTGATCCAATCGCAGATTGCGATCGGGTCCGGCCAGATGTGGGGAAGAGGGGTCACGCACGGCAGCCAGACGCGTCTGCAATTCCTGCCGGTTTCGCATGCCGATTTCATTTTTGCGACCTACAGTGAAGAGCAGGGATACATGGGAGTGATTTTCGCGCTAGGATTATATATGTTACTGCTGCTGCAGATCGTGCAGAATGCACAGTCCGCGCCTGACCGGGCCGGGATGTATATATGCATGGGCGTGGCGGCTTTGTTCTTGTTTCACCTGCTTGTGAACGTAGGGATGGTGGCTGGGATGATGCCAGTGACAGGTATCCCCTTGCCGTTTATGAGCGCTGGTGGGTCGAGTACTCTGACGACTTTCATGTTGCTGGGGCTGGTGAATAACGTCCGGCTTCGGCGGTTTATCAGTTGAACCGGATGCGCCCACGTAGCGCGATTCGCTTGCGGTTGAGATTTTAGAAACTAGAGATAGAAGCGGCTCGATTGTTGAGGAGCCCGCCGCCATATTCGGTGTTGGCCGCTGTTTGCGGGCCTGGCGGTGAAATAGACCGAGAAAAGGAAAAACTGGAGGAGGAAGGTAACGGTCTCGCTGATGACCACTTCCCGATATCCAGATTGGCGCGAAAGCGTCAGCGGAGCGCGTCCGATTATGTTTTGCGCGTTGCCAACCGCCGCCAGCACGGCGGAATTCGTCGAGTCCTGCGGCAGCCCCGGTGAACCACCGGGCGCGCTTGCGCCAGGATTTGTACGCCTTTTATCGATCTCTCCTCGTCGCCCCGCCGCTTCAGAAGCGGAGATAGCAGATGACGAAAGAGTTGGTGATTTCTTCCAATCGCCACGAGACCAAAGTCGCCCTCCTCGAGGACGACCAACTGGTAGAAATATTTTTCCAGCGATCCAATGAATACTCGCTGGTAGGCAGCATTCATAAGGGCCGCGTTACTCGCGTCCTGCCTGGCATGCAGTCCGCCTTTGTGGACCTGGGCCTGGAGCGAGACGCATTTCTATACGTTTCGGACTTCCTTGAGCAGACGGGTGAAGATTACGAACGCGTGACCGCCGGCGAAGAGCCGCCTCGCACCGAGCAGCAGCAACAGCAACAGCAGCCTAAGGGCGAGCAGCGCGGAGGCGGTGGACGGCGAGGCGATCGCGATCGAGACCGCGGCGGCAATCGCGGCGGTAACACAGATCGTGGTGACCGGCCTCCGGCACGGCAGGCCATGCTTCCCGTGGCGCCAGTGGCTCCGGTCGAAGCCGTCGTGGCTTTTACTCCTATTGCCGAGGCCGCGCCGGTTTCAGTTGAGGAAGGCGCTCCGGTCGCAGCGGGAACCGAAGAAGCTGCCGGCGCTCAACCCGGCCAGGATCGTGGTGGAGATCGCCGTGGCAGAGGCCGCCGACGCCGACGCCGTGGCGGCAGAGGTCCGGCTGCAGCCGGAATGCCGGATTCGAAATTCGCCGCCCCGGGTGAGCAGGACGACGCAACGGAAGGCGATGACGAGACGCCTGAGTCCGCGGTGGCCGCCGATGAGTCGAGCCCCGCCCTGGCTCCTCCGGTCGAAGAAAGACGCGCCGCACTCCCGGTATCCCCCGTTGTTCCGGTCGATCTGCGGTATGCCCGGGTCGCGGCCGACGAGCCGGAACCCTTCGTTTTGCCCGGCGAGTCGATCGCCAAATATCGTTCGGCCCCGCCGCGGCCGGAACCGATTGTCCCCGCCGCCGTTGTAGCGCCTCCTGCGCCCGCCCCGGTTGTCGTGGCGCAACCAGCACCGGCCCCTGTCGCGCCGCCGGTAGTCGAAGACGTTCCGGTCGATGACCCGGACGAGGAAGAAGCCGAAGTCCGCGAGTTGGTGGCGGAACACGTCGAGTCGCACGAGCGCGCAATTGCAGCGGTCGAAGCCGCAGCCGATTCCGAAGGCGGCGAGAGCGACGATGACGATGAAGACGAGGAGGAGGAGGGCGAAGACCAAGCCTCCGCCGAAGACGAGGTCGACGCCTTGCAGGAAGCAGCCGAAGCCGCACTGGCTTCCGGCGAAGAGCCAAGCGCGCCCGTGGCCTCCGAGGCCGGCGTTCGCGAAGAACAAACCACGGCGCGTTTCGTACAGCGGCGAGACCGGGGCCGCCGGCGCGGTGGACGGAATGGTGAGCGTAGCAGCGGCGGCGGCGGCGACCGTGACCGGACACGTAGCGGAGGCGGCGAGCGATACGAAAGCGTGCCGCGCGCCGACAATCGCACCGTCACCGGTCCAGCGCCTGCCGAAGCACAGGCCACGGCGTCCGCAACCGCCCGCCCCGAACGTGAACGCATCGATCGGCCGCGCGAGCGCGAACGCCCCGTTGTGCCGTCGATTAGCGACCTTCTCAAAGAGGGCCAGGAAATCATCGTTCAGATTTACAAGGAACCGTTGGGCACCAAAGGCGCCCGCATCACTTCGCACGTGGCGATGCCTGGCCGCTATGTAGTGTTCATGCCAACGGCCGATCATCATGGCGTTTCTCGCAAGCTCGGCGATGATGAAGAACGCCATCGCCTGAAGCGCATCGTGCAGTCGAACAGCCAGGGCATGGTGGGCGGCTTCATCGTCCGCACCGCCGGCGAAGGCAAGCCCGAAGCCGACATCGCTTCGGACATGAGCAACCTGTACAACCAGTGGCTGGACATCCGGAAGAAGGCTGAGAAGCGCCGCGCTCCGTGCCTGCTGCACTCCGATTTGGAATTGGTCACGCGCACGCTGCGCGATCAGGTGAACGATCAGTACAAGGCCATCTGGACCGACAGCGAAGAGATGTACGAAATGATGGTCGGGTTCCTGGAGCTCTTCCAGCCGGCCTTGGTTTCGCGCGTCAAAATGTACTCGCGCGAGGCTCCGATCTTCGACACGTTCAACATCACCAGCGAACTGGAAAAGGCGTTGCGCCCGAAGGTGTGGCTCAAGTCGGGCGGTTATATCGTCATCAATCAGACCGAAGCGCTGGTGGCGATCGACATCAACACGGGTAAGTTCGTCGGCAAGTCGAACCGCCTGGAAGATACGATCGTCAAGACCAACGTCGAAGCGGTCAAGGAAATCGTACGCCAGATTCGCCTGCGCGATCTGGGCGGCATCATCGTGGTCGACTTCATCGATATGGAAGAGCGCAAGAATCGCCAGAAGGTGATGCAGGCGCTCGAAGAAGCGATGGCTCAGGACCGCGCGCCGTACAAGATCCTCCAGTTCAACGATTTCGGTCTGGTCGCGATCACGCGCCGCCGCGTGAAGCAGAGTCTGGAACGTGCGTTGTGTTCGCCATGCCCCACCTGCGAAGGCGCGGGCTATGTGAAGAGCGTGCAGACGGTGATGAGCGAAATCCTGACCGAGGCGCTCAAGATCCGCCCGGGTCTGGAGGGCAACAACGTGATGTTGCGCGTTAATCCCGAAGTGGCCAAGACCATCAAAACGTCGGCCGAGACCTATCTGCAGGAACTCGAAGATCTACTCGGGCGCGCGGTCATCGTGAAGAGCGATCCGCTGCTGCATCCCGATAAGTTCGACCTCGCCTAAACGCATGCAAGCCGGGCTTCCATTGCTGTGGTTGACAGCCGCCTTTTCGGGCGCGCTGGCGGCGCAGACACTGGAAGCCCGTTTTCTTTCTGAATTCCGCCGCGTGGGTTCAGACGGCGGGATTGTCGCCTCCGATGCCGCAGGCGCCCCGCGCGAGATCATTTCGCCCGCGATCGTTCGCAACGGCTATACCTCATTCCATTTGGTGGTGAAGGGTCCGCCGGGCGTGAATTTCATGCTCTACATCGCATCGAATCCGGATCGTGTGCTGCGGCCGGTGCTTTATCGCGTGAGCGACAACGATCGTCTCGAAGCCGTCAAGGGTTTGAGCGAATCGGGTAAGTTCAACGATCATGGAGTGGGCGTTTACTGGCTGGATCTCTGGACGCCGGGACCGACTCCGGTACGGCGTATTCGGGTCGAGGCGCAGCTCAATGTGGGCCAGGACTTTGTGATTTCGCCGCTGGAGTTACGCGTGCAGCCAGGTACGGTGCCGGCGCAAGCTCTGCCAACGGTGGCGCGCAAGACGGGTGGCAATTCCGGGGCGGCGCCGTTTGCTTTGCTGGCGCAGACGTTGTGCGGTGAGACTCCGACGGCAGGCGTCATGGCCGATCCTTTGAGCGTGCTGACTAAGATCATGCGCAACGCCGGGCAGGATATGTTGCTGGCACGCAAGCTGGGTGCGGCGGCTAAGAAGGACGACTGGTGCGCCGAGCCGCGCGATGGCGTCAACCCGGAATCGTATTTGCGTATCCGCGATGCCATCTGGCGCGCGAATCAATAGCACTCGCTCACAACCCGGATAGTTCAGCGCGCGCGGATTGCCGCCCGTTAAGATGAAAGTATGGCTCGCGCTCGGAGAACTTTAGCGGTATTGGCCGTCGCCGCCGCCGCCGTCTCCGGACAACAGCCAACCCGGCAGCAGCCGCCGCAAGTTACCGAGTTGCAAAAGGCGACCGAGGAGTTCCGTGTGCAAACTCGCGCGCTGGGCCTCCGTGCCGATTCCACCGCCCAGGGCAAGACCAGCGGGCAGGCTGGCTCCAAATGGCACGGACGGTTGTTTGAGAATCTCCGCAACAATTTTCTGGATGCGGTGCCGCACGAAATCGTCCAACGGGGCGGATCCAAGGGACTGCTGCAGCGTAATCAATACGGCTTCAATCTGAGCGGGCCGGTCACGATCCCGAAACTTTATCGTGGCGGGCGCGGCACATTCTTTAGCGTTACGTTCGAGGGCGTTCGCGAAAAAGTGGCGCGGACGTTTCTACGCACCATCCCCACGTTGCCCGAGCGCAGCGGGGACTGGTCCTCTACGGTAGATTCGGCTGGCGCTCCGCTGGCGGTTTACGATCCTGGGTCCACGAGCCCTAATCCGAACTACAACGCAGCGCAGCCGGTGAGTTTCGAAAACCTTCAGTACCAGCGAGTGCCGTTTGCCGGGAATCGGATTCCCGCCTCACGGTTGGACGACCGGGCGAGCAGCGCGCTCGCACTCTACCCGGCCCCCAATTCGGATGCCGGACCGTTCTTCCGCAACAACTATTTCGTCGTGTCGCCGGAGTTGAGCCGCGCGGACGGGTTGATTGGGCGCGTCGATCACTCGCTGCGCGAGCGGCACAGGCTGGGACTCGGGCTGAACTATTCGAATGGCTTCGACGGCTCTCCGGCATTGTTTACGAACATTGCCAATCCGGGCGGCGTGAGCCGGGACCGCCAGTCGCGCCGCGCGACGCTCGAACACGTTTTCACGATGTCGGCCCGGAGCTTGAACACGATCACGCTGGACGCCTCCACGGACCACATAGACAACAAGCCGGAGCTCGATGCGCGTGGCGAGTCATTTCCCAGCCTGCAATTTGCGCCGTACCTTTCCATGGGCCGTGCGTATCCGCTCTCGCGCAATGCGCGGAATACCTGGGTGTTGACCGACGGCTTCTCGACGCGCCGAGGCGAGCATCGCTTGCGCGTCGTAGGCCGCGTTACCGCCGAGCAAGTGAATTCGTTTTGGCCCAAGTATCCCAGCGGAAACATCCGTTTCTCGCCGGGACTGACCAGCCTGCCGGGCATCGTCAATACCGGCCATGGGTTTGCCACATTTCTGCTGGGGCTCTCCGATCTGGCCGAACGCAGCGTGGTGACCGCGCCTTCCTATTTTCGGAAGCGGGCCTATTATGCGGCGCTGCGCGACCAATGGGAATTACGCAAGGGGCTCACGCTCAGCCTGGGACTCAACCTCGACACCAACACGCCCAGAGTGGAGAAGTATGACCGGCAGTCAACGGTGGACCTCGCCTCCGTCAACCCGGTGAATCTCCGCGGCGGCGCGCTGATCGTGGCGGCAATGAATGGCCGCGGGCGGTCTTTCCAGCCCTTCACCGCCAAGCTGGAGCCAAGCGCAAGCCTGGCGTGGAACATTGCCGGCGGAACCAAGACGGTGTTGCGCGGCGGCTATGCGCGTTCCTATTCGCCCATACCGATCTACCTCGGTCAATGGGGCACGCAGGCCTTCAACGGCAACCCGACTTGGGTATCCGCTAATCCCCAACTGGCTCCGGCGCTCCGTCTCTCCGATGGCTTTCCGCCATGCCGTACGTTTCCCGATATACGGCCGGAAGCAGCCAACAACACCACCGCCGACCTGATCGAGCCCGAAGGCCGGCAGCCGACCTATCAATCGTTTTCACTGGCGCTGGAGCGTGAGTTGCCAGGCTCAATTATCGTGACGCTGGGCGCGGCGCAGTCGGGCGGGCACAACCTGTTGCTGAGTAATGCGGGCTCGAACCCAAACGCGATTCCACTGTCGGCGCTTGAGTATCGCGATCGGTTGAACGACGAAACCTTCAACCGCTCGCTGCGCCCCTATCCGCAGTATCAACGCTTCGACGTCTATAGCTCCTGGCCCGAAGGCCGGTATCAACGCGACGCCGGCTATCTGCGATTAGAGAAGCGATCGTCGGGTGGTTTGGCGCTGTCGGCCTACTACGAATTCTCCAAGCAGATGGATAATTACTCGGGGCCCTACGGCGTGCAGGACTACTACAACCGGGAGAACGAATGGTCGCTCACGGCGGGCAGCACTCCGCACCGGCTTTCGTTTTCCGTCATGTATGAACTGCCTTTCGGGGCCAACAAGAGTTTGCTGACGGTGACGGATTGGAGAAGGTATCTGGTGGAAGGCTGGTCGATCAGCGGCGTCACGACCGTGGCCAGCGGAGAGCCGGCGGCGCTTCGGCCGCAGTTCAATAATACCGGGGGCGTGCTGGACGTCCTGAATGTGAACGTTGCGCCAGGCGTGGACCCGCATGTTTCCAATCCCGGTCCGGAGCAATGGTTCAATCCAGCCGCTTTTTCGCAGCCGCTCGATTTCACGGTGGGCAACGCATCGCGGACTCACCCGTCGCTTCGCAACCCTGGCAATCAAAATCACGATTTATCGATTACCAAGCGCATTGCGCTGTCGCCTGAACAAAGCATGGAGTTGAGTGCGGTCGGGCTGAACTTTATTAATCACGCGAATTGGACCGATCCCGACCCGATGATCGGGCCGGCGAGCGCGCCAAACGTGAACGCGGGCAGAATTATTGGGTCACGGGGCGGCCGGGTGCTTCAATTGGGATTGAGGTTCAGCTTTTGAGACGCCGCTTTTTACTCCTGGCTGTCGCCGCTGCCGCCGGTTGGGCGGCGCCGCCGCCGGTACGAACCGATCGGGCGGTCCTGCGCGTGCCGTTCTGGATGGAAGGCGCCGCCGCACCAGTGGTAAGCGCCAAGCTCAATGGTGAGCCCGTGAAAATTGCCCGGCTGTTGGGACCGGGTGACGATCTGGTGATTCTGTTGGTTCTCGATCTCTCCGGCGACTTATCGCGTGTCGATCCGGCTCGGGAGGCTTTGCAGGAGCGGCTGGGACAGTTGCCGCCGAATGCCTTGGTCTCGCTGATGCGCGCGCAAGACGGCTTGCGAGTGTTGCTGGATCCCACGGCGGATCGCGCGGCGGTGCAGAGTAAGATTCAGGAATTGACGATCAGCGGACGTGCGGGTCTGCTCGATAGCGTCGAAACCGCGTTGGCCGTGGGCGATGCGATGCTGGCCAAATCCAAGGTCCGCGTGGCGCTGCTGTATGTCAGCGATAGCCTGGCGACGAATTATCGTGAGGACTTTGCGAACCCTGTGGTTAACTCAAGCGACTCAGGCGATATGAGCCGGCGGTTTCCCGAGGCGCTGATCAAGGTTCGCATGCAGCAGCTGCATGCCAAGGTGGCTCGCACGCAGACGCCGCTTTTCATAGTGCAGCTCAACTACGAGAATGACCGGTTGAACGAGGCTTACCAGACCGGCTTGCTGGAACTGGCGAATGCCACCGGCGGATCGGCCGAATTCGCTCGCACTCTGGCTGAGATTCCGGTCGCCCTTTCGCACATGGTCGAGCGCGTATCGGGCCACTCCAGCGCTGAGCTTGAGTTTAAACGCGTGAAGGGGCGGCAGTGGGAAATTGAACTAGCCGCCGAAGGCGCAGCCGTGCGTCACCGCACGCGTTTCCTTCCGGCAGGGGGCGGTTCTCAATGAAGGCTATGCTGGCTGCGTTGTTGTCCGCTGTGGCTTCGGCGGGCTTCGTCTATTGGCGATGGCAGATCGACTCCGCCTCCCAGCGTGCCGAGATCGAACGTTTGTCGAAGCCGGGTCCTGTGGTCAGCGCCGCGCCGGTCGTCCCGAGCCCGCGTGGAGCGGCGGAACCGGCAGCCGCGGTGAAGACGGTCGAGAGGATCGTTACCGTGAAAGAACCGGGCGACGCCGCCACCCGGCAGGAGTTGATCCGGCTGCTGGATGAGAAGAACGCCAAGCTATCGGGCCTGGAGTCTTCCTTGCGCGAAGTGCGCGAGCATCTGTCCGAACTCGAGGCGAAGCTTACGCAAGCGACACGGGAGAAGGAACAGTTGGCGGCGAGCCAGAAGGATCTTGAACAGCGTCTGGATACGGCCAATCGCTTGGCGGATTCGTACGGTGAGCAGGGAAGGGGCCGCGAAGAGCGTCTGGCGCAAGCCGAGGTGTCCGCGCAGGAGTTGCGCAAGCGTGGTGAGGACAGCGCGCGGAAGCTGGCGAAATTGAATGAGCTGGCCGCTCAGATGGACGATCTGTCGCGCCGCCGCGATACCTACCTGAACAATGTGCTGCGGCGGTTCCGTGAAGCGACGGAGCTTTTCCGCACGCTGGCGCTCCGCACCGACGATCCGAATCTCGCGCGCATTCAACAGACCATCGGCGCGGCCGATGAAGATTTGCGGCAGATTCAGGCTCTTGGCGCGCAGGCGGCGAAGCTGCAGAAGGATCAGGCGCTGGCGCGGAAATAGGGCTTGATGCGGTTTATCCATTATCCGAAGTTCCGCCGATTGCATCTGTTCGTCGGCACTGGCGTCATGGAAGCCGGTTGCAAAACCGTGGTCGGTTCCCGCTTCAAGCAGTCGGGGAT
>JAYUSQ010000015.1:0-28379 GCA_043755595.1 Acidobacteriota bacterium | reverse complement strand
TTGCCGCCGGGCAAATCACAGACGAACCGCCTGCGCGGCAACTCCCGGTTGGCTCATCGGCTGAACCAGCGCATGTAGCGAGTTGAGCAGCTTACGCGACGGCGGCGCGGACGTTTGAACGGCAAACCGAACGCCTTCGGCGTGGATGATACCGCCCGCCATTTTTCTTGCCCACGGGCAAATCGTGTTCCTGGTGTGGGTCACTTTTGGAGAGCGGAAATGGTCAATTCTTGCCGAGCGCCGAGGGACAGGCCCACCTGACAGAAGCGCAAATCGCCGCTATGTGGCAATTTCGATCTGGCGTTGCTTATAGCCCTCTCCTCAGCACCCTTCGCAGGGGCTGCGTTACCAGATCCACGGGAAAGACCATGCCGAATTGATGAATGGTATTCATTCGATGGTGAGCTTGTGGACTTGGGTGAGTCTGTCGCCCGCAATCCCTTTGACGCCGGCAACGCACCGAAACCGCAATGGCGCCTTGATTTCGTAAATTGGTTTCTCCGTTTCGGCGACCCGCTATATTCAGATATCGAGCGAATGTTTTGGTCTCAGTTGGAATGGATCCAACCGGAATCATACGTTGCCGATGGACGCGAGGTTTTGACGTTCCTCACGCGCAACGAAGCATTGTTTGAATTCGTGCTGCAACGCCTTGAGGTCGATACTGCTTAGGGCTTAGGGCTTACGCGCGGCGTCCAGATTCTGTCGGAAAGCTGCCTCGCCTGGCGCCAGTTGCACTGCTTTTTCGAAAGCCGCCACTGCCGCTCGACGTTGGCCTTGTTCCATCAAAACCTCGCCGAGCGCATTGAACACAGGCGCCTCCGTCGATTGCAGCTTCGCGGCGACTTCCAGGCTTGCCCTCGCATCGGCCAAATGGTTTGCGCTCCGCTCCACCAAGCCCAACAGATAGTGATAAAGCCAGGTTGCCGGACTGATGCTGATGGCCGCCTGTACATACTCGCGTGCGACATCGTAGCGTTGTAGGTCAAAGTTCAAACCCGCCAAGCGGAAGAGAAGTGTGGCGTCACCGGGCTTTGCCTCGCGCGCCAACTCCAGGCGCTTGGCCGCCTCTTCCAAGTCGCCGGATTGAAGCAGCGTGCGCGCTTCGTCGATCCAAACCCCCGCCTGCCTGAGTAACCCGGTGTTTTCCTTTTCTTTCTTCGAGAGCTCGGAAAACCTAGCCAGAGCCGCCTTGCGCTCAACGCTCTTGCCCAGCCCGCCCAACGCCCGCGCCAATTGATAAAACACCTGCGGCTCGTTCTCGCCCCCAAGTTTCGACGCCTGTTCCAGTTCAGTTCGCGCCTCTTCGAATTGCCGCGCGCGATTCAGCGCAGAGCCCAGCAGAAAATGCCCCTGATAGGCCAGTGGCATCGACTGAATAGCCCTACGCAGCAACGGCATCGCGGCCGCATCATCGCCTGATCGCGCCAATAGATTGCCCAAGCCGGCCAGCGCCGGAAAGTAATCGGCTTGCAAGTCCAACGCCCGCCGAAACTCTCGCCCGGCCCCCGCCTGATTGCCGCTTGCCGCATACACCGCCGCCAAGTCCGCATGCGCATCGACCGACTTTGGCGAAGCCGCCGCCAGCCTTTCCAGCAACGGCCGCGCCTTGTCATGCAGGTCGTTCTTCATGTAGAGATTCGAGGCCGCGCGCAACGCCAGCAGGTTGTCCGGCTCGATCTGCAAGGCCAGCAACAGCGCCGCCAAAGCTTCGCCATCGTTGCCGCGCTCGGCGTAAATATCGGCGATCCACAAATGAGCCTGCACCAACTTCGGGTCGCACTGCACTGCCGCGCGAAACCAGATCAGCGCCTGGCTTGGGTCTTTGCGCTGGTACGCTTGAGTCCCGGCGGCGAAGGACTTGGCGCAGTCCGTAGCCGCTTGGCCACTCACACTACTCACCAACCAGAACGCCAGGAAATATCGCACTACCCTTAGCGTGCTATCAATTTGCCAGAAACGCAATGCACTGCGCCCGGATGATAGTATACGCCTTATCTCATGAGGTCCGTACCTTTCGCCCTTCTCCCTTTGGTGTGTGGTCTCCTTGCACAAGCACCGCCGCCACCCACTCCCAATTTCGCCAACACCGTGCGGCCGTTTGTCGAGACCTACTGCCAGGCTTGTCACAACGGCAAGACCCGCTCGGGCGATATTAATTTCGAAGTTCTCAAATACGCCACCGGTGTCGCCACGCAAACCGGCACGTGGGAAACGACCGCGTACGTCCTCAAGACCGGCCGCATGCCGCCGCCGGGTGCGCCACGTGCTCCCGAAGCGGAAACCATCGCGGCCCGCGCCATCCTCGAAGCGGGATTAGCGCAACTCGGCGAACGCAAGCCGGCTGCATCCGCGGCGACGCCGACACGCGAGTGGCTGACTTGGCAAGTGGACCCCGAGCGCACGGGCTGGGCGCGCGATGAGACAACGCTTACCAAGGCCAAGGCGGCGGGGCTCGGTCTGCTTTGGAAGGCCCAACTGGATGTCACGCCTACACGCATCAACGGCTATTCGACGCTCACCGATCCGCTAGTCGCCGAGGGCATCCGCACCGCCCAAGGCGTCAAGACCGTGGTCTTCACGGGCAGTGCCGAAAACAATGTTTATGCGATGGACGCAGATTCAGGCGCGGTGATTTGGAAGCGCCAGTTTTCGAACACCGGTGATCGACAAGCCGAATTCGATCTTGTACGTGCTCACCAACGAAGGCAAGCTGCGCGCGCTCGGACTCGGCGATGGCGAAGACCGCATGACGCCCGTCGAATTCACCGAGCCCTATTCGCGCAACTGGAGCCTGAATCTGATCGACGGTTGGATCTACACATCCACCTCGCGCGGTTGTGGCGGAGCGCCTTCGGTCATCACGGCTGTGGATGTATCGAAGCCGAGTCATCCGGTGGCGCGCTTCTATCCCAGCACCGGCAAAGCGTCGGGGCCCTGGGGTCGCGGCGGCATCGTCCGCGTTCCTGCCGGCGTGATCGCGCAGACGGCCGACGGCGCTTATGACCCAGCCAGCGGGCGTTTCGGCAATACGCTGGTTGGTCTGACGAAAGACCTGCGGCTCAACGATTCCTACAAGCCGGCGAATTGGGACTATCTCAACCGGAAGGATTTCGATCTCGGCGTCGCCAGCCCCACCGTGTTCGAGTTCGACAAATGGACTCTGGTCGCCGCAGCGGCCAAGGAAGGCGTGATTTACTTACTCGACGCTAAGAATCTGGGCGGCGACAACCACATGACACCACTCTATGTCTCGCCGCGCTTTGGCAACGATGCGTTGTTGTTCGGCTACAACGGCGTCTGGGGATCGCTCTCGACCTGGGTGGACGCGCAAGGTGAACGCTGGCTGATGGCGCCCATGATGGGACCGCCGGCCAAGGAGACCGCAGCGCTGTTCGGAATCACGGACGGCAAAGTGGTCAACGGCAACGTGATGGCTTTCAAAGTGAAAAAGAAAGACGGGAAGCCGGTGCTGGAGCCAGTCTGGATGTCCGCCGATCTTGACTCGCCGGGCATGCCCGTGATGGCGGGCGGCGTGGTCTGGGTCGTCGCCACAGGAGACCGCGCCCGTGATGCTTTTCGGGCTGCACCCGGCGGTGGCTTGCCCGGCGGGCAGCCTCAGCGCAGACGATTCGGCGGACCGGAAAATCAGGTGAACCCCAGCGAGCCCGGGGCCGAACGCGACGCCGCTTGGCTGACGTCGCAGAATGAACCAGGCGGTCAAGCGCCGGGCCGCCGCTATTCAGGCGGCCGCGATGTCACCAACACAGTGCTCTACGCGCTCGATGCTGAGACCGGCAAAGAGATCTACTCGTCCAAGAGCTTGATCGATAGCTGGAATCACTACGGCGGAATTGCGCTGGCCGGAGGCCGGATCTATCTATCTACATATGATGGCCGCGTGTTTGCTTTCGGCCTGCCGCGCTAGGGCGGCGGCCTACCAGGCGCCTTGCCGTTTGCTGTATGCGCGTCCCTTTTCCGCCGCAGGCGTTTCGCCGCCCGTGCAGATCATGACGCCTTCTTTGATCATGTCGATGACGTTTTGTTCGTTGCAGGAGTTGAGAAAGAACAGATTCGCGGCCTTGCTGGCATTGAAGATTCGCTTGCGGACTTTCTTCATCGCCGGATGCGATTCCCGTTCGCCGCCGCCGCGCCCCGTACCCGTTGGAGGGCCGACGAGGAAGAAACTCTGATCGCCGGGGCCCCACTCGGCAAAGCCGATGCCGGGGATCTTCGTCGTCTTCTCCGAGTTCTCGGCCGCCATCGGCGTTTCAATCTTGACGCCCAGCAAAACTTCGCCGTTTTTGTTCAGTGGCCACATGTCGGCTTTTAACATATATTCGTTCGGCGGCAAGCCCCAGATCTGCGAGGCGAAAGTCTGGCTGCCGTTCCCGCGAATTCCCGTAGCGAGCCCGGCGTGTTTCTCCGCAAACGGATACCGTAGCGACTCGACGAAGATGCGCACGGCCTCGGGATTTTCCGCGTGGCAGAGTAGGATGCCATGAACGCCCGCCGCCATCACTTGCTGCGCCACCCAATAATTGGCGCGCATCGCCGCCGGATCTTTGCCCAGGATAGGAAGCGTCACGATCACGGACGGAGTGCGATGACCGGTGCGTGTCGGGCCCGCATCCACCAAGCCCCGCATGAAGTCGCGCAGCTCCTTCATGTCAAAGGCGCCGTGCTCCATCTCGTAGTTGATGTAGTCGGCTTTGGTGCCGGCCATCTTCTTGCCTTCGTCGTAGCCGCCGCGGCCGCCCGTGTAGTAGATCGGTTGTCCGGCTTCGAGCAGTTCGATGGCCCGGTTGATGCGCTTCGGCTTCGGTGCGTCCTGAGCGAAAGCTACCTGCGCGACGGCCAGGATCGCCGCCATCGTCATCACTCCAGATTGTGTCATCCGCGTGTTCCTCCAACTCATCCGCAGGCGTAGGTGCCGGGGGCGTGATTATTGTAGAACAGTTAGCGCGTGGACGGTTGCTTTCAGACCCCGAGCCGTTTGTCGTGATCGTCGAGCGTATCCTAGCTATGGAAGGAGGCCAACAGCTCCATCGATTGGCCAAGAGCTTCCAGGCGTTCATCTATGGTCATGAAAAGGGTCTCCCCTTCCGCCAGTTTACCTTACAACAGCCGCGTGTCGGAGTCGCCGAAGCGATCCAGCTTGACCCCCATGCGATCCATAATCGAAAGATACAAACTGCACATCTTACGCTCGGCCTCGGGCTTGCCCACCAAGTTCAAAGTCCGCCCCGTCTCCAACGTGCCGCCCAAGCCGCCCGCCAGCACTAGCGGCAGACGCGTGTTGTCGTGCTTGCGGCCAATCCACAAATTCGACAAGAACATCAAGCATGAGTTATCAAGCACGGTGCCGTCGCCCTCGGGCATGGAGTCCAACTTCGCTGCCAGATACGCCAACTGACTCAGGTGGAATCGCGCGATGCGCTCATACGGATCCGAATTGTTGTTGTGCGACGCGCCGTGGTGGCCGTCTTTCACATCAAGGAACGGATAGATCATCGCCGACAGATCGCGCGCCTGCAGCAGCGTCGCGACGCGCGTGCGGTCCGTCTGGAACGCCATGGCGATGATGTCGCACATCAGGCGCGCATGATCGCGCAAATCTTCAGGCAACCCGTTGGCCGGCCGCTCCATCGTGAACGCCGGGCGATTCTGGCCCTTCGCTGCGTCGTCCGCCTTGTCCTTGCTCTTACGCATTCCCTCGACGCGCTTTTCCACTTCGCGCACGCTGGTCAGGTACTCGTCCAGCTTGGCCTTGTCCGTTGAACTGATCTTGCCGCTCAGCGTCTCGGCGCGATCCTTCACGCGATCAAGGATGCTCATGTTGCGCAGGCTGCCGCGATTCTCAAATAGATTGTCGAACGCGAGCGAAGGATACACTTCCACCGGCACCGGCGAATCGGGCGACTGCCACGAAATATGCGAGCTGTACGCCAGCGAAAAATTAGTCTCGTGATAGCCGGTCATCGGTTGCTCACACGCCAATACCAGGCTGGAGAGCGGAGCCTGATCGCCGATCTTGTTGGCGATCATCTGATCGATGCTGATGCCGGAACGAAGGATCGAGCCCTTCTGAATCTGCGCGCCCGACAACAGGCTCCCGGTTTGCGCGGGGTGAATGCCTTGTCCGGTGGCCGCTTTGTTGAACAGCCCGTCAATCACGTTGATCTTGTGTTTGATGGGCTCCAGCACCGACAGCGTCTTGCTGAGCTTCATGTCGGCGCCTTGACCCTCGGCGCTCCAATGATCCTCATTGATGCCGTTGCCCATGAAGAGCACGGCGAAGCGCTTGGGCGCGGTTGACGTTGCCCCAGCCACCGATTCAAGCCACGGCAACGCCATGGTGACTCCGGCGCCACGCAATACGGCGCGGCGAGAGATGGATGTGCGATTCGAGCTCTGCTTCATCTGCGACATGATAATCTTATTCTAATTCCGTCTGTTCAGAAATTGTGGGCTGGTCACCACGGGCTCCACTAACGAGGAAAATCGATTTCCACTGGCGGCGAGCCGCGCCTTCATCCGCTGCACTACCGGTTCATCGGACAACATCAGCGAATGGCCTAGAGCATACGTCAGCATTTTCCGGCTAAGGTTGTCCAGATAATCCTTCTCGCGATGCTCGCGAATGTAGGTGCGCACGCCTTCGACTCCCGCCGCCTTCATGCCGCCAGGAAACTCCGCCGTCGTATCGACAGGCCGCCCAGCCAGATCCACCGTGCGCGCGTCGCCCACCGGACCATAGCCTTCAAACGAGAGGCCGAAGGCATCGAAGCGCGCGTGGCATGAGGCGCACGCCGCGTTCTCACGATGTTTGGCAAGCATATCGCGCAGCGGCAGATTGGCCTTGGCTTCGTCATCCGGCAACTCAGGCACGTTGGGCGGAGGTGGAGGAATCGTCTCGCCCAACACGCGCCGCACCACCCAATAGCCTCGCTTCACTGGACTGGTCCGTAGCCCCGGTGAATTCTGCGTCAGGAAGGCCGCCATCGGCAGCAGGCCGCCACGCCCGTAGGTGACTGCGTTGTCGACGCGCACCCAACGATCGGCCTTGCCGGTCACGTCCGGCACTCCATATTGCTTAGCCAGCACCGGATTCACGAACGTGTAGTTGCCATAGATGAGGTCGAGCACGGAGCGGTCGTTATGAATCGCGTCCTCAATCAACCGGACCGGTTCTTCAAACATCGCCTGCCTCAGCTCATTGGTGAAGGCGGGGAAACGGGTGCGGTCCACCGAATTGTGTTGATCGAAACGGCGGAAGTCCAGCCAGTTGCCGGCAAATTCGGTGGCCAACCCGCGCGCGCGCCCGTCTTTCAACATGCGGCGAGTCTGCGCCAGAAGCGCGGCGGGATTCCGCAACGTACCTGCGGCGGCCTGCTTGATCAACTCATCGTCCGGCATACTGGACCAAAGGAAATAACTCAAGCGGCTGGCCAGCGCGTAGTTGTCGAGCGGCGCAACTTTGGCGCCTTTGGCGGCGGCCCCGGAAAGATCGAAGCGATAGCAGAAATCAGGCGCCATCAGGACGCTCACCACCGAATCGCGGATCGCTTCTTCGTGCGTCAGCGCGCCTTTGTCGCGCAGCGTCCGGTAGAAAGCGCGCAGGTCGTCGCCTTCCGCCTTGGTCAGCGGCCGCCGGTATGCGCGCGCCGCGAATCGAACCAGCGCGTCCACGTGCAACGGCTCGGAATCCTTGCGCATTTTCTCTACGCCGCGCAGCGTGTCGTCGACGCGTTTGAAATGCTCCTGAATCGCTTCGACAGAGGCCGGCGTGTTAGTCGGGAGCGCTTGCGCTTTGGCGATGTAGCTCTCGCGAAGCGCGTAGATCACCGCCGTGGAATTCACTGCCTTATCTGGCGGACGCGGGCTGCCAGACTCACGCCCCGTGCCAAGAATTTCGCCGCTCTGGTTGAAGTAATACTGATCCCAGGTGCGATTGGTGTGATCGCCGATAAAGTCGAATTCATCCCACAGCCGTTGCAAGCGTTTCACGCCCGCGTCGTCCAGAATCAGTTCGCGCAACGGTGTGTCGTCGCGATAATAACCCATCACGTTGTGATAGCCGGCGCTCAACAGGCGGCCTTTATCGTCGGAATCGTCCGGGAAAAACCGGCCGCGCTCGCTGACAAAAAAAACGTCTGGAAACACATTGCTGAACCGCGCGAAGGCGGCTTCAAAATCGGCGCGTTCCACACCCTCCGGGATCACTATATCCGCGTTGCCTGCGCGAGCCTTTTTCATCAACGCAGCGGCGCGGAAAGCCCCTTCCTGGCCCAGACCCGGATAGCGCGGAATGGCGGGGACCGCGGGCTCCGGTTCACTCGCCAGGCGGAACGCCGCCCGGTCGAAATCGCGCCGATTCGCGGCAAACTGCTTGAATTTCCAATTCATCAATGGCTGAGATGCAGGGCTCAAACCACGCACCACCGGGCCAACAAATTCGCGCGCGGTAATCTTGCGAAGCTTGACTACCCAGTCGCGCATGGCAACGCACTTGGCTGGCAGCGTTTTCGGTGTCCGGTCCGTGGCAAACGGCGCGAGCGGCGCGGGCAACGCTTTCCACAGGGTGCGGAGTTTCGCCATCGGGCCCACTTCCGCCTTCCCGGGTTGCGTGGCGGGGCCTTCGAGAAGTTGCCAGACCATCGGCAAGAACTTCGCGCTCAACTTCGCTTCACCGGCCAAGGTGGCAAGCGTTGTGGCGGGCTTGCCCAGCGCCGCGCGATGTTTGTAGCGCCAGGCGGCCTCGAAATAACCGGCATAATCGGTGGGCTGGCTGAAATAGAAATCGACAATGCCTTTGATGGCGTATTTCTCGCGGTCGGTTTCCACCAGCATCGGATGCGGCGCGAAATCGAAACCGTCGGGCGTGAGCACCATATGGTCGCCCACTTCACGCGCGGCCTGCATGTACTTATTCAGCAGCGCGGGCGACATGGTGAGCGATTCGCCGGTATTGTCGAACCCGGCCTGATTGGCGGGATCGACCGGGAATTCGCGAGTCGGTCGGATGTCTGCGCCGGTGAGATCGCGAATCGTGTAGTTATACTCGGCGTTGCTCAAGCGGCGCGCCAGCACGGGGCCGGGGTCGCCCGCATTCCGCCGGGCTTCTTCCGCGCGCACCGCGTCAATCCAATCCATCACCTGCTTGCGGCTGGCGTCGGGCGGTTGCGGCAGCGGCTTCGGCGGCATCTCCTTGGCGTGGAGCCGCTCAAGAATCAACGCCCAGCGCGGATGGTCTTTCACCACCGTGTCCATATTGGTATAGGGCCTGAGATCGAACTGCGCGGCCGGCTTGTCGCCGCTGTGGCAGCCAGTGCAATGTTTGTCGAGGAACGGCAGCACGGTTTGCGTGAACTGCTTCTCAAGCACAGGGTTGGCGGCAGCTTCCGAGACAGTGGGAAGCGTAATGAGCAGACACACGAGGGCCGGACCTAGGAATAGCTGCATGAAGTTGATTAGACGATCATACATGGCGCCCCGGTTACGGACAAGCGCGGCTAGACGGAGCCATGGTCCATCGGGTCGAGGCCATCGACGGACTCTCGGGCCACGTCCTGCGCGGTCGCTTCCTGTAGCAGTCTTGCGGAATTGGCGGACGCCTGCCTTCAGTCCTTCTCCGGGCTCGCGAAGGTTGCCCTCAGGATGTGAAGGCATCTTGAACCACGAGATCTGAGTGTCCGCCTGGGCCCGAGGTTTCATAAATACTGCCCGTCTCGCCCGGCCTTCCTTCAAGCGAGGCAATGCCCGCCGGCCGGTATTAGTTCAACCTCCGCCTGTTGTTTGCCGCCGCCGGTTCATACGCGTCAAAAGCTTTCACGTCGGGATGGCTGTTGGAGTATTCCGCCGTCACCGCCGGCCGGGTGCCCCATCGCTCCTTCGGCCGCTGCGCCGCCCGGTTACCACCACGTAAAATGAAGCGCTCTGCGTGGCTTTTTCACAACTGATTCGCCCCAAATCGAGGGTTTTTCATGGTATCCTTCATCAGTTTGTAATGTCCGAAAGGGGTCCTATGAAGTTTTCTCCACCATCCAAGCGGTCTTGGGTCCCGCTACAGTCCTTCGCACTCGTCTTCCTTGCGGCTACGGCGAGCTTGGCGCAGACTACCAGCGGCTCAATTGGCGGCAGTGTCGTCGACACGCAACAAGCGGCCATTGTAAACGCCACTGTGAGCGTTAAAGACGAAGCCAGAGCATTCACGCAAACCGTATCCACGGATCGGGAAGGCCGGTTCACGTTCCTCCAGCTTTCGCCCGGCAATTATGTTGTGTCGGTCGAATCGCCCGGTTTTAAAACGTCGACGCGCACCAATATCCTGCTCGTCGCCAACGACAGATTGGCTTTGGGCAACATTACGCTCGAAGTCGGCGCGACCACCGACACCGTGACCGTCACTTCGGAAGCGACCTTGGTTCAATCGGAAAGCGCTGAGCGCTCGCTCGCCATTCAGGGCGAAATCCTACGCCGCGTGGCCGTGAATGGCCGCGGCTTCACTCCGCTGGCTTCGATCGTGCCGGGTATTATCTTTAACACGAACAACGGTTCAAGCGACGCGATCACCAACATCTTCGCCAACGGCCTTCGCAGCAGCGCCAACAACCTTACGCTCGACGGCGTCGCCATTGTCGACACCGGCAATAACGGCACACTGTTGAGCCTCAACCTCGATTCGGTTTCCGAGTTCAAAGTGCTGACGTCGAACTACCAGGCTGAATACGGCCGGTCAGCCGGTGCGCAGATCAGCGCCGTGACCCGCGGCGGCACCAAGGATTTCCATGGTTCCGCCTACGTCTTTCGCCGCCACGACGGCATGAACGCCAACACCTGGATCAATAACCGCGATTCAACCGCCACCAACAAAATCAATAAGCCGCGCCTCGATCAGCGCGACATCGGCTTCACGATCGGTGGTCCGGTGATGATTCCAAAGCTCTTCAATACGAACAAAGATAAGCTCTTTTTCTTCTACAGCCACGAAGATCAAAAGCGCTTCATTCCGCCGGGCGGACCGACGCGCGTGACCGTGCCCACCGCGCTCGAACGCGCCGGTGACTTCTCTAGGACCGTCGACAACGCCGGCAACCCCTTCCCCTACATTCGCGACTACACACTGAACCAGGCTTGCAACGCAACCAGCGTCGCAGGCTGTTTCCAGGATGGCGGCGTGCTCGGCAAGATTCCGGCCAGCCGTCTTTATGGCTTGGGCTTGAACATCCTCAAGATGTATCCGCTGCCGAACGACACGGGCGTGGGCTTCAACTACTCCACGCAGCAGGCCTCCAGCCAGCCGCAGATTCAGGATTTGATCCGCCTGGACTATAACCTGACCAGTTCATGGCGCCTTTCCGGCCGCTACGTCAAGGTGAAGAACGATCAGGTTCTCCCGTACGGTTCGTTCGTCCTCGCCACCAACATGCCGCAATTCAATGTGCTGTTGCCGAACCCCCGTAACAGCTATGCGGTGACGGTAACGGGCTCAATCAACCCCACCACGATTTTCGAAGCCACCATCGGCGGCAGTCACAATTCGATCGACATCAACCCCGCCAACAGCGGCTTCAACCGGACCGGGCTCGGTCTGTCGGGCTTGCCGGTCGTCTATCCCAATGCCGTGCAGATCGATTCGCCGCCCCAGTTCGTTTTTGGCGGCCGCATCGCCAACGCGCCGAATATCGGGTCCAACAACGCGCCGTTCTACAACTTCAACACCACGCGCGACTGGTCGGCCACGGTCTCCAAGATCGCCGGCTCGCACACGCTCAAGGTGGGAGCTTTCTGGCAGAACAGCTTCAAGCCGCAAAGCAGCTTCGCTAACAACAACGGCCAGTACAACTTTTCCGACAACACCAACAACCCGCTTGATACGGGCTTCGGTTTCGCCAACGCGGCCCTGGGCATCTACAATCAGTTCAGCCAGGCTTCCGGCTACTACATCGGCAAGTACCGCTACAACAACATTGAGTGGTTCGCTCAGGACAACTTCAAGGTGAATAGCCGCCTGACGCTCGACTACGGGATGCGCTTCTACTGGATCCAACCGCAATTTGACGAGGATCTCCAGACCGCCAACTTCCTGCCCGAGCGTTTCAACTCCGGTGATGCGCCGCTGCTCTATCGCCCCGGCTGCATCGGCAACACGACGCCCTGCGCGGGAGCCAATCGCCGCGCCGTCAGCCCCGCCTCTTTGGTTCCGGGCTTCATCCCCACCGCCAACAACACGATCGACGGCGCCTATATCGGCCGCGTCGTACCCAACACCGGCAAGCTGCTGAACGGGGTCTTCCAAGCAGGCGCCGGTATCGAGAAGGGCCTCTACAAGAACCGCGGTGTCCACTTCGCCCCGCGCTTCGGCTTTGCGTATGACCTGCGCGGCGATCAGGCCACCGTGTTGCGCGGCGGCGGCGGTATGTTCTATGACCGCCCGCAAGGCAACGTTGTATTCGACCTGCTTCGCAACCCGCCCACCACGCTGGAACCGACGTTCTTCTTCGGCCAGATCCAGACGATTAACCAAGGTCAAGTGCTGTTGGCTCCCCCGGCATTGGTCGCTTATGACCGCAAAGGCAAGTCGCCCACTTCGTACTCCTTCAACATGGGCGTCCAACGGAAGCTGCCTCTCCAATCCGTGCTTGACGTCTCCTACGTCGGCAGCGTCGGCTCGCATTTGCTACAACGCCGCAACTTGAACGCACCCAGCTACGGCGCCGCGTTACAGGGCTCCAATCAGGACCCGACGGTTGCCTTCAACTCCAACGGCGGCTCTGCCCTCGCGGTGGATTTCTTGCGGCCCTACCAGGGTTTCAACAACATCTCATACATTGAGCCGGCCTCCAGCTCCAACTACCACTCGTTGCAGATGTCGTGGAATCGCCGCTTCAGCAAGGGCTTGCTCCTCGGCGTCACCCACACCTGGAGCAAGGCGCTTGGTACGCAGGGCGCGGATCTGCCGGGTATCAATGGCTTCGGCGCGGTTCGCACGGACGGCAATCAACGGCTGGCCAACTACGCGCCGCAGGACTTCGATCGCCGCCACAACTTCAACATCAATTGGGTGTACGAAATTCCCAAGGCTACGCAGAACCGGAGTCTCGGTTTGGCGCTCAACGGCTGGCAGATTTCCGGCATCTATCGCTATCAGACCGGCGCGCCGTATAACGTTGGGTTCAACATCCCCGGCCTATCCGGTTATGGCGTAACGGGCACGCAGCAGAACGAAGGCGGCCGCATCGTTATCACGGGCGCTCCCGGCTCGGGCACTGGCAACGATCCGTATCGCCAGTTCAATGTCGATGCCTTCACCACTCCCGGCCTCGGCAGCCTCGGCCTCGAATCGGGCCGCAACTTCCTGTACCGCGCTCCGATCAACGCGCTCGACGCGACACTTTCCAAAACCTTCCGCTTCACCGAGCGTGTTGGCCTGGAGCTTCGCCTCGATGCCTTTAATGCGTTCAACCACACCCAGTTCGATGGCGTGAATTCTACGTTGAACGTGCGTAGTCTGACCGACCGGACTCCGACCAACATCGCGTCGGAAACCGGCAACCGCAATGGCTTCGGCGCGGTCACTTCGGTCCGTCCGCCGCGCAACATGCAGTGGTCGATGCGCTTCTCGTTCTAGACCGTTTCACCGTACTGAGCCGCCATGCGCAAGCATGCGGTCGGGTTAAAAGATCCGGGCCACCCGCCCGGATCTTTTTTTTGCGGTCAGCCGCCGATAAATCCATGAGTGGAACAGAACGGCTGCACGAAATTCCAAACCAGCTGCGACACCCGCGCGTCCTCGGCAAACGAGATAGTAGTCTGCCCATACGGAAAGCTCTCTTTGATTAGGTCGGTGACCGGCTGCTTCGGTTCAGGCTGCCAGGGCGTGCCGCCCATCCCGCCATGTGTACACAGGAACGGTCGAGGCGCCGGGTAAATGGTTGGGGTTGTGTACTGGAGCCCATCGTTACCAAAGCTCCCGCGCGATTTCGATCTCGGATCGCGAACCACGTGCATCACATAGCCGACATTATTCGGAATGATCTCCGCGTCGATGAACAGGTGCCGGTCGACGCAATCGAAAAGCAAGAGCGCGCGTACATCGATCGACGCACCTTTGAGCTTCTTCGCGATAGCCACCACTCCAGCGGCCCCTCGGCTGTAGCCAGTGAGCAGAACCGGCGAATTTGGTTTGGCCGCCTTCCTCGCCTTGATGAATTCAAATCCCCGGTCCACGGCATCCACCAACCCGCCGCCCAGCGACACCGGACCGCGGAAGTATTTACCATCGATCCGGCTCTCCGGACAAAGCCGCCTCACAAAGCTGTTGGCGAAATCCGCGTCATAACGCTTCTCCCTCGCATCGGTGCGAAAATGGCCGCCGCCAGTGCCGTCGATTCCTACTAGAATTGCCATGAAGGTTTGCCCTCGTCAGCTATTTGCCGAATGTGATCGTGGACTCGGCGCCGAACCGCCGATATTGCTCATACCGGATGGTCATCTTCTGCCGGATGGGCCCGCTTGAAAACTGGAGTTCGTCGTTTGAGTGAGTGTGAATTGGAAACCAATGTTCGCCAATCTTCTCGCGAAACGTTGTGAACCGCGGAAACAAATTCTCTTCCTTGCGATTCAGAATCTGCGGCACGGCCACGCCCTCGCTCTTCACCACTGAGTAGTCGCGTTTGTCCACCCAGAACATCCCGTCGAACAGACGCTGCCCCGGATGCACCTGCCGCGGCCGCACCTGCAACAACCAGCAATCGACGCCATCGGCGGTCTCCTCGCCGCGCGGTTTGGTTTCGTAGAGCCACAACTGATCCACCGTAAACAGGAACGCCTGAATATTGCGGATATCGGCGAAGTCCTCTTCAGTCAGTTTCAGCCGCGCTAGGTTATCGACCGGCTTGCCCACCATCTGCTCGGTGCGCTCGCCCGACGGCGAAAAAATCACCTCGCGCGTTTCGCGATACACACCGGCGCGCCCGCCCTTCGACGCTACTTCTTCAATCACGACGCTTTGCCGATACATGTATTGCCCGCGCGCTTCCATCGCTTCACTCTCGCGCTGCGCCACGCGCTTGGCGATGTCGGCGGGCTGGGCTTTAAGCGTTGGCGCTAGCGACGCCCAGGCCAGGAACGCTACGCTAAGAAGAATGCGGCAATACCGTGTGGCTGTCGTCGCGATCTGGATTTTGGGCGGCATCGCTGCGTACTTATACTCTCACCAACTCAATATACCGGGTCGCATCGCTGTGCCGGTGGCCGCCGCGTTTCTGATTGAGATCTCACTGTACGCCGGCATGAACACGCTGGCCATGTCCGCGCCGGTGCTGTGGGCTAGCGCGCTGGTTTCATACCTGATCTACTCGATTCCGACGGGCGTTTTTCATTGGCAGGCGTTGCTTTTGTTAGCCGCTGCCACGGGCGTCGCGGTCGCGTGGATGCGCTACGCACCGGCCACTCTCGTGGCCGACGCGGCATTCCTCGCGCTCTTCGCCGCACTCTACATCAGCAAGATTCTTCCCGATCGGGTCTACCTGGAGCCTTTCGCGAAAGTACAAACCGGAGCCCTGGCGCAACTCATGTGTTTCCGCCTCGCCGTAACGTGCCTGCTGCGCTACCGGTCGCACGCGGAGTTCGGCTTCGGCTGGCTCCCCACCGCCGCTGACTGGCGTATCGGACTGCGTTACTTCGCCTACTTAGTCCCGGTGGCGATGGGGCTCGCCTGGCTGCTCCACTTCCGCGAATTCCGCCTCGCCCCCGATTACTACTGGCGCGCCCCAGTAACTTTCCTTGCCATCTTCTTCGTAGTAGCTTTAGCCGAAGAGTGTCTCTTCCGCGGGTTGATTCTCCATCGCCTCCGCGCGCTGATGCCGCCCATCGCCGCCCTCGCAATCTCCAGCGTCGCATTCGGAATCACACATCTCTGGTTCTCGCCCTTTCCCAACTGGAAGTTCGCAATCCTCGCCTCGGTCTGCGGCGTCTTCTACGGGAGTGCGTACCTGGAAGCGCGCGCCGTCCGCGCATCAATGGTTACTCACGCACTTACCGTGGCAGCTTGGCGCACGTTCCTTGCGTAAGTAGTAAAGTAAATATTCCATGAAAGCGGCGGACATTGAAGCGATAGCGCGCAGGCTCCACGAGAAACGCCGATCGCCGTGGCGATTGCCGTGGGTTGACCGGCCTACTGGTATCCCGTAGTATCATGAAATTGGAATTTGAATGGCATCGCGATAAAGCCAGGGCCAATTTACAGGCTAGGCTCATGGGGTGAGCTTCGAATTGGCGGCGACCGTATTCAGGGACCCGTTTGCCGTCGAGCGTCTGGATGATAGATCAGACTACGGCGAGAAGCGTTTGGTGATCGTCGGAATGGCAACTGGCCACCTTTTGTTGTTTATTGTGTACACCGAGCGCAAGGAGCGCATTCGAATCATTTCAGCCCGCCGAGCCACACAACATGAGCAAGACGACTATTTCCGCCAGAACAGCTAGGCCTCCCCGGCCGATGACTCCTGAAGCCGTTGAACGAGCGGCACAAGACGATCGCGACGCCCAGCCGCTCACCGCCGCCGACCTCAAGCGGATGAAGCGAACCCCCCAGGCGAAAATCATCCGCCGGGCCCTGGAACTGTCGCAAGAGGAATTCGCCGCCCGCTTTCACATTCCCCTCGGAACTTTGCGGGATTGGGAGCAGGGCCGGGCGGAACCGGACCAGCCCACACGAGCCTACCTAACAGTCATCGCCCGCGATCCCGGCCATGTCAATCGCGCCCTGAATCCCGCAGCCGCCAAGCCAGCGCGCCGACAATAGCCCTCATTCCGCTCCGACCAGCCGACGGGCGTTATCCCTGGCGGCTCCGCAGCCGCGCAAAAGCCTACACTGAAAAGCATATTTGAAACCACGCCAGACCGTCCTCGCCGTTCTCGCCCGGATTGCTCTCGGCGCCTCGCCGCTCCTGGCCAAAAAGGATCTGACCAAGCTTCAAATCGAATTCGTATTGCGCCAGCGCCAACCAATTCATGTCCACGCAGATCTTCAGCAGATGGCGAAGTTTTTCAATCTGTAAATTGGCAGCGGTGAGCGGGCTGACTTTCTTGCGCGAGTAGTAGGCTTCGTGTAGGCGCTCCAGGAAGTCGAGCATCATCTGAATGAGTCGGTCGCCAAAGAGGAACTTGAAGTTGCGCGGCATCTGCTCCACCTTGGGCAGGAACCATTTGATGAAATCGTCGGTGCGGGTGAGGATGTTTTCAGGAGTCGGCCATGGGGCCTTCAGGATAGCTCGGGTGGCCTCGGATTTTTTTCGGGGCTTCGCACTTGTTCCCGCAACTCTGCCTGATGAAACAGAGTGCAGAGGGAAAGAGGGTAAAAAAGCAGAGAGTAAAATCACGTCCTGGCGCACCGGAACCCGATGCCGCCGATCCCGCTGCCAGGGTGAAGGAAGCACTGGAACGCGCAGCGTGCGCTCGAAACATGCTTCTCCCACCAACCCCCGCGGAGTGCCTTGCCGCCTCTGTACGCCTCGTTGTCGCTGGCTATCCACTCCCACACGTTGCCCGCCATGTCCAGCGCGCCATACGGGGAAACGCCCGCAGGGAGTGACCCGGCCGGAGTTGTAACTCCCCAAGTCTCGACGTTGCATTTGCTCGCATCGAACGGCCCGTGCCAGGGATACGGCCGTCCGTCAATTCCGCGGGCGGACTTCTCCCATTCCAGTTCGCTGGGCAATCGCTTTCCTGCCGCTTCGGCATATGCCGTGGCGCCGTACCAAGTGACGCCCGTTACTGGGTGTGTCTCAAAGCCAGGCTGGATGTTCATTTTCGGGCCGATCTTTGACGGCTCAGGGTAAATCCATTCCTCCGTCCCGCGTTTCCCGTGCTTCTTCAGAAACCCTAAGAACTCCGTGTTGGTAACCGGGTTTTTGTCGATCCAGAAATCATGATCCAGAACCGCGACCCGCAGGTTTTTCGCTTCTTCACTCCCGTACACAAACGGACCGGCCGAGATCTTCACCATCCCTTGGCCATCGTCCTCTATCTTCGGCGTCCAAGCCGCCATCAGATCAGGCAGGAACTCGACAATCACGTCGGTAATGGGGATGGCTGACGCGACTCCGGAGAGGAGTTCCCGGGCCAGGCGAACGGCCACGAAGTACTCAAGAAAAGACCGGTGCGCCCAGTTGAACAGGTCCCCTTCGCGCCGGAAATACGAAGACTGCGATTGCAGATCGTTCAAGCGGAGCACCATCTGCTCGCTATCGATCTGTTTGAAGCGCCGTCGCACGATCTCTTCGAAATCGGTGGATTTGACTTCGAAGCGTTGCGTGGTCTGCATATCCCACGCGGCGTCCTCCAGCAGATTGCGCCGGTCATCGGTGGTAGAGACCTCACCAGGGTGGAGTTCGAGGAGCGTCCCGGTATAGCCGCCGTACAGCCCCGCTAGCGTGACGTTGTCTTGGTCCTCCCAGTGCTGCCGCGAATCCACCAGCATGTCCAGCAATTGCGCGCGGTGGGCAAATTCGAAGAGCGATTTGTGGCCCTTGAGTTTCTCGAACAAGCCGGGGTGGCCGCGCTTTTTGAGCGCCGTTCCCACTTGCTCATCCGTGAATAGCTCCAGGTGTACGCACTCGAAACCCTCGCGGCCCTTGATCCAGTCTTCCTGCGGCTTGGTGGGCGTGGCGTGGCGGCCCATCACGGTTTTCTCTTCGTGGGACTCCGAGGCGAAATACTCAGTGCGGCAGGTGAGCAGCACCTTGGCCCTCGGCTCTTTCGCCAACGCCGCCAACGCATTGAAATTATCGGTGGCGACGCCCGAGTTATTGGCGTTGCGCACCATTTCGTCAAAGCCATCGAAGATCAGCAACAGCCGGCCTTCGCGATTCAGGCGTTCGAAAGCGGGATAGATTCCATGAGCCGCGCGGAGACCGTGTTCGATCTCAAGGGTCGAAGTAATAAGTCCCGGCACATTGAATCGCTCCGCCCATTGGCGAAGCTGAATCAGGATGGGCGTGCGGCCCTTGGCGTGCGCCGCGCGGTAATTGAGGCGGCGCGAGAACCAGCTTTTGCCCGTGCCGAACTCGCCCAGGATGGATAGGTGGCGTCGCTTGCCCGATTGATCGGCCAGCCACTCGTCTATGATTTCGTCGAGATCTCGCGGTTGCTTTTGTTGATAGGGCCGCGCGCGCAGCGGGATGTAATGGTTGTCGATCTTGTCTTTTGCTTTTAGATAAGCCGTCTCGATGTTCGGCCGGTAGGTCCTGAATGAGATAAGAGTATCGATGAACTCATCGCGCGTGAAGACATTCACGCCCTTCTTACCTAACCCCGCGCCGGCGGCGGAATGGCTGACGAGGATACGGTCATCCGCGCCCCCAAGAGCGGCCACCGCTTCGATATCCGCCTGTTGTGGTGCGCGGTGTACGTAGCCGAGCGCGAGATGTTCATCCCGGTTGAACTTGTCCTGCTTAATGGCCCGTAGCAGGAGGCGCCCCTCGGAGGCAACCCTTTCGATCGCGGTGCAGCCCCACTCCTCGAAAAGCTTGATGGCATCCTGGGCGGCGTCTTCGGGGACAGGTAACGTCGCCTCGAGGGCCAGCAGGTAGGAGCGGATGTCGGCATGTTTGCCCGCGCACGAATCTTCCAGAAAGCGGATGCCGTATTTCCGGTCGAACTCATCGCGGCGGGCCTGCGTGATTTTGCAGGCGTGATCCAGCACATAGTGCGGGGGGGTGTTCCCGCGCGCTTTTCCAAATACCTCTTCGAGAAACAGCAACAGATCTTCATCCCCAAGGCCGTAGCCTACAAACAGGAACGTGCGGGTGGCCGAAAGCGTCTGGATGCAGTGGGCGATCTGCCGGTCCTTCTTCACGGCTGCATAGTCGGCGGCGGCCAGCACGATACTCTTGGAATCCGTTACGTCGCCGTGGACGTGAATCACGCAGAACTCGCCTTTGTTCGCCGCCCGGGTCAACTCAGTGGGCTGGTTCTGCCGGATGACGGCGGGGCGGGCAGGCAGAGGCGGAAAAGCGTCTTCGAGGAGCGAATCGAAGTTAGTGGTCAGAATGGCCGCGAACGGCAGACGGGCGGCGATCTGGTGGCGCTCATCGCCTCGGGCCTGGCCGATGCGGATCTTGAGATAGTCGCAGAAATCGCGTTCTCCCATGCCTCGGCGGAGAAGTTCGGCGGCCGCCAGGTTCTTGCCGGCGGCGATGTCTGCGTTGATCGCCGCTTCGTCCCTCATAACGCCGGCGGCCTTGTCGGCAAGGGCCTTCGCCAACATCTCCTTGAGTAAATCGCTCCAACCGGGAAGCGGCGGCATGGACATGCCCGCGCCTGCAAACAGGATTACCTTGCGCATGGCCAGCGCTTCGGCTAGCGGCGGCGGGATCGGGGCTGCAGAGGGCATGAGTACATTATCGAACGAAGCCCGGCCCGTATCGACACATAGCAACAAAAGCTATGCGGTAAATGTCGCATTTAGCCGGACGGTAGAGACGCTAAGCAAAGTTGTGGACGTAGTCTTGGGGCGAGAGCTTGCAGACTGACTTTGGCTCCGCATTTCAAAACGCCAACCCGCGAGATCGGACTCGCCCTACAACGAGCCAAGGAGATTTGCCATGACCCAAGTAAGTGACCTTCACCAAAAGTGGATGAAGAACGGGGCCTACCGCAAGGCCCACGAATCGATCGCGCCCGAATTCGCTCTCGCCCGCGCCGTCATTGATGCGCGGGTTACCGCCGGGCTCACGCAAGAGCAACTCGCGCAGCGCATGGCGACAACGCAGTCCGTAATAGCCCGGCTCGAAAGCGGACGCACCCGCCCCTCTACGCAAACTCTCGAGCGTCTGGCCAGCGCCACCGGAACGCGCCTGAAGATCACCTTCGAACCCTTCGGCGCCCGGCGATGACCCCCCTCAAAACTCCCCGCGCAAAAGCCTACACTGAAAGCATATGTGGAATAGACGCCAGACCGTCCTCGCCGTTTTCGCCATGTTGGCTCTCGCCACCTCGCCACTCCTGGCCGAAAAGGATCTGACAAAACTTCAGATCGATGTCAAAAACGCCGACGGCAAAGCGGTGGATCGCGCCAGCGTCATCGTGCGCTTCGTCGAAGGCCGCTCCAAAGTAAAGTTCGGCAAGAAGATCACCACCCGTTGGGAGCTACGTACTAACCAACTGGGCCAGGCGAAAATTCCGCCGATCCCGCAGGGCAAGATCCTCATCCAAGTGATCGCCAAAGGCTACCAGACCTACGGCCAGACTCACCAAGTCGAAGAAGAAGAAAAGACCATCGAGATAAAACTCAATCCGCCGCAGGGACAATACTCCGCGCACTAATCACTCGACAATCCGCCCTCCCCAAAGCTCGCGCAGGAAATGCGTCAGCGGCATCACTTCGATTCCTTCCGGTGACAGCCGTGGCTCGCGTTCCAGGCTCACCACGATTTTGCGTTTCAACGGCACTTCCTCGGCCAGCGCCATCAGCCCTTTATAATCGCGCCGACCCGTGAGCGGTCGCGCTTTCACTTCCACGCCCACCGAATCGCCGATCACGAAATCCACTTCGATCTGCGACAACGTGCGCCAGTACGTGAGTGGAAACGCATCGGCCAGACGCGAATAATCAAGATACGCACGCAGCTCAATAAAGACCTGATGCTCAAACACGTGGCCATAGCCAACGGTGCCCGGCTCGACTTTGCCCCGCTTCACCATCGCGTTGGCCACGCCGACATCGAACAGATATAGCTTCGCCGTCGAAACCGGCTTGCGCTTCTTCGTTTTGCCGTACGGCTCAAGCTGATGCCCGATCAGCGTATCCTCCAGCACTTGAATATACTCGCGCACCAGCCGGGGCGGGACCTGGCAATCGTTGCCGATATCGGTGAAGTTGATCTGCTCGCAATTGGCCAGCGCCGCGACCGGCAGAAAGCGCGAGAAACTCTCAACCGACCGCACCGCACCTTCGGCCTGAATCTCTTCCATCAGGTAGGTGCCGATGTAGGAGTTGAGTTCCTCTTGCGGTTCGTCCGACCCGAAGATGAACGGCAACCCGCCGCGATCCAGCCGGCGGTCCAGGCTCCCGAAGTCCAATTCAGGCCCCACCAGCGGATGCATGCGAGACACCCAGGCTCGCCCGCCCAGCAGGTTCGCGCCGCCACGCCGAAGCTTGCGCGCGCTGGAGCCGGTGAAGATGAAGCGCAGCTCCTTGTCGCGGTCAATCATCGTCTGCGCCTCGTCCAACAGCCTGGGCAACTTCTGCACTTCGTCGATGATCACCAGCTTTTCGTGAGGCGCCAGCCGCTCCCGGATCAGCTCAGGGCGTTGCGAGAGTTCACGGAAAACGGCGGATTCCAGCAGGTTGTAGTAGCGGGCATGGGGAAAGGCCTGGCGGAGGTATGTCGTCTTCCCGACCTGGCGTGGGCCGAACAAAAATAAGGACTTATGCCGAAGCGGCTTGGAGAGATCCAAACATCGATAAACTTCTTCCATCTAATAAATTATTACATGAAATATCACAAAACAACAGCATTATTTCATGAAATTTTGCATCTCGCTGATTTCACTAGCCTATTCGTACCGCAAGGCCTCCACCGGATCCAACTTCGACGCCTGAACCGCCGGCCAAACCCCAAAAAACAAGCCCACCCCCACCGATACCCCAAATCCCACCAAAACCGCCCAAGTGGGCACTTCCGAAGGCAAAGACGGCACCAGCCACCCCACCAGAAATGTCACCATCACCGAAAACAAAATCCCGATCAGCCCACCCAACCCCGTCAACGTCACGGCCTCCATCAGGAACTGCATGACGATATCGAAGCGGCGCGCCCCCAGCGCCTTGCGCACCCCAATCTCGCGCGTCCGTTCGGTCACGCTCACCAGCATGATATTCATTACGCCAATGCCGCCCACCAGTAACCCCAGGCCGGAAATGGCGATCGAAACCAGCACAATCATCCCCGTCAATGCGTCGAAGCGGCGGATGATCTCGTCCGACGTCGAAGCGCTGAAGTCGTCCTCGACTCCGGCCGGAGTCTTCCGCAATCGCCGCAACAGCGAGCGCACTTCATCCTGCGCATCGTCGCGCACGCCCTTCCGCGCCTTCACCGTAATCTGGTAATTGTCCAACATCGGATAACGCGATTGTGCCGTCCGCAACGGAATCGCCACTTGCCGGTCAAAGCCATTCTCCCCAAAAAAACCGCCCTTGGCCGGAGCGAAAACGCCGATAATCCGGTACTCGGCGCCATCGACATTAAACGTCTGGCCCACCGGATTCTTCTCGCCGGGAAATAGCGCTTCGGAAAGATTCGCCCCGATCGACGCCACCTTCTCCGCGCGCGCCACCTCGCCAGGCGTAAACACCCGCCCCCACTTCATCTCTTTGGGCTGCGTCACGAAGGACTCGGCCGCATAGCCGCTGAAGAAAAAATTGTTCGATTCATAGCCGGGCACCTTGGCCACCAACGCTTTGCGATTCACGATAGTCGGCACAAACAGTTGGGTGCTCGCTTCCTCCACCGACGGGCAGAAGCGTTTAATCACCTCGGTATACCCAGGTTGGATCGGCCGGCGTTTGCGCTGCTTTGGCGTGCCTTGTGCATCGGGCGGGCCAGAGAACCGGGTGATGAAGATATTATCGGTTCCGAATTCTTCGAAGAACGTTACTACGCCCTTGCGCAGCCCGGTCAACAGGCTCGATACCGTCACCACCGTCGTGATGCCGATTACAATCCCCAGAATCGTCAGCCCAGACCGGAAGCGATGCGCCCACACGGCCGACAGCGCCATCTTCACGTTCTCTCGCGCGCTCAGTTGCATTCGGTTATTCCGCCCTCAAAGCCGTGATCGGATCCATCAGCGCAGCGCGCGAAGCCGGATACCAGCCTGACACGACACCCGCCAAAGTCGAAACCACCAGCGCCAGGACAACGTACGTCATGGTCACCGGCAGGTTTACTGCCAGCACTATCGATAACAGCGCTGCAAAACCCGCTCCTAGCGCGAGCCCAATCGCGCCGCCCATGATAGACAGCAACACCGCCTCTACAAGGAACTGCAGCATAATGTCGTCATGACGCGCCCCCAGCGCCTTGCGGATGCCGATTTCGCGCGTCCGCTCAGTGACGCTGACCAACATGATGTTCATGATCACCACGCCGCCCACCACCAACGAAATCATCGTCACTGGAATCACCACAGCCTTGACCAGCCCGAGTATCTGATCGACAAAACCGCGAATCGCGTCAGGCGTCAGTGTGTCGAAGTTGTCGGTCTCGCCGGGCTTCGTCCCAAAGCGCGACCGCAGCGCCGACCGCGTCACATCAAGGCCGGACTCGAGATTCAGGCCCGTGCCAGGCCTGGGTTTTCCAAAAACGGCCATCGAAGGGTCCACGCCAAAAAGCCGATTGAACGACGCCACCGGCATATAAATCTGGTTGTCCTGGCTCTGCCCGCCGACAGAACCAAGCTTCTCTTGCAGACCCACCACCAGGAAATCGAATCCGCGCACCTTAAGGGATTGGCCCAGCGGTGATCCGTCCGGGAACAGCGCTTGCGCCACTTCGACCCCGATCACACAGACGTTCTGACGCGCGCGCTCTTCTTGCTCGGTGAAAAAACGCCCCTGTTCAACGGCCACATCGCGAATCTCGGCCAGCGCCGCCGACACCCCCAGAATACTCGCTCCTTCAAAGGTATCGTTGTTGCGCTTGGCGTCTTCAATCCTCACACGATACGGGCTGTATAGGATCTGATCTCCAGTTGTTTGACGAAGATACTCGACGTCTTCCATCCGTATCCGCTTGTTCCGGCGCAGCTTGGCGGCTCGCTCCGTCGGAGTACTACGTCCGACCTGCGCGATCTGAGCTACCAGGTACGATTCCGTACCAAAAGCCTTGGCTGTCGACTGTTCGGCGTAGACGCCCAGCCCGTCAATCGCCGCGCCCACCATCACTACGCTGGCCACACCAATGATTATCCCCAATAATGTCAATATGCTACGGAGCTTGTGAGCGCGAATCGAGTCGACGGCCAGCGTATAGGCGGTTGCCAGCGAGTAATAGTATTGACGGGTTTCAGACATATGGGACGACATCGGCTTGGTACTGATGCAATTGGATGTTGTTGCGTATGCGCCGTTACTACAAAATTTCTAGTAGATGAGCCGCCCCTCGCAACGTCAAATGAACCTACAATCAAGTATGGACCAAGAGTTCACCTTCTGGCATGCAGAGGGACTTCCCCGCGTCGAATATTCTCTCGGCGTGATGGAAGAGTTGCGTGTCTACGCCGAAGAAGGGTTTCAAAAAATCCCGCATGGGGGCATTGAAGTAGGCGCCATCCTACTCGGTGAACGCGACGGCGAAACCATCCGTATTAAGGAGTGGAGACCGATGGCGTGCGACCACGCCCGGGGCCCCGGTTTTGTGCTGTCTCCGGCCGACCGTAAGGCGCTGGCTGAGTTACTCGCCGATTGCGGCAAGAGCCCTGAACTGAGCGGCCTCAGCGTCGTCGGCTGGTTTCACACCCACACGCGCAGCAACATCTTCTTGTCCCCGGAGGATCTGGGCATCCACGAGTCTTACTTTATGGAGCCCTGGCAAGTGGCGCTGGTAATGCGCCCTCAGAAAGATCAGCTTCCGGGCGCCGGGTTCTTCTGCCGCCATTCAGATGGAACAATGAACTGCGAGTCCAGCGCCGCCCAGTTTATCGTCCGTCCAGACCCGGCGCAGGCCCTCAAGCCCAAGCGCGCCTCCGCCGCCCAGCCAGGAGGTATACCAGTCGCCGGCGCTCCCGCCCGCATCGTGAGCGGTCGCCCAGAAAGCATTACACGCGGGCCCGAAGCGATGACCCGCCAGGAACGGCCATTGTTCCGTGAGCGTCATTCGCCTGAGGCGGTAGCGGATGAGGAACGGCCAACACGGCCGTCCCGGCTCGCCTCCATGCCGGCGCCTTTTGTCGTCACGCCCGGTTCGCCCCTGCCGGCGGCACTGCCTCCCCCTGCTCACGCATCCCTTCGCTTCCCCCCGTCGTGGGTCGCGGCAGCTATGGTCGCGATTGCGGCGTTGACGGCAGGAGTACAACTTTGGCGAGTGAATCAAAACGTGCAGGGCGCCACGTTGAAGGTGGAGGAAGCCGACCAAAGCCTGCAGATCAGTTGGGATAAGTCGTCTTCTGCAGTGGCTTCGGCAGACCGTGCGGTCTTGCGCATCGTCGACGGATCCACGGTTCGCTCCGTTCCCTTGAGCAAGAGCGCCGTCCGCCACGGCGCCGTCACCTACATGCGCCAAGCCGATGACGTGGAAGTCCGCCTGACGCTCTTCGAAGGCAATCAGGCCGGCACTCAGATGTTCGCGCGATATGTGGGCGCTTCGGCTTCGTCGCCTGGCGCTTCCAATGACGGTGCCGCCGTCCCCAGCCCCCAACGCCTGCGCCTGCAAAACGACGTAGCCCGGCTACGCGAGGTCCTCCGCAGTGAGGCGGATCGAGCCGAGCGTCTGCACGAGGAACTGGTCTTACTGGAAAAGACTTCGGGCGGCGCGCAACGGCGGTAGTCCGAGCCGCTGTTCCGCCGCTAGGCTAGGGCATCTTCACACCCGTCCGGTTGCAGTTCGATTCCGAGCCTGGACAGATCAATCAAGGCTTTTCTGGAAGGCAGCCAGGAGGTGCGCTTCCACGCCGATGGGCGGGCGATATTTATGCTTGGGTGGACCGGACATTGAGGCGGCAAGGGTACGCCCAAGCTTGGCCGCGAAACCAAGGGCTTGGTGCGGCGCTACATCACCAAAATGACGGGGCTGAGCCGGGCACAAGTGACGCGGCCGGTCGGCCAGTTCGTGAAGACGCAGGTTATGAAGCCGACGGTGTATCGACGGCGCCGGTTCCGGCGGCACTACACAGTGGCGGATGTGGCGTTTGATGGTCAAAGTCGATCAGGCCCATGGGAGGTGAGTGGACCGGCGACGTGTGCCATCTGCAAGCGAGAGTACGAGGTGTACGGGAAGCGGGAGTACAAACGGTTGGCCACAATCTCGGTGGCGCACTTGTACAACCTGCGCAACAGTGCAGGGTATCGCCGGCAACGGATCGAGTACACGGTCACGCGCCCGACACCGGTTTCGATTGGCCAGCGGCGCAAGCCGACGCCGAACGGCAGGCCGGGCTTCCTACGGATCGACACAGTACACCAAGGCGATCAAGACGGAGTCAAGGGCGTCTATCATGTCAACGCGGTTGACGACGTAACTCAATGGCAGGTGATAGGAGCGGTCTCTTACATCAGCGAGGCTTGGCTACTGCCGGTTTTAATGGCGATTCTGGCTCAATTCCCTTTCGTGTTGTGGAACTTCTACTCCTACAACGGCAGCGAGTACATTAATTCTGTCGTGGCGGCACTGTTGAAGAAACTGATGATCGAACAGGCTAAGTCGCGTCCCCGGCATTTCAACGACAACGCGCTAGTGGAAACCAAGAACGGCGCCGTCATCCGCAAAGAGATGGGCTATCTGCTTATTGAGGCGCGGCACGCCGCGTCCATCCATGAGTTTTACCGTGAGTACCTCAATCCTTACCTGAACTTTCATCGTCCTTCCGGTCAAGCCAAGATTGTCATCGATGCCAAGGGGAAGTCTTCCAAAATTTGCCCGACGCCGCGCAGTATCTGCGCCCCGGCCACACGATGGAGACGCTGGAAAGAGAAGCCCTGCGCATGAGCGATACCGAGTCGGCGCAACGGATGAGAAAAGCCAAACACGAACTATTCCAGAGCTTCTATCCCGAGGCCCGGAATGCCTAACCAGAGAACGGGTTGGACCGTGGAAATGACGGGCCCACCGCCTCGACCGCGATTGCCTTATTTCACCAACCGAACCGCAGACACCGAATTGTAGAAAGGAACCCTTACTCGGTCCCGGTTATCCTGGCGCTTCCTCCAGGCTCATCTTTCAATTGGAATATGCTAAGTGTGCGACCCCAAATACTTTCACCGCGTCAACGGGTCCTCAATCCAAGGCGGCGTCGCATCGATCAGCTTCCCGAGCGCCGGTTCCAACTCCTCCATCTTCACTTTCATCTGCCACGCGATTTCGCGATACGAGAAGTGCCCTTTCACGCCGGAGCGCAGCCGCGAAATATACTCGGCTTCGGCGAAATCCATCTTGAAGAGGAAACGCGAACGCGCGCCGAAGGGCAGCAGATAGTGCGAGCCCGGCGCGGGCAGACTCGCCATAGCGGCTTGCCCCGCCTCCATCGCCGCGTCATATTGCGCGGCCAGCCCCGCTTCGTGAATCGCCTTCGGCGTAGAGTAGCCGAGCCCGCCGGAATACGCCTGACGATACTGGTGACAGCGGCGATGGCGGTGGAGATCGCGATAGGCGCCG
>JAYUSQ010000014.1:0-2867 GCA_043755595.1 Acidobacteriota bacterium | reverse complement strand
GCGATAAATCCCAGGGGTTTGGGGACAGAGTCCCCATCCGCAGGGGTGACAAAGTCGCTGAGCAGTTAACCTGACAGAATCGCTGAGCAACAACAGATCCTTTTCTTGTTCCTTTTCTTGTTCATTCTGCCCTTCGCTCGAACTTGAATCAGGAACCCTTCTCGAAACTAGGTTCACTTACTTATCAGGCGTGGCAGTGCCGCTGGCGGTGTAGCATCCAAATAGAGCGTTCTGCCCGCCGAGTCGACTACCGCAAGAGTCTTCCCATCAGGCGCGAACGCAGCGCCGTTGATCCGGAAAGGGTGTCGTATGTTTACCGCTTGCCCATTCACCAGATCCCAGAAGTAGATGTCGCGGTTATCGCAGACGATCACGCGCCGGTTGTCGGGCGAAAAGGCCAGACAACGCGCTGAGCCCTTTGCTCCTTCTAGCGTTTGGGTGCGCTGCCCGGTGCGGGTGTCCCAGAGTACGACGTCGTTATTCGAATCAAACGTGGCCAGCCGGAGACCGTCCGGGGAGAAGGCGACGAATTGCGAGTACCATTCGTCTTTTCCGGGCCGCACCAAATCGAAGCGCCGCTTCCAGGTCCGAGTGTCCCACAGGCTCATTTCCACGATGGGTTTTGGGCTTCCCACATTGATTACTTGATATCCAGATATCGCGACGAGGGTACCGTCGGGGGAATATTGCGCGGCGTAAGTATTGCTGCCTGGTTTTCCGAGCACAGCCACCTGCCGCTTCGAACGCAGATGAAAAACGCAGGCCGCGCCGGAATCATGGGCGGTAACGACATGCTCGCCGGACGGAGACACTGCCCCGAAGGTGCCGAGAGGGCCGAGGCGCTCGTCCATGAGCACGGATCGGCGCCTGGTGGTTCGGTGGAGGAAAATCGGATCACCCGTACCGCGTCGAATAACGCGCAGCAGGCCACTTAGATTGGCCAGCGATAGCACCGAGCCGTCGGAGGAAAGCGAGACTCCATTGACGGCCGGCGCGGCGTCCCCTCCGTTCGGGAACGATTGAACCGCCGCTCGAGTGTACCCATTTCGAAGAGTGGAGTCCCGAAAACCGCCGGTTAACAAGACACTCCCATTAGCGCTAAAGGCGACTGCAGAATTTTGAAAGCCCGATTGTACCCGTTGTGCGAGAATCCAGTCGACGTCCCATACCGCGACCCGGGGGTTGTAGTTGCCGGCGGCAAGGAATCGGCCGTCTGGGGAAAAGGCCACAGCGTTGACGCTCTTTCCAAAACCTCGCACCACTCCCACCCGCCGGCCCGTGGGAGCTTCCAATACCAAGACCTCGCGGTTATCCCCGGCCAAAGCCAGTAGCTGACTATCGGGTGAAAACGCAAGATCAAAGATCCGGCCGAGCGGCTGGGAGTAAACCGCCGTACGTTTGGTGACGTCCCATACTGTCGTTGGCCCCAGACTGGCTTCCGCCAACCATTTGCCATCGGGTGAGAATCGGGCCATCACCCGCTTCGTCTGGTTCTGATTTAGCGGCCAGTCCTCAATCTTGCGAGCCGTCTCGACGTCCCAAAGCCGGAGCGGGCCCGCAGTATGCGAGGTCACGAGGGTCCTGCCATCCGGGGAAAAGGCCAATGAGCTAGTCATTTGAGAATCTGGAAGGGTCGCCCGTTCTCGTCCTGTCTTGACGTCCCACAACTTGACAACCCCGCGGAGGCTGAACGTGTTGGTCCCTGGGGGACCACCCGCGATGAACGCTAGGACAGTGCCATCTGGTGAATAGCTCATGATCGAGCGCGACAAATCGCTTTCTGCGCCGACGACGCTGAACGGGATCTTAGCCACCTCCAGGAACGTGGCGCTGTCATAAACCGCCGCAGCGTCGTTGTAGTGCGCGATTACCACCCGTTGGCCGTCAGGGGAGACAGCGACGTCCCGCCCAACGGGCGTATTGATGGCCTGGAGGGTGCCAACTCGATATCGCTTCCATGTGAAGGCTGTGCTTACTGGCGCATCGCCGCCAGTCATCCAGAGCGTTTTGCTATTTGGCGAGAATGCGACATGGGGGCCTGAATACGGGCGGAACTCGGCCACGCGGGAATAGGCCAACCGCCAGAAGTGAAACCACTCGAAGCCACGCAAATCCGGTTTGCCGGGTTGCGGCCGGTGGCGATCCAGAAAGCCTCGCATTAGGTCGATATCCGCTTCATTCCAGGCCTGCGAGGCGCGGTTCATTTCGGCACCGTAAATAGTGCGGCGATTCGCCTCAGCCTCGGCTTCGGCGAGGTCACGTGATTTCCCGGCGGCCCCCTCGGCGACGCGTGCATTCACGGCCTCCTTCTCCGCGCGCATTGCTGAGCTCTCCGCCAGAGTCCGCTGACGGTCGGCTTCGCGGGCATTGCTTTCAGCGAATGCGCGCTCGCGCTCCGCGCGCAAGTACTGCACGGTGGTGAGCACCAAGCCAAGAACCAAGGCGGCGGCGACGGCCGCTGTCGAAATAGCGAGTACGCGGTTGCGACGGACGAACTTACTCAACTGATACAGCCGCGACGGAGCACCCGCGCGCACCGGTTCGTCATTTAGATGGCGCTCGATATCTTCGGCCAATGCCGCAGCCGACGAGTAGCGGCGGGCACGGTCCTTCTCGAGGGCGCACATGATAATCCATTCGAGGTCGCCTTGCACTTGCTTCAGTAGCCCGCCGATGGTGGTGTCGCGACGCTGCGCCATGCCGATGGCCGTGTCGCCCATGGCCCGCAGGCGCGTCACCGGCCGGGGCGGGTCGGTCTCGCGAATGATGCGCAGAATTTCGAGAAGACCTTCTTTGCGCAAGGCCTGTGAATCGAACGGCAGCACGCCCGTGAGTAACTCATACAGCAGCACGCCCAGTGAGTAGAC
>JAYUSQ010000013.1:0-28459 GCA_043755595.1 Acidobacteriota bacterium | reverse complement strand
CAGCATCCACGCCGTAGGCGTGTTCGGGTGGTTCGCGATTCGGAAGGGGGGAGGCGATATCATCCGCGCCGCAGGCGCTTGCGGGCTCAGGCTACTGTTCCTGCGAGGAACGCGAGGCGCGTCCGAGCCGAAGCCGGAGATAGCCAAAGTACAGGCGGCTCGCTTTGGACTCCAACACCTCATCAATGACCGGCGCAAAATCCGCGAGCGACCGGATCGTGCCCAGCGGAGCGGCTCCCTCGGGCCGCGCCAAACGGCGTGACGCGGCCAGCACAAAAGCGTTCGCTACTGTTTCAAACGCAACACCGCGTTCGTGTAGCTGTGCCGCAGCAGCCGATCCGCGCGGCGCACAACGCCAGTAACACCGGGCGTCGAACGATAGGCGTCCAGAACCAGCCGCACATACCCGGAACGATCCATCCGGAGTCAGCTTCGCAGGTCTTGCAGGGACGGACCGCTGATGGTCACCGTGTGGCAGTAATGCCGCACGCGGCTCAACAACGCCTCCACCATCGATTTGTTGCCAAGGAAAGTGGCCCATTCGTCGTACACCAGGTTTAATGCGGAGTCCGGTTTGATGCGAAGCGTGGCAACGGCAGGATTGAGACGGAGCGCTCCTGCCAGGGTTTGACAGTCGCCGCTGTGCGTATGGACTTTGCATAATCGTGGCGTCCTGAGGAGGGCATCATGATGACAGAGTTCTTCGAATCCCCGTTCCGCATTCTGCAACTACGCAGCGGCCAAGATGGCCAACTGCTCGATGTTTTCGCTCAACAGCTCCGGCAATCAGGGTTTGCCAAGATTACGGCACGGCGACATCTCCGAGCCGCTGAACACCTGCTGTACTGGGCGAAGCGAAAGGGCTTATCGACTGCCGCGTTCGATGAGGGCACGTTGGAAGAGTTCGCCCTTCACCTCCGCCGGTGCCGCTGCAAGAACTTCGGGCGAACCCATCGGCGGGATCTGCAGAAGGGTGCGCGTTGGTTTCTTGACAGCCTTCGCCGCGTTGGGCTACTGGCGAGGCCAACACAAGAAGCCGTCGAGGAACCGCAGGTATTGTTGCTGTTCCGCGACTGGATGCGCCAGCATCGGGGAACATGTGACGCGACCCTCTCCAACTACTGTCGGCCTGTTCGCCTGTTGCTGAAAACGCTGGGCGATGACCCAAGTAGGTTCGAGGCTCGGAGCCTCCGGCAGTTCGTCCAAGAGACGTGCCAGCGCAGCGGCTGGGCGACCGGGAAGCTGTGCACCACCGCCTTGCGGGCGTTCCTGCGTTTTCTTGTCGCGAATAGCAAGTGCGCTGCGGGCCTCGACGCATCCATTCCATCGCTTGCGCATTGGCGGCTTTCGTCGTTGCCGCGTTATCTACAACCGGAGGAGGTCGAGCGCGTCATTGCGTCATACAGTGCCACTTCGGCGGCAGGCATCAGAGACCGCGCGATTCTGCTGCTGATCGCTCGCGTCGGCCTTCGTGCCGGCGATATTCTTCGGCTTTGCATCAACGACCTTGGCTGGAAGGAAGCCACTATTCGGGTTGTAGGAAAAGGCCGTCGTGAGACGCTGCTGCCGATGACTCAAGAGGTTGGCAATGCGATCGTCAACTACCTCAAGAATGCCAGGCGCCCGATCAGCAACGACACGCTCTTCATTCGATCCCGTGCACCATTTGGCCCGTTTGCCAGTCACTGTGCCATCTCCGTGATCGTGGCACAAGCCATGCGTCGCGCGGGTGTTCGCTGCCCAAGCCGGGGCGCCGCGCATGTTCTTCGGCATTCCGTAGCCAGTTCGATGCTTCGACAGGGAGCTTCGCTACAAGAGATCGCCGGTGTCCTTCGCCACCGTTCCATCGCCACCACGGAGATCTACGCGAAGGTGGATGTACTCGCACTCAGAGAGATCGCACAACCTTGGCCGGGGGTGATCTCATGCTGACTCAAGCTGTGGAATCGTATCTGGAACTCCGGCGCGCCATGGGGTTCGCACTTCATTCCGAAGGCAGCCTGCTGCTGAGCTTCGCGAAGTACTCCGACGGCGCGGGAAAGAGCCACATCTGCGCGGAAACCGCCATCCAGTGGGCGGGTTCGGCCAGATCGATCAATACACGAGCGCGCCGACTTGGCCAAGTAATCCGGCTTGCGAGATATCTTCGAGCGGAGGACCAACGTCACGAGCTTCCGCCCCCGGTGTATGGGGGCGAAAAGAGTCCGAGGCCCTTGCCGTATATCTTCTCCGCAGATAACGTCAACCGGCTCGTCCAAGCAGCATCCCGGCTGGGGAAGCGCAATCCGTTTCGCGGGCAGACCTACAGCACGTTCTTCTCCCTGCTGGCATGCACGGGGCTTCGTGTGTCGGAGGCGATCAGGCTCCGTTTCGAGGACGTCACCGCGGATGGCCTGATCATCCGCTGCTCCAAGTTTCGAAAAAGCCGCCTCGTTCCGCTGCACAGCACCGCGCAGGTTGGGTTGGAGCAGTATCTCCAGACGAGACGTCTTTTCGCTCCATTCGACGATCATGTATTCGTCTCGTTGCGCCGGCGCCGCCTGCTGGTGCACGACGCGGAAACCGCGTTCCGGGCAGCGGCAGAGAAGATCGGCCTCAAACGCGAGCCCGGATTGCCGCGACCTACCATTCACGCGTTGCGCCATACCTTCGCAGTCAGGTCGCTGGAGCACTGCCCGGACGGCCGAGATCGAATCACGAAGCACATGCTGGCCCTCTCTACCTATCTCGGGCACAGCAAGGTTGCCGACACCTATTGGTATCTGGAGGCCACGCCGGAACTGATGATCGGCATTGCGGATTCGTGCGAGACCTTCTTTGCCGGAGGTCGGCCATGACCTTGATCGCGCCCCACATCGCAGCGTTTCTGCAACAGCGTCTGCCGGTTGAGCGGCGGGCAAGCCCAAACACCTGCGAGTCCTACGCACACGCGTTCAAACTCCTGTTCCAGTACGCCAGTCAGTGCCTGAAGGTTCCCCCCTCAGAACTGAATCTGGAGCAGATCGATGCTTCGCTGATCGTGAATTTTTTGAACCACCTGGAAGCCGTCCGTAGCAATGGTGCCGGTTCCCGAAACATCCGTCTTGCGGCCATCAAGTCATTCATGCACTTCATGGAGTATCGAGTACCGTCGGCGCTGGAGCAGATTCAGCGCATCCTGGCGATTCCGGCCAAGAAAGCGGACTCCCGGCTAGTTCGCCATTTAACTGCCGAGGAGATGCAATCGATTCTGGATGCACCAGATCCCAAGGTGCGAGACGGGCTCCGGGATCGAGCGATGCTGCATCTTTGCTTCGCCGGAGGGCTGCGCGTTTCTGAGTTAGTAGGTCTGCGACTCGAAGATCTTCTGCTCCAGCCTCAGGCCAGTATCCTTGTTCACGGAAAAGGCCGTAAGGAACGTTGCCTGCCGTTATGGAAGGAGACCGCATCCGCGTTACGCGCGTGGTTGTCGGTTCGAGGCGCGATCCGTACGCCAGAACTCTTCCCTAACGCCCGCAACGTCTCGATGACTCGCGCTGGTTTCGAGTACATTCTGCGCAAACATGTCCGGACGGCGGCGAAGCGTTGCCCGTCCCTTTCCGCCAAGCGAGTCTCTCCGCATGTTCTCCGTCACACCTGCGCGCTTACGATCCTCCAGGCCACCAAAGATCTTCGCAAGGTGTCGCTCTGGCTCGGACACTCCAGCATGCAGACCACCGAAGTCTACACGCGGGCTGATCCATCTGTGAAGCTCGAGGCTCTGGAGTCGGTCATTGCGCCGAAGTTACGGACGGGGCGCTTCAAGGGGACCGATCAGCTGATCGCCATGCTGAAGGCCTCCACAGTTATGCGAAGTGAAAAGCCTGAACCTGATTGAAGATTGCCCGATTCGGAGTCCGGGCTCAGCATAAAACCGGACTCCGCATTAAACTTGGCGTACGAGGAATGGGCCACTTTCCTCGGCAACAAATCGATGGTGGAGGCGTTGTTGAGCCGCGTGCGGCATTACTGCCACACGGTGGCCATCAACGGTCCGTCGCTGCAAGACCTGCGGAGTTGACTGCGGATGGATCGTTCCGAGTATGTGCGGCTGGTTCTGGACGCATATCGTTCGACGCCTGGCGTGGCTGGGGTTGTGCGCCGCGCGGACTGGCTGCTGGCGGCACAGCTGCATGAACGCGGTGTACCGTTTGAAACAGTAGAGAACGCTTTTGTTCTGGCCGTGTCACGCCGTCTGGCGCGGCCGGAGGGAGCCGCCCCGCTGGGCACGATCCGTTCGCTGGCGTACTTCTCGCCGGTCATGGATGAGGTGTTGGAGTCCAAAGTGAGCCACCAGTACTTTGACTATCTCCGGCACCGGCTCGGACGCACCTCGCGTTCCTCGCAGGGACAGTAGCCCGAACCCGAGCGCGCCTTCGGCGCGGATGATATCGCCCCCCTTCCCAATCGCGAACCACCGAACACGCCTGCGGCGTGGATGATGCGCTCGTTCCGCTCCTCAATCCTGTTCCTCGGGTGGGTCACTTGAGGGCAACGCTAATGGGTCATTCTTGCCGAGCGCCGAAGCATCTGGTGGAATTGCGGTTGATACTTCGTGATTTACCCGTGGATGGTAGTTAGTTCGAAGTAGCCGGAAGCGCGACAGGAAGTGACTTGCCAGGCTTCTACGGCGGTGGCCTTCTGGGGTGACCGCTCATATTGGCTGGCTATCGCCGGGAAGCCGATCTCCGTTGGCGGGTGTTCCTCGGACCCAATTTCGGAGCGGAGGTTCTGGCCGCCGATGAACGCAGATAAACGTGGATCATGGGGTGAACCCCGGACGTCTGCGGTGCAAGAAGCGGCCGTGAAGGAGGCGCCGGCGCAACTTAGGGCCTGGACGAAGGCTGAGGGAATCTTCCTGTTCGGGAACGACCAGGGCGCAGTGGATTGCGATCCTTCTGAAGAATACTAACTGATGGTTCAGGCGGGAATGACCTTCGGCCAAGTGCTCGCGGCGCTGACAACCGCGCCAGCGGAGCGATTCGGATGCGCATTCCGATGATGCCGATCAGTCAATCCGATCTCATGCCGATCAGATCGGAGCGTAGCGACGCAGGGCTTCCTCAGTGTGAGTTAGTGATCGGCATCCGTCAATAGTTTTGGCAATTGTTTTTGGTGGCGGCATGGAATTAGGCGCGTGCTGGTACAGTGCAGTGGCGCACCGGGGTCGCGCCCGGGGCGTAACCAAGCCGATGCGACGGACTGGCTCCGCAAAATCGGTTACCCCTCGGAATGACTCAGGGCCTCCGAGGGGTTCGTTCTTCTGGGAAGCCCGATTTTGTGGTGAAGCTCCTGAGCGAGGTTTGGGTTAGTAAGCGCGAAGATGCGGCGCAGCCGCCTCCTTATTCCGGCTCGGGAGCGCCGGGGCCGCCTCGGAGTTTCCGGATCGAGTCGCCGTACAGCTCGAGTCGGTGAGCGGCGTGGACCAAGCGGTCCATGATGCTGTCGGCCATAGTGGGATCGCCGATTTGGGCGTGCCACTTGGCGACGGGTAATTGGCTGGTCAGGAGCGTAGCCTTGGTCTGATAGCGCTGGTCGCAAATCTCCAGAAACGCGCGGCGTTCGGGGTCGGTCAGTGGCATCATGGCCCAGTCGTCGACGATCAGCACATCCACTTGTCCCAGCGTTCGCAACTTCTTGGCGAAGCTGCCATCGGCGCGAGCCATTTCCAGTTCCCGGAATAAGTGGGCCGCAGTGGCAAAATAGGCGGTGAAACCGTCGCGACAAGCCTTCTGGCCAAAGGCGCGAGCCAGAAAGGTCTTGCCGATTCCGGTCGGTCCCACCAGGAAAATGTGTTGGTGACGGCGCACCCAATCGGAATCCTGCAGGAGCGAGCGGACCATTTGTTTATCCAGGCCTCGCGCCGCGCGGAAATTAATATCCTCGACGCAAGCCGAACCTTGGAGGCGAGCCTCTTTGAGCCGCCGGTCCAAGGCGCGGTTCTGCCGCCAGTTCCACTGCCGGTCCACCAGCAAGGCGAAGCGCTCCTCGAAGCTGAGTTGTCTGGTTTGGGGATCTTCCTGTTGTTGCGCGAAGCCGTCGGCCATGCCGCGCAGGCGCAACGTGTATAACTTCTCGATCGTTTGTTGGTTGAGCATGTTTTCTTCTCTTTCTTTTTCCGGCTTACTCAAGCGAGAGGGTTGAGGGAGTAGCGTAGTAATCGGAGCCGCGAATGTTTTCGTGCTCCACCGCCTGGTGAGCGGGCGGACGATCCTCGTCCAGCGGCACCCGGTCGAGTTGGTTTTTGAGAATCGATTCCAAGCTTTGGCAGTTGTAGGCCCGCGCGCGCAGGGCACGCCGGGACGCCGCTTCCATGCGTTCGGCCGGATACGTCCTGGCCAACTTCAGAATCCCCAGGCACGACCGGTACCCCATCTCCGGATGCCGTTTCGCCGCCAGGATCGCTGCGACAAGTTGTCCGGTTTCGGGTCCGATTTGCTGGGCTTCTTCGATCAAACGCGTGGGCGTGCGGTCCAAATACTTCTGGTGCGACTTGGGCATGTGCTCGGTGAGCGTGGTCTTGTGGTCGGGTTGGTAGGAGCGGACATGTGAAGCCACACGCACTCCGCGGTGCAGCACTTCCACCGTGTCGGCGGTGAAGTGCACGTCTACTTTCCGTTGCGCCAACGCGTGCGGCACGCTGTAGTGGTGTTGTTCGATTTCCACGTGGTAGTCGAGATCGACGCTGATCCCGATTTTCCACTTGCCGAATTGGAAACGCGTGGCCGGCAGGGGCGCCAACGCTGGCCGATCGAGTTGTGCGAACAAACTGGCGCGACTGCCGGAGCGCTTCCGAAAAGGCGAGCTGGTTCAGGCGCGCCAGTAACTCCGCGATCGCCTGGTTAGCCTCCTCGAGTGAGAAGAACTTACGCTGGCGTAAGGCGGCCACGATCCAGCGTTGGACGACTTGTACCCCTACTTCCGCGTTGGCCTTTTCCCTCGGTTTTCTGGGCCGCGCTGGGATGATGGCGATCCCGTAGTGCTCGGCCAGGTCGCGGTAAGTTGGATTCAGGTCCGGCTCGTAATAACTGGGATGCGTCACCGCCGACTTCAAGCTATCCGGCACCACGACTTCGGCCACGCCGCCGAAAAATTCGAACGCCCGGATATGCGAACCGATCCAGTTCGGTAAGTCTTGTCCGGTGGTGGCTTCGGCGAAGGTGTAGCTGCTGGCGCCTTGCACGGCCACGAACACGGCGGCCTCCTGGATGGCCCCGGTCTGGGGATCATGAATCGGCATCGTCGCGCCGGCGTAGTCGACGAACATCTTCTCGCCGGCCCGGTGATCCTGGCGCAGCACCAGATCGCGCCGCTTCAACCACTGCCGGTACAAATCGCAGAACCGGCTGTAGGCGTAGCCCTCCGGGTCGTTCTCGCGCCGCTCCTGCCAAACCAGTTGCAGGGTCAAGTCTTTGTTGGTTTGCAGGTCCTCGTGGATCGGGGGCCAATCTGGTTCGGGATGTTTGCGCCACACCGCCGGCGCGGGCCGGTTGGGAAATAACGCTTGCTCAATCTGGCCGTCGTCCCAATTCTCCGGGAACGGCCACTTGACGCAGACCGCGCGGGCGGCCGTCACGTACTCGTGGACCGTGCTTTGCGAGATGGCACAACTCCGGGCGATCTGGTGCTGGCTCAGTCCGCGCGACTCGAGCCGCAGCACTTCTTTCAACTTGCGCATGGTCAGCCTTTTCTGTGGCAGTCTGGGGGTTCTCCACCTCTAAGTGGACCCTGCCAACCGCCACGGCTGCCCGGCGCGCCGTTCCAATCTCATGCCGATCAGTGTTCCGAACTACCATCGCCGGACTGATCGGCTTGAGTTCGGAACACTGATCGGCATCACTTCGGAATCGTGATCGACATCAGTTCGGAATGGTGATCGGCATGTCTCGGAATCCGCAATTCGGAGACAGCGGACGGCTCGGAAGAATTGCGAAAGGGTTCTTGGGCGATCTGGCGGTAATGGAAGGCGATTCCTCCTCCGACATCCGGAGCCCGGCCACGGTTCGGTACGTGATTCGCGAAGGGCGGATTGTGTATGGAGCGCATTAATCGTTTCGTTCGCGCGGCGTGGCGCTTATGGTCCAGTACTAACGAACCAGCTTGGACTCCAAACGGCTGATCCAGCGCGTTCGCGAGCCAATTGCTACCCCCAATCTGGTCTGACTGGGTCGACTCGCCCAGAACGTACCCGGCCAATCATTAAGGTCCGAGGGTTTGATTTCCCTTACAGACCGCGAACTGGAACTGCTGTTTAATTGCTGTAGAAAAGAGCGAGGGAGAAGAAATACCATGCGATGCAATCACTGTCAAGCGGCCAGCCTGGTCCGAAGCAAATCCCGGAGAAAAGGCGATGCTACTCTCGGTTGGTTCGGATTCCGGCCGTACCGCTGTAGCAAATGCTGCAGCCGGATGCTCAAGCTCAGGCCCGCCGAAGTGAGCAGCATCGTGGTCCTGTTTGGGTTGCTCGGTTGTTCGATGTTCGGTCTCCTGTATTATCGGAGCCAAGTGCAGTCCGCGCATTTCCTGCTGGACATGCAGGTTGATCCCGCTCTGCAGGCCGGTCAAATACGAATGGACCTTCGCAAGGCCGTCAAGAATGAAGATGTGCTGGAGATGATCCGGGCCGGGGCGAGCCGCGACGTGGTCTTCCGGCTGATCAACCGGTCGCCCGCGCAATTCCGCGTGGACGCCTCGGATATCGTTGAGCTGCGGAAAGCCGGTGTACCGAACGACGTCATTGGGCACATGCTGGAAGCTATGAATGATGAAGGCCTAGGTCACGCCCCTTCGATGCAAAACGTCGCGATCCCGGCCAAGAGCCCCGTCCGCGAATTCACCGCTTCGACCCACTAATCAACGTGCGGCGGCCGCCGCCGCGCCATACCAGCCACGATCCCACGGGAACGCGAAGGAAGGGCGAGTGGCGTAACGCGCCATCTTGAAATCGAGACGGGCCCCGGCGCCGGGTTCGAGATGAACAGATAGAACGGGGCCGCCCACGGTGCTGGTGATGCCGTCTACGGTCACCGAGTCGAACCGGTGTTCGCCATAGCCGCCAGCTTGCACCACTAAATCCCGCGCGGCGATCGGGTTGGTATTGACGACGGTTAAGGTGGCTGAGTCGGCCCCGAGTTTCTCGACCAACGCGGCCACGTCCTCTGGCAAGCCAGCACGGCGCCTGGTTGGATCGAAGTAGCGGAAACGCGAATGCAGGACCCAAATTCGTCCGCGTGAGAAGTAACCACCGAGCGCGACGTTGGTGAGTCCGTTCGTGGTCGCGGGGTTCAGATCAAGCAGGTAGTCGGCCAGACGCGAGTCAGCCGTTGTCCGGTCATTACGGATCAGGTCGACGCGGTGGCGAATGCGGGCTAAGTCGTCACGCAGAACCTGCTCGGGGTAAGTGGGGAGTTTCCCTTCAAGATATCCCAGCCAGGTATTAGCGCGGTCCGGCTCCGAGTAGCCACCGCGGCCCGCACTTGGCGTGTAAGCGCTGGCGATCGGCAGGCGGTCAAGGTCCTTGCGATCCATCGACCATAGGTAAATCTCGGCGAGCCGGTCGGTGTGTAATTGTTCGCCGTATCGATACCAGCTTGGCGCGCCATTGTATTTGTAGCCTTTGGGGTCGCCGTACATCTGGGGCAAGAGCGTTCGGCCGTTCTCGACCTTCTTCTGGGCATAGATGAGATCCATTTGCTTGCGCAGCGTGTCGACGTAGGATTGATCGCCGGACAGCAGAAGTGCGTTGCCAAAGCCGGGCCACGTACCGTCTGTGAAGTAGTTGCGATGGGCGATCTTTTCCAGTTCGCCATCGAAGATGGTGAAGTTCCAACCGTAGGTGCCCTTCCACCATTGGCCGTTGTGGGCGCCGCCCGGTTTGCCGTCGAGCCCGATATTGCTCGGTATCATACCGCCCAGCGCGGCCGCATGCCGTCTCCAATTCCCCACGTAGTCGAGCGCCCACTGACGGTATTTGTCGTCACCAGTCAAGGCGTAAGCGTTCAAGCCGAGGATGGTGGACGATAGATTGAGGAAGTTGTCGCCTTCGCTATCGAGATACTCGTCGCAGTGCGCCAACATTTTCTTGTAGTGGGCTTCCAGGTCGAGCATCTTGCCGCGGCCGGCGGGATTGTGGAGAAGGTGGAACGTGCCGGGGACCGGATCGCCCACCCAATCGTAGGTCGTTGCTTTGCGTAACATGGGTCCCTTGCTACCGGTCCACATACTTCGCAGAATTTTGTGTTGCTTGTCGTAGTTCGGAGCTTCGGGATCATCGCCCATATACATGGCGGCGAAGCGCTTCATCCGCTGGCGATACTGTTCGTCGTTGGGATCGGACAGGCCCTGCAGCAAGAACGCGCGCATGCCTTCGCCAGTGTGAAACCAATCCGACTGGGTGATGAATTCCTTCAAATAGGCGCCGTTCGCGGCCAGGGTGGTGAGCTTGGTCCGGAGTTCGTTGTATTGCTTGATGTGCCCTTCCTGGCCTTTCTTGAAAAGCTCAAGCACGCGGTCCGAGCCACCGAGGGCGTGGAGGAGCGTCCAGTTCCAATAGGTCTCGATCGCATCGTCTGGCCCATCGAGCGTGCCCCAGCGCGGCGTGTGGAGGAGGTAGCCGCGCTCATCGACAAACTTGCGCGCGAACTCTTCGACGGCCAGCGAGTTATAGCGCAACACTTCGCGTTCCAACACCGCCCAGGTGGGGGACGGCATTGGAGTCTTGACGTGTAGAGTAACCTCAGTGCGCGTCGTTTGTGCCAGGGACACCGAGAGTGGAAGAAGAAGATACAGGAACCGCATAGAACTTAACACCTCGACAAGATATCATTGACGCCCGTGCAGGCGGAAGGCGACTACATTCGACCCAGCCGCGATCCCAACATATTGTTGGCCGTGGAAGGCATAAGTCATCGGCTGGCCGGAAATCTGCTCGCCTGTATTGAAGTGCCAGAGCGCTTGGCCGGTTCGGGCGTCGAGCGCAGTGAGGAAGCCCTGATCGTCGCCTGCGAAGATGAGCCCGCCCGCGGTCGAAAGCAAGCCAGCGCCGTATCGCCTTGAATTCACCTGCTTATACTCCCATTGGAGTTTACCGGTGGCAATGTCCAGCGCGCGCACATACATCTGCCAAGGCTCCTCGGGACTCTCGACATAGCCGGTGCCCATGAACGGATTCCCGCCCGGGCGGAATGTATCGCGCGATTTGGTATTGATACCGCAGCCCTCCTGCGCTACAAAGTAGAACCACCCGGTGGCTGGATTGACCGCAGGCGACATCCAATTGGTAGCCCCAGACGTGGCCGGGCATGTCTTGGTTCCTTTTAGAGAAGGCTCGATGCCGGGGACGCGAATCGGCCGCCCCGCTTTGGTGAGGCCGCTGGCCCAGTTTAGTTTTACGAAGGGCGAGCCGTGCAGGAATTCGCCGGTGACGCGATCGAGCACATAGTAGAATCCATTACGATTCGCTTGTAACAGTAACTTACGCGGTTGGCCATTGAAGGGCGCGTTGACCAGAACCGGAATTTCCACCGCGTCCCAATCGTGAACGTCGTGCGGAGTGAATTGGAAATGCCATTTCAATTTGCCGGTATCGGCATCCAGCGCCACCATGCTTTCGGTATAGAGATTGTCGCCCTTGCGCACGTCGCCGTCGAAATCCGGCGCGGGGTTGCCAACGCCCTGGTAGATCAAGTTGAGTTCGGGATCGTAGGAACCGGTCAGCCAGGTATTGCCGCCGCCGGTCTTCCAGGAATCACCGGCCCACGTTTCATGGCCGGGTTCGCCGGGACCTGGGATCGCATTCCAACGCCAAAGCCGTTCGCCCGTTTCGGCGTCGAAGGCGGCGAGGACCCCGTTCAAGCCATGCTCGCCCGGCGCGATGCCCTGAATGACTTTGCCTTTGATCACCAACGGCGCTCCCGGAGACCAGTAACCTTCACGCGCCTCGGCGATTTTGGTGGCCCAAAGTTCACTGCCATTACGGGCATCGAGCGCTACGAGGTGAGCGTCCGGCGTGCCCATGTAGACTTTGTTGCCGTAGACCGCTACGCCGCGATTAGGCCCCTTCTGCAACGCCGGTTCGCGCTGGTATTCCCAAATCTGGCGGCCGGTGCGAGCGTCGAGCGCGTAGACGAAGTTCGGGTAGGAAACATACATCACGCCGTCGACGACAATCGGGACCGACTCAAGCCGCCTGGAGTTCGGAACGTGAAAGATCCAAGCCGGGACGAGATCCTTCACCGTCTCCGTACTAACCTGCTGTAACTCGCTATGGCGTCGCGCATCATACTGGCCGCTGTAATGGAGCCAGTTCGCAGGGTCGGGCGCGAGTAACTGTTCGTAACTTACCTGCGCCGGCGCCAGCGCCACCAAGGTGAAGGCGACTAACGACAACTTCATGGCTGCGCTCCGCTACCTGTCTGCCGCGCCAGGAAGGCGAGCAGATTCTGAAATTCATCCGGTGACAGACGCTTGGCCGCGTCGGTGGGCATCAAAGATTTCCCCTCGTGTTGAAGCTCGCGGATTTCGTCGTGCAAGATGAGGTGAAGCTTCTCGTCGCGGCCCAAAACCTGAATGGAGAAGTTGTTCTCGTTTTTGGCGACGCCTTCAATTCGCGATCCGGCTTTGGTTACGATGTTTACCGGTTGGTAGCCGCGGGCAGGCACTGGTTTGGAGACAGTCAAAGCGGCGCGGATATCGTCCAGTTTGCGTTGGGCTCCGATGTTACTCAGATCGGGACCGAGAATTCCACCGCGTCCACGGATCATGTGGCACTTTATACAATCGCCCTTGCCATGGAAAACAGCTTCGCCCGCGGAAGCGTCTCCGGGCACTTCGACATCCGCCGCCGTGGCACGCAGGCTATGGATGTAAGCGACGATCTTGTTTATGTCGGAATCGCCAAGCGGCGAAGACGGCATGTTCGTGCCTTTGATGCCGTTCCGGATGGCATCGATGAGATCGGGCGTGGAGGCGCGCAGGTATCGGCGCTGAGCGCCAAGAGCGGGTGCGCGATCTCCGGCCGCGCCGTCGAGTCCGTGACACATCGTGCAGGAGCGATTGTAGAGTAAGTGCCCCGCACGCGCCTCGACAGGATTCGGGCGCACCCGCCGATGCTCCCGGGACTGCGCCGGAAGCAGGAACGGCAACAAAGCAAGCACGGGCAACGCCCTTCGACAGTTCATCCGCGCATGTATTTGTTGAAGTGCGCCAGGGTTCGCTCCCAAGCCAACTTAGCCGCGGCCTCGTCGTAGCGAGGTGTGGTGTCGTTGTGGAAGCCGTGGTTGGCGCCTTCGTACATGTGCATTGTGTTGGGGACGCCGGCTTCCTTCAGCGCGGTTTCATAGGGTGGCCAGCCTTTGTTGATGCGCTCGTCCAACGAGGCGTAGTGGAGGAGGAGCGGGGCCTTGATCTTCGGCACGTCCTCTGTTTTAGCCTGCCCGCCGTAAAAAGGCACGCCGGCCGCCAAGTCCGCGCCCAGGCGCACGGCCAGCATGTTGACGATGCCGCCGCCGAAGCAGAAGCCCACCGCCCCGAGCTTTCCGTTGCAGTCCGAGCGACCCTTGAGCCAGCGCGCCGCAGCGACGAAATCCTCCGACATCTTGGTGCGATCCACGGTCGCGAAGAGTTTTCCGCCCGCATCGTTATCGCCCGGGAAGCCGCCAACACTGGTCAATCCGTCTGGCGCGAAGGCAATGAAATTCGCGGTTCCCAAGCGCCGCGCGACGTCTTCAATGTAGGGATTGAGTCCGCGATTTTCATGCACCACCAGCACGGCGGGCAGCTTGCCGGTCGCGCCTGCAGGCTTCACAAAGTAGCCCTTAATTGTGCCGTTGCCCTGGGGCGAGTCGACGGCCATTACTTCCGTTTTGATGCGTTTGTCGTCCTTGGGAATTTGCTCGGCCCAGGCGTAGTTGGGACGGAGCGCTTCGAGAATCCCGGCTGCGGTGAGCGTGCCGACTGTGAAGTTCTTGGCTCCGTCGAGAAAGGCCCGGCGGTCGATCTCGCCATGCACATAGCGATCAAACAGGCCGAGCAGCTCTTGCGGAAAATCCGACGCTCTCATTCTTTCCATTGCTAGAGTCTACTCCTTTTCAAACCGCGTCGGAGATGCTGGTGAACGGGAATTCCTTGACGACGAGCGGGGGTGCGATCATGCCAAGCCCTTCGCCGCCTCTAACGCGCACCGGCCGTCCGGCGGCGACGGCGTTTTGTAGCAATCGCACCGGGCTTTGATTGAAACGGAAGTTCACCACGGGCGCGGTGACCTTGCCGTTCTCGATGAGAAATAGCCCGTCGCGCGTCAATCCGGTCATTTGTAGGGTCTGTGGATTGACGCTTCGGATATACCAGAAGCGCGTAACGAGCAGCCCTCGCTCCACCGAAGCAATCAAGTCCTCCAGACTTTTGCCGCCGCCTTCGAGCACGAGGCTACCGGGGAACGGCGTGGGTGACTTACCGGCTTTTCCGGCCCAGTAACGGTCATAGACAAGGTTGCGCACTACGCCTTTGTCGATCCACGTCATGGGTTCGGAGGGTAGTTCGCTGCCGCTCCAGGGCAGCGAGGAGTAGAGTTTATGAAATGGGTCGGTGCGGAGAGTAACCCACTCTGGAAATAACTTTTCGCCGAGTAAGGTGCCGCCACCCTTCTTACTCAAAAAGCTGCGGCCCTCTTCGGCGGCGCGCGCCAAAAATCCGGCGGATCCTAAGATCCGGACCAGATCGCTGACTGCGGTCGGTTCCAGTACGACCGTGTAGTTGCCGGGATCCAGCCGCTTGGCGCCCTTCCAACTCAGGCATTTTCCGATGGCGGATTTCGCGATCGCCGCGCCATCGATCTCGTCGATGCGCACAGCGGGCTGCGACGCCCAACCGGAACTTGAGCCGTCGGGCGTGCGTACGGTGGTGGAGAGGCGGGAGTCGGTGACACGGCCAAAGCCGAAGTTGCCGGCCTTGTTCGCAATCGCCACAACGCTCGCGGACCGTTCGAAGAAACCCGCCGCCACGAGATTATTTTTCTTCGCGCCTTCAATGACGGCGCGCAAGTGAGGGATCATGACGTCGTTGCGGGCCTTGGCCGTGGACTCCGCATAGTTCTCCTCCCCTGGATAGGTTTGGGGTGCAAGCGGCGCGGCGCGCTCGGGATTGGGCGGCGAGATACGCGCGAGTCGCTCGCTGCGCTTCACGGCTTCGCGTAATGCGGCATCGTCGAATTCGGTGATCGCGGCGCTCCCGGTCTGTCCGTCTTTGACCGATGTGATCGCGATGGATTGCTCGATCGTAAAGCCCGAAGTCGTGATGCCGTTCAAGGCGAAGCGAATCGACGCCCGCTCTGAACTGCCGATCTGAATACTGCATTCGGGAAACGTGGAGTAACTCAGCGCCTTGGCGGCGAGTTTCTGGGCTTGCTCTTTCGTCAGCATTTCGGTGGGGTCCCTTGTTAGTCCGTGACGATTACGTCGACCTGTTTGAACAGCGCAGGCGAACAGCCGTGGCTCACCGAGTTGATTTGAGCGGGCTCGCCTTTGCCGTCGTTGGCGGCTCCCCATTGTTGCCAATAACTCGGGCCGGCGATGGCACGGCAGTTCTGCCAGAAGTCCGTCGTGCGGCTTTGATAGGCGACGCGCGACACCATGCCCTGTTTCTTACCGTTTTTGATCGACCAAAAGGCATCGCCGCCGAATTGGAAGTTGTAGCGCTGCTGGTCAATCGAGAAGCTGCCGTCGCCATCGATCAGGATGCCGTCGTCGACGCCGGCGATCAGATCGTCCACCGTCGTTGCGCGCGGGCCGGGTTCGAGCCAAACGTTCGGCATACGCTGGAAAGGCACGCTGGCCCAATCGTCGGCGTAGCAACAGCCGCGCGATTCGGTTTCGCCCACCAAGTGCGCTTGGTCGCGAATGGTCTGGTAATGTTTGAATACACCTTTTTCGATGATCGGAAATTTGCTGGCCTTCACTCCATCGTCGTCATAGCCAGTTGTAGCGAGGCCGCGCTCATTCGTGCGATCACCCCAGATGTTCATGATTTCCGAACCGACCCGCTCTTTGCCGAGTTTGTCGGGCGTAAGGAAACTGGTGCCGGCGTAGTTGGCTTCGTACCCAAGTGCGCGGTCGAGTTCGGTCGAATGGCCGATGCTTTCGTGAATCGTCAACCAGAGATGGCTGGGCAGCAGAATCAGGTCTTTCTTTCCGGGCGTCACTGCCGGAGCCTTAAGGTGTTCGACAACCTCTTCCCGGATGCGCCGCGCGTTCTCCACCAGATTCATCACGGGCACGTACTCATACCCAGCGGTAACCTGGGGCGGTTGGTAGCGTCGCGTTTTAGATAAGGCCAGGCTCACGTCCACCGCAGTTGCATTTACCTGGGCGAAGGTTTGCAGGTTCAATTGCTGAATCGAGGAGCCTTCGGAAGAGGCGAAATATTTGTCTTCGCTGCGGAACGACAGTTCGCAACCCGCTGCGAAAACCCGGCGCTCTCTTTTCGCTTCGGCAGCCGCTACGCGGATCAACTCGAGTTTCTCTTCGATCGGCACCGCGAAGGGGTCGCGTTCATGGGGCGTCTGCCAACGGTCGCGATACTTTCCCACCGGCGCCAATTGAACGGGCTTTGAGTTCAACGCCGCATTCGCTTTGGCTACGTTGACCGCTTCTCGTGTGACACGCGCGATCTCTTCCTTGGTGACCAGAGGCGAGGCGGCGAAGCCCCAAGCGCCATCGGTAATCACTCGCACGCCGAAGCCGAAGCTGCCGTTGTCGGTGACACTGGGCACTTCCAGAATCTTCTGCGTGCCACGCTCGGGGTTCAATCGCACCGTGATGAACTGGCGGCGATAGCGGCTGATGCGAATGTCGCAGTAGGTGGCTTTGAGTTTCTTGGCCTCCCGCAACGCAACGGAGCCAAGGTTTTCAAGTTCCGGATTTGGTGTTTTCGTGCCCGCCGGTGCGGCCGCGAACAAACGTTCGGCAAGCCCGGAGACCGCAGCCGTTTGAAGAAAAGTGCGCCTGGAAAGCATATCGTTCCAGGGTACCGTAGTGAATCACGATTGCGAATCAAATTCACTACGGCCGAGCTTATTCGCTACGTCCGCGCCCGCAGTGCGGCCAGCACACGCGCCGGAGTAAACGGCACTTCGCGCAGGCGAGCCCCGGTGGCGTCAAACACAGCGTTGCCGATCGCCGCCGCCACGATCGTAATGGCTGTCTCACCGGCGCCCATCTGGACAAAGTCCAGGCGGTTGACCAGCACACTTTCGATTTTGGGAAGGAAATTGCCGAACCGGTAGACCGGATGCGAGACCCAATCGACGGACGTGAGAGAACGGTCGTTCCACTTCACTTCCTCGAAAAGCGCCCGGCTCATGCCTTCCTGACTATCGGCGTCCCTACCCGCTCGATCGTGACGAATATCTGAGCCCGATCATCGATTAACACAGCGTTGACCGCTACCAGGTAATTGATTTGGGTTGGTGAAACATAAATCAGAGAGGCGAGCGACTCCGTGAGGATCATTCCACTCCCAAAGGAAACATACATAGCGTGAAGACGCACTCCGTCCAACGTGAATGGCCAAGGCTGGCCCGTGGCGGCCGCCTCGATGCGTGGAGCGAGATTGCCGCCATAAGCGCTGACGAGGGAATTGACCCCCACCGGGTTTTCGCCAGTGGCGGAGGACACCGCAAGATGTGTCAGACCGGTGGCATCGGGGCCGGCATTGAGCAGCAAGGACACTCCAAAGCCTGGGCGAACTCTAGCAATACGGCTTTTCGTCATGGGCGCTTTGTTTGAGACTCAAATTGGATAACATCCGCCCGGCTAGCACCAGTGCGTCCATTCGGAATTCGCGATAAGTCGTTATTCAAATGGAACCCGGCTCACCCTCGTACCGCTGGCCACTCCGTCTGGTGGATCGCTGCCGAGCACGCCGTCAAGGTGGAGCCAGGCCGAGGTGGGCCCAATGCGCATCGTTCCGGCTATTTCGGCGGCGCTTCGCTTCCATAACTGGACGGGAGACGCCACAGGCGCAGCCAATCCACTCACTCTTGTCATGAGCGCAGCCCGATCGGTAAGTGGGGTGTATTTGGCCGCGCCCGTCAACCCCACACCCGGCCCCGCGCCTTCACAAGGAGTCAACTAATGATGCGCGCCGACAATCTCTCCGTCCGGCTTATCGCGATGCCGATGGCCGCATCGCTCGCGTTGGCACAACCACAAGAGGAGGGCCCGCCCGCGCCGGCGGCGGAAGTTGGATCGTGGAAACACCTGGACGCAATCAAGCCGGAAAGTGACATCCGCGCAAAACGGACAGGCGTGAAGAAACCGGTGCGGGCAGAATTCGTGAGCGCCGGGCCCGATGCCATTCAATTTAATTTAGCGGGAGCGGATCGGTGGTGAGCATTCCCAAGTCTGAGGTGGACCGCGTCTCAGTGGCGCGCAAGAAGAAGGCGAGGAATACGGCGATTGGCGCTGAGATCGGTGGTGGATGGGGGGCAGCGATCGGCGGTGGAATCGGGCTGGCTGGGCAGAGAGAAGACGGGGAAGATGGATATCCAGCCCTCTTGGCCTGGGTAGGCTTCTACGTGGGAGCGGTGGCGGGTGCGCTGCTCGGTTTGGGATCCGGTATGGGGCCGCAAGCCATCTACGAGAAGGCGCCGGTACAAACGAAGTAGGGTGTGTCGAGAAGCGGTCCGGCTGCGTCGCTATCGGATCGCTTCTTCCAGCAATCGCGCGAGCGCGACCATCTTCTCGTCCGACATCGCCGACCCGTTCCCGCGATTGCGAAGTTGATCGGCGAGATGCAGACAAGCGAACACGGCAACGCGCGTCGAGTCGAGGTTCGGCGACCGGCGCGCTATCGAGTTCATCAAATCGTCAACCTGATTGGCCAGTTCGATCATGTCGCCCGGGTCGCCCGTCGTGAGCAACGTAAAGCTCTGGTTCAGTATTGTGACTTTGACTTGCTGGCGGTTAGTGGATTCTTGCTCCACCCCGGTATCTTAGCGCATTCGTTGAGGTAAGGCCCAGCCACCGTTCATACCAGGACTCTTCCCTACTCAGTTCGGCCGGCGGAATTCCGATAAACAAGCATCCCATGCCGACCACGCCAAAGCCGCCTCTCGACATCGTGGGGCACTTTGAGTGGCTGAAGGAATTCGCCGCCACCGCGATTCGCCTTCATCCACGGCGGGCTGCGAATCTTCCGGTCCACATCAGCAAGATGGGCGGCTTGTTCTTCTGGCCCCGCGCCATGCCATGGCCGGTTTGCCATGCCCGCGACGCGCAGGATCTATACGATCTGTCTCGTCCCGAAAAACTGGATGAACTAAAAGCCTTCCTTGGCGACACCTATGAACTGCAGCGTCTCAGCGGATTTGCGGCGGGCTCACCGGCCGAACCGATGCGCCAATGGGTCACGCGGCAATTGGGCGAAGTACACGAACTTGATCGCCGGGGGCGCAACGGCCACTGCCAACCGTATTTGCCCCTGCTGCAATTGCGGCGCGAGGACTTTCCCACGCTGCCGTTTCCAGGCGATACCGACCTGTTTCAATTGCTGTGGTGCCCCTACATTCACTTCAATGGCCCGCCGGATGAACAACCGGGCTTCCTCGTGTTTTGGCGCCGGCAGGCCGACATTGTCGATCCGTTGTTGACTGAACCACGGCTGGGCGATGGCGTTGAATTGTTTGAGTGCCGGCTCCATCCCGAGTACATTACCGAGTTTCCAGTGTCGGCGTCTTTTGAAGAGCACTTTCGCGCCGACCTCGACCAATGGCAGTCTGGCGGGGCACATGCCTATGACGACGTGTTGAGCGCCGCCCCAGGCGTGAAACTGTTCGGCTACCCTCGTTGGATCGACAACGCCGCCACTCCGTTTTGCATTTGCGGACGCATGATGAAGATCCTGGTCACGATCGATGTCGACGAGTTTGGCGCGCATCCATCGTCCATGGAACGTTGGCGCCCGCAGGAAGAACCTGAGCGGCCGCTATCGCACGGATTCTCGCTCGGCGACGCCGGCGCCCTGTTTCTTTTCCACTGCCCCATCTGCACGGGCCCGCGCCTACAGGCGCTGGTTCAGACCGCCTGACTCCAACTCACCGCCGGGTTGACCCCTGATCCTCGTGTCTTACGCACTCCAAAGTAAGGCGGGTTCAGTCCCGTCAAATTCCCTGGAGGTTTGTGGCCAATCAGTTCTTCGCCTGGGGACAGCCGCGTAACATTCTCGATTCAACCCAAGCCAAGAAGCTGCTGGCCTTCCCTGACGCCAAAGGCGACACTCGCTTCTTCGCGGCGTTCAACCGCGTCATTAGCGGGCAACCCAGCCGAGTGGGCTGTGGCGCGGCGCGTGCGACGATCCAACTCGAAAATCGATAATTAGCTGCGAGCCGGCAAGGGGACCGGTGGAAGCCGGTCCCCCCAATCGCCTGACCGGATCGTGATACGATCCCTCCTTGTGAAGATCACCAAAGTTGAAACGATATACCTGCGCCTGCCGGAGGTAAAAGAGCAGTGCGATAGCGGACAAGATGCTTTGCTGGTGCGCGTGGAGACGGACGCGGGCATCACCGGAATCGGGGAAGTGGATTCCAACCCGATGGCCGTCAAGGGCGCGATTGACGGGCCGTTTTCCCACACCACCGCGTGTGGGTTGGCGCAGTTGGTCATTGGAGAGGATCCCTTCGAGACCGAAAAAATCTGGCACAAAATGTACCGCGGCAATATCTATGGCGGACGCCGCGGGGCCGCGTTCCATGCCATGAGTGGAATCGATATCGCGCTCTGGGACATCAAGGGCAAGGCGCTGGGTCAGCCAGTGTGGAAGCTGCTGGGCGGTGGTTTTCACAAGAAGATTCGCTGCTACGCCAGTTCGTTGTTCGGTCCGACTCCCAAAGCCACGCGTGAACTCGCCAAACGATATGCGGGCCAAGGCTTCACCGCCGTTAAGTTTGGCTGGGATCCGATGGGGCAGGACGAAAAGACCGACATTGCTTTGGTGCGCGAAGCCCGCAAGGGCATGGGCGGCGACGTCGATCTCCTCATCGACGCGGGCCTTGTCTGGGACGCCAAGACCGCTATCCAGCGCGCCCGCGCCTTCGCCGACCACAATATTTTCTGGCTGGAAGAACCGCTTCGCCCGGACGACTATGAAGGCTACCGTAAGCTTTCCGAGGCGACGCACATTCGCATCGCGGCGGGCGAAGAAGAATCGGGCCGCGCCATGTTTATCGACTTGATGGATAAAGGCCGCGTCGATGTCGTGCAGGTGGACCTGACGCGCTGCGGCGGCTTCACCGAAGCGATGAAAATCGCGGCCTTGGCCTGGGACCGAGGCTTGCCCGTCGCCAATCACGGCTTCACCACATACGTGAATGTCACCGCAGCGCTACACTGGCTCAATTCGATTCCGAACGCGCTGATCTGCGAATTCGTCGCCGAAGAGGAGACCAACCTGCGTGAACACATCACCCGGCAGAAGCTACGAGCCAAAGAAGGATACCTGGCGATTCCACAGGAACCCGGGCTCGGCATCGAGCTCGACGAAAAGGCTCTGGCAAAGTATCGCGTGGCTTAGCTGCTTCGTCTGCGCGGCCTTCGCGCAACAGCCATATGATCTGGCGATCACGGGCGGCCGCGTGATGGACCCGGAATCCAAGTTCGATGGCGTCTGTAACATCGGAATACGCGCGGGAAAGATCGTGGCCATCCGCAGCACACCGCTCACCGGCCGCCAGACTATCGACGCCTCGGGGCTAGTGGTAGCGCCGGGATTCATCGATCTGCACGCCCATGGGCAGGACGCCGAGAATCATCGCTACCAGGCGCGTGACGGCGTAACCACGGCGCTTGAACTTGAGATTGGAGCGTATGATGTCGCTGCCTGGTACGCTGAGCGCGAAGGCAAACGGCTGATCAATTCAGGCGTCACGGTGGGGCATGCGCCGGCGAGGATGCGTGTCTTCAAAGATCCGAGCACGGCTCTGGTTCCCTCAGGCGATGGAGCGCGGCGCGCCGCCACCGAAGAGGAGATCACGCTGATGAAGGCCGCCGTCGAACGCGGGCTACAGCAGGGAGCCTTGGGGCTGGGGTTCGGGATTCAATACACGCCCGGGGCCTCCCGTTGGGAGATTTTGGAGATGTTTCGCGTGGCCGGGCGCTTCAAGGTTCCCGTCTTCGTCCATATCCGCCATATGGGCGACGCCGAGCCCGACGCGCTAAATGCGCTGGAGGAAGTAATTGCCGACGCTGCGATTACCGGCGCGCCGCTCCATATTGTGCATATCACGTCGAGTGGCTTACAACAGACACCGAAGCTGATGCAGACCATCGCCGAAGCGCGAGCCCGCGGTCTCGACATCACGACCGAATGTTATCCCTATGAGGCTGCCATGACCGAGCTTCAATCGACACTGTTCGATCCGGGCTGGCAGCGCATACTTGGCGTCGATGTCGATCGCGTGGAGTGGACGGCTACCGGTGAGCGGCTTACGCCTGCAACTTTCACCCGGTACCGAAAACAAGGCGGCATGGTGATCATGCATATGATCCCCGCTGAGATTGCCGCCATGGCCGTGGCCAGTCCGCTTACGATGATTGCCTCGGACGGCATAATCGCCAACGGCAAGGGTCACCCCCGCGGCGCCGGAACCTTCGCCCGAGTGCTGGGCCGGTATGTGCGTGAACAAAAAGCGCTGCCGTTGATGGACGCGCTCGCCAAAATGACGGTGCATCCCGCCAATCGTATCGGCCTTCGCACGAAAGGGCGCGTCCAAGTGGGTTCGGATGCCGATTTAACGCTCTTCGATCCGGATCGAGTGATCGACAACGCAACGTTCAAAGACCCGACACTCGGTTCGACAGGCATCGAATACACGATCGTCAACGGCACGCCTGTCGTGACGCGTGGCGCGCTTGTCGAAGGCGTGATGCCTGGCCACGCGGTCCGCCGCGACGTTCGCTGACCGCTAATTCTTCTCGGTCTGTGTCTCCTTGAAATTGAGCACGAAAGCCCGCCGTTCTTCGCAGAACTGTTTCAAGCCCATCGTCTTCATTCCGCCGAATGGACCACCGCCCGCGCTCTGTGTTTCTTCGGTGAGCGCCTTGGTGAAATTCTCTGTGGGATCCAGTTTGCGTGTGTCGGCCTTGACGTCGCCGGCGATCAACGCCTGATACTGTTTGGCCAACGGTTCGATCTTTGACCAGTCGAGCCACTTAGTCGCAATCTCGCGGCACAACGTCAGATAACGTTCACGAAGCTTCGGCACGGCCAGCAAGCGGAAGAGGACCTTATTGGGGTCCTTCTCGCCTGCAAATAGATCGAGTTTAGCATCGCGCGGACCCATCGGCATCGTTGGGCGTCCGCCGCCTGGACCGCCCGGACCACCAGGCCCCCCGGGACCAAACCCAGGAGGAGGGCCACCCGGACCAAACTCTGGGGGCGGTCCGCCAACTCCGCCGCGAGGACCGCGCCCGCCACCACCGAAGCCGCCGCCCGGCCCTTCCGGAGGTCCGAAAGTCTCGTTGGCGTCATGCGGGACGACGTGGAATTTGCCTTTCTCGTCGAGGTAAATGTTGTAGTCGCTCATGCGCGCCCAATAACCATCGCTGTTGATAAGCGTCTTCTCAAGCGCCAGGAAGCGCAGCGCTCCTTCGACGTCGAAAATCGGCTCCAGTTGGGCTTCTAATCGATCGGCGGGAGTCTCAGTCAACACCTTGGTCAACTTGATCAAAGCCGCCCAATCCTGCGCATTGTCCTTACTTCGAATGCTGTAAATACGCTTGTAATCGGAAGCTTGGTCCCCCAGATATTTGAGACCGCCTTGTCCCATCGGGCTGCCCGGCACTTTCCAGCGCGCGCCCTTGGCCGCCGCGCCGTAGAAGTCCTTCAGGAAGTCGGTGTTGTATTGCTGAACGTTGGGATAGATCCCCCAGTTCTCGCCATTGATCACCACGCGGACGAAGTTGGCCTTCAAAGCCGGTAGATACTCGCGGGCCGCCTGTAGATAGAGCACGGCTCGCAGGAACGTCGGATCGTTATGCGAGTTGAGTAAGTTCAGCGTGCGATATCCGTTGAGCCGCTGCTCTTTGTCGACGAAATCGAATGACAGATTGAGCGAACGCTTGCGTCCGGCGCTCACCGACATAAATGAGGACATGCCGCGGAAATGAACTCCGACATCCGGGTAGACCTTGCCGTCCACAGTCACTCGCGCCGGGATCTCGACGTCGGTGTTGTTAAACTCCGCCATTTCCTTTTCCCAGTCCGGGCTGTCGAACTCCAAGGAAGATCGTGCGTAACACGGACGTGTCGTACAGCGGCTCCTTCGTGTACTTCTTAGCCTGCGCCAAGGAAAACTTAGCGCCAGGCTCTGGAGGAGTCTCGTTCCGCTGACCGCCCCGGGGCCCAAAGCCTCGCTTCGGTTCGCTCGCCAGCTTCTCGCGAGCCGCCGCGCGTTCAGAGGCATTCAGCCGCTTATCGCCGTCTTTGTCAAAGTCCTTGACGATTTTACGTTCCTCGCCCATCATCATGCCCGGCGGCATTCCGCGGCGGCCGGGCCCAGGTTGCGCGGCCATCCGGGCGGTGGCGGCGGCAAACAAAACGGCGGCAACACTTCCTATGCGCTTAGTCATCCACTACAGCATCTACAGCATCTACAGCATAAGGTGTCGCCGCCGATTGCGGAACGGCTCTTAACAATTCTTAGCGAGTCTTAGCGAACCGGCGGAGGTCCGGGGTCTTTGTAGCTAAGGACGTAGGCCCGCCGCGCATCAGCCCAAGGCTTCATTCCCATGGCGCCCATCGGCCCCGGAGTCTCCTCCAGCAGCGCCTTGGTGAACTCTTCATTCGTGCCCAACTTGCGCGTGTCCTTCAGTACATCTTCCTTGATCATCCCCTGATACTTATCCGCCAAGCCCCCAAGATACTGCCAGTCCAGCCACTTCTTGGCGATCTCCCGACACAGCGCAATGTAGCGAGCCCGAAGCTTAGGCGCCTCGAGCAAACGGAACATAACTTTGTTCGGATCCTGCGAACCCGCCATCAGATCCAGCGATCCGTCGCGAGGCCACACGGGACGCGGCGGCCCAGTTGGAGCGGCGGGCGGAGGCGGCGGCGTGGGTGCTGCGGCGCCAGCGGGAGCATCCGGCGGACGGGGTGGACCGCCGCCAGGCCCTTCAACCGGTCCAAGAGTCTCGTTTGCGTCGTGCGGAAAGATATGGAACTTACCCTTGACATCCCGATACATCGAATAGTCGCTCATGCGGATCCAATAGCCATCGCTATTCACCAGAGTCTTCTCAAGCGCCAGCCAACGCAGCACGCCTTCGACATCCAGAATGGGCTCAAGCTTAGCCTCAAGCCGATCGGCGGGAGTCTCAGTCAACACCTTCGTCAGGTTGATCAACGCGGCCCATTCTTCCGGGCTGTCCTTGCTTCTTAAGCTATAAATGCGCTTGTAGTCTTCCACGTTCTCGCCCAGATACTTAAAACCGCCGCGGCCGCTGGGCGACCCTGGCACTCTCCAGCGCGCACCCTTGCCGGTCTTGTAGAAATCCCGTACGAACTCGGCGTTATACTGCTGCGCGCTAGGATAGACGCCCCAGCTTTCGCCGTTAATGACGACGCGTACGTAGTTCACCTTCGGCGCGGGCATGTACTCGCGCGCCGCCTGCATATACACAACGCTGCGCAAATGCGTGGGGTCGTTGTGTGAGTTGAGCAGGTTCATCGCGCGGTAACCCAGTACGCGCTGATCCTTCATCGTATGGTCGAACGCCAGACTCATCGAGCGTTTATAGCCTGCGCCCACGGTGCCGAATGACGAAGCCCCACGGAAATGCACGCCCACGCCCTTGTATACCTTGCCGTCGATCGTGACCGTGGCGAGTGTCTCGACGTCAGTGTTATTGAACGCCGCCATCTCCTTTTCCCACTCGGCGCTGTCAAAGTCGATGAACACGGTTCGCAGTACGTTCATGTCGTACAACGACTCGTTCTTGTAGATCTTGACTTGCGACTGAGTCAACTTCGGACCGGGTTGCGCCGGGACCGTATCGGTGCGGTTTGCTCGGCCAAAACGCCCGCGCCGCGGTTCAGACGCCAACTTCGCCAGAGCCGCCGCGCGCTCGGTGGCATTCAGTTGTTTGTCGCCATCGGCGTCGAATTCTTTTACGATGCTCCGGATCGCTCCAGGCATGTTGGGCGGCGGTAGTGCGCCGGGTGTTCCCGGGGCCGCTGCCGGAGGAGCTACTGGTGGCCCCTGCGCCCACAGTGCCGCCGCCGCACTTAGTACAAAAGCCGTTCGTTGCCAACTACGCATTGTTACTTCTCCTGACTTCCCCGCCGTTCGATTTTGACGTCCTGCACGCCTTCGATCCTTCCGATCAGGCGCAAAAGTTCCTCGGCCGGAAGGCCCGGCGCGAGTGTTATCTCAAACTCGGCGTCGACCGCCGTTCCAAACTTCACGGTGCCGATCGACGCCAGCCTGAAACGCGTCGAATGAGCGTTCATAATGCCGCCAACCGTCTTTTCCAAATCCACGGCCCTGGCCGCGCGGATCGTCACCTTCTGTTCGGGAGTCCATTGCAGAGGAGCGTCCGCCGCTTTGGAAATAAGGGCGGACAAGGCAAAGGCCGCCGCGCCACCCACCGCCAGGCCCAGCAGTCCGACCCACACATTCTGCGCACCGCCCGCCATACCGACCACTACCGCGAAAATCACAAAAGCCGTGTCACGCGTATCGCGCACCACCGTCCGGAACCTGACGATCGACAACGCGCCCACTAAGCTAAAAGCCCGCGCCACGTTATCGCCGATCACCTGCGTGACCATCGCAATTAAAACGGAAAGCAGCACCAGCGTAGCGGGAAACGAAGCGCCCATTTCGGCTTCATGGCTGGTCCGCGCATGGATCCAAGCCACTACGCAACCCATTGCCAGGGCCGCTGCCAACCGCGCCAAAACCGCGACCGGCTCGACCCCTGGACTACTCAGCCACTCAGGCATTCCTCGCCGCCAACCCCAATGCCGCGGCCGCCGTCCTGTACTTCGACACCGCCACGCGGTTCAACGGGAAGGTTTCGATTAGCTCTTTGAAGACCGCAGGCATTTCACCCAGATACTTTAACTCAAGGATCTGTTGTCCTGGCGCAATCGGTTTTCCGTGGCTGGGTTCGCCCAGCGTATAGGAGTCGACGCGGTCCGCATAAAGAGCGTCGTCCAGTGTCAGCCGCACCAGCGTCCCGTCCTCTTTGGCGCCAACCATGGCCGTTCGTAAATAGGTGATTGCGCAAACCGGATTCAGGTGGCGCGCCTCTATGCGGCGTTGAAACCACCGTCCCGGCCAGAGACCATTCACCGGACCGGCGATGCGCGCCATCTCTTCGATTTCGATCGCGACGCGCCGCTTCGAAACCAGGCTGTCGGTTCGCATCTTGCGCTCCACGAAAACCGTCGGCGCTTCATCGTACCGGCGAACCCGGTACTTGGCGCGGCCATACGATCCCCTCGAATGGAAAACGTCGAAAGCGCTCGTATCGAAGTAGAGGCTCGTGACCCGATAGGTCGCACAGCCGCCCGTATGGGGATCGGGCGCCAATCGCGTTTTCGCCCAGGCGCGAACTTCGTCCGCCCGCTCTGGCGTCAGCAGAAATTTGATCTCGCGGGCTCCGAACCGCTGCTCGAAATGCATCCCTTACAGCATATACGGGATTGTGTCAATTCGGTAACAGGCTTTACGATTCTTAGCGTTCAGCGGTTACGGCCCCCAAATGGCGTTCCCAGAACGCCGCCATGCCCTCGAACATGTGCCGCTCCACCGCGCCCGTCACGCCGTGTACCTTCTGTGGATACAGCATCAATTCAAAGGGTTTTCCCGCCTGTTGCAGTGAATCGGCCATTCGTAGCGAGTGCTGAAACAGGACGTTGTCGTCCTCGAAATTATGCACCAGCATCAGCTTCCCGCGCAGTTTGTCCGCCTGGTACACCGGGGAACTGGCTTTGTAGCCGTCCTCGTTTTCCTGCGGCATTCCCAGGTAACGCTCGGTGTAGATCGTGTCGTATTGCCGCCAGTCGGTCACTGGAGCGCCCGCGATGCCGGCGGCGAACTGGCCTGGAGCGTTCAACAAACCGTACAGCGTCATGAAACCGCCATAGCTCCATCCGCTCAGGCCCACGCGCGCCGGATCCACAAAACCCAAGGAGACCAAGTGTTTCACTCCCTCGACTTGGTCTTCCAATTCCTGCTTGCCGAACCGCCGAAAAAGTTTCGACTCCCAAGCGTGACCCCGCCCCGCCGTGCCCCGGTTGTCCATCTGCCAGATCACAAAACCACGATGAGCGAGATACTGCGCAAAGTCCGCCCCACGCCACGCGTCTTTCACATTCTGGGCATGCGGACCGCCATATACTTCCACAATCGCCGGGTACTTCTTGGCGGGATCGAATCCGG
>JAYUSQ010000012.1:0-8598 GCA_043755595.1 Acidobacteriota bacterium | reverse complement strand
TGTTGTTATAGCGCCCATCGATGCGGTTGGTGGGACGGGTCGGAGCGCCGGTGGCCGCCGCGATGGAGCCCGTGAATTGTGCCAAACGGGCGGTCTCGTCCTCCACGCTGGTGGCGCGCGCGGGCGGCGCGGCGATCAGATTGAGCGCCCGTGTGCGGGGAAGGAAGTTGCCTTTCGTGCCGACATATCCGGCTTTCCAGATGATGCCCATCACATCATGCTGAATACCCAAGCTAAACTGTTGCACTTGCGGATTGTCCAGGTTGGAATCGATGGCCGGCGACACAGCGCCAAAGTGCAGGGCCGTGGTGCTCAGCCTGCCCACCTGCGCCCTCGTGTCGGTTTGCAATTGCGCCGAACCGGCTACGAATCGCGAGTAGGTATTGTTACCGGTGAAGCTACCCGTGCCGGTAAGCGCGCCGGTGACGATGAAGGGCGGCAGGAACCTCTGGTTGGTGATGGGGTTGAGGAACAGGAAATCGTAGGCCATGCCGTAGCCGCCGCGGATCACCGTCTTGCCGTTGCTGCCCACGTTGTAGGCAAAGCCGAAGCGCGGCGCCCAGTTCCAGTTGCGCTTGAAAGACTCCTTCACAACCTGGAGGTTGCCAAAAGCGCCCGTACCCGCGGCTCCTAGAGACTCACGGGCATCCAAGTTGAGGTTTGAGAGCAGGCCGTTGCTTTCGGTGACGCCGCCCGCCACTTCCAGGCGAATGCCAAGGTTGAGCGTCAAGTTGCGGCTTACCTTCCAGTCATCCTGGAGGAAGGCAAACTGGTTGTTCACGCGGTTAGAACGGACGGAACTGCCAAAGCGTTGCGTCACCTGGAACGGCTGGCCCGTGGCAAAATCGCTCCAATTATTAAACGCGAACAGCGGCCGCTGCAGGGAATCGAACACGCTGTCAGCCGCGAGATGGAAGTACTCAAAACCCGTCTTCAGGTTGTGGCGGCCCTTGGTGAAGCTAAAGTTGTCGGTGAACTGGTAGGTGTTCTGTTCGCGGCCTTGTGGGAGCCCATCCCACACGCCGAAGGAAGCGATCGAACCGTCGTTGAAGCCGATTCTGGGGCCTAGCGGCACGGTACTATCGATCGTGAAATTCGGGAGACTGCGCCCGAATCCGAACCGGAATTCGTTCACCGCGGAACTGCCGATCGTGTGAGTCTGCGCCAGCGTTGCCTGACGCGGGGAGTTGGTGGAGACCGCTCCGAAGTTAGCCAGGTTAGTGAGAATGAAGGTCAAACCGGAACTCGCCACACTTTCATTGAATCGGGAGTAGCGCACCCACAGCTTGTCCCGGTCACTGATGTTCCAATCGCCGCGAACCGCCAACTTGTAGGAGTTGGTCAGGGTGCCGGCCTGCTGTTGTACGGTCCCAATGCCTCCGGCGGTCGATTGCGCGGCAGGCAGCTTGTACTGATCAAGCAGGGCCTTCGAGGTCGGATCGGTTACCAGCGCCAACTGGGCCCCAGTCGGAACCTGCGCAATCCTGGCCGCGCCCGCCCCACGCAGCTTAAAGCCCTCGTAGTCGGTAAACCAGAAAACCTTGTTGCGGGCATCTATAATCTTTGGGATGTAGATTGGACCACCCAGCGAGTATCCGTACGTGTTCTCCCGGACGACATTGGTCTTGCCCGTGCGATCAAAGAACGGGCGCGCGTTCAGCTTGTCGTTTTCCAGGTACTCAAAGAATTCCCCGTGCAAACCGTTGGTACCGCTTTTGGTGATGTACATCATCTGCGCACTGGAGTTACGGCCGTATTCGGCACTGAAGTTGTTGGTGATTACTTTCACCTCGGCAATCGAGCTGAAGTTCAACGGACCCAGCGTGGTGCCGGTTACCGATACGTCCGTCGCCGTAATTCCGTCCACCGTGATGTTGTTGCCCCGCCCGCGTCCGCCGTTGGAGTTGAAGCTGCCGGAGCCCAAAAAAGGGTTATTGGCTGAGACCGGCGCGATACCCGGTGACGTCAGCGCAAACAGGTTCGGATTGCGATTGACCGGGATTTCCTGGATTTTCTCGCCGACGATTGCCGTCTGGATCTGGGCGTTTTCGGTATCGAGCCGGCTCACCGCGCCGCTCACCGTGACGCTCTCGGTCACCTGCCCGACCTCCATCTTGAAGAGGATACTAGCGATCTCTCCGGTCTTCACCGTGGCGCGCGTGCTCATCGTGCGGAAGCCGGCGGCTTCGGCCTTGACGTCATACTCGCCGATCGAGAGCAGCGGCGCGATAAACCGGCCCTCTGCATCGGTGCCCAGCGTCCGGGTCTCGCCGGTGGCGGTGCTGGTTACTTGGACCTTGGCCCCCGACATGCCAGCGCCCGACACGTCGAGCACCAGGCCGCGAACTTCGCCGGTGATCTGCCCGAACGCCACTAGGGCCGTCAGGGCAAAAAAGAAAGTGGTTTGAATCAGTTTGTTCATAACTCCCCCAATCAGTATATTCACAACCCCTCCGTTGGATTACTGCAGGGTTCCGAGGGATGCGAAAATTGTAGCAAATTTGTGGCCAGACCGTAGTGTCATTGAAACAAAAAGACTTCCTGCCGGGCCTACCCCGCTGCAAGTCCAAAATTGGAATCTGAAATTCAGTTTTCCAGAGAAGTTTGAATCCGCTACGGGGCTTGGCTCGGTGGCTGGGCACAGTTCGAGCCCGTCGAAGCTGGCAGTCAAGGGCGCTGAAAAGGATTGTGTTGGACACCAACGTGTTCATCGCAGCCCTTCGTTCGAAATCTGGCGCTTCTTACCGGCTGTTACTGCTGGTCGGGCTCGGCCGGTTCGAAGTGGTGATGTCGGTTCCATTAGTTCTTGAGTACGAGGCGGTTGCCAATCGCATGATGGCAGAGATTCCTATTGACGGAGGTGGACTCGAAGATCTCCTGAGCTATCTGTGTGGCGTCGCCGACCCAGTCAAGATTCACTTCCTTTGGCGTCCACTGCTGGGAGACGCGAAAGACGATATGGTCCTCGAATTGGCCGTGGCAGGCCGCTGTGACTGCATCGTCACCCGCAACGGCAAAGATATCGAAGGCGGGATCCGTTTCGGTATCGAAGTAATTTCACCCCGGAATTTTCTCCGGAGTATTGGAGAGTTATCGTGAGCGTTCTAAGTTTGCGGCTTCCCGATTCGCTTCACAGGGCGGCCCGTGAATTGGCCGAAGAGGAGCATGTGTCGATCAACCATCTGGTCACGCTCGCCTTGGCCGAAAAAATCTCGGCGCTGAAGACCGAGAGCTTCTTCGCCGAGCGCGCCAAGCGAGGCAGCCGCGCTGGTTTTGAGCGAGTGATGGCCGTCGTTCCTGACGTCGAGCCACCCGACTTTGACCGCCTCGAGGAGCCTCTAGGAGGCTAACGCCCCAAAGCTCGCCGTATCGTGGTGGGTTAGGCTCAAACGGCGTACGAGGGATGACGGCTCCTGATCAACCCTCAACAAGTCTCTGAAAATGCTCCGGCTGCTGAATGAGCAGGTCAGCGTCGGCTTCCGGTGCAACATTTGCCATGTCGCAATCAAGTTGGTTACGCTAGCGGCGGCACTATTCGAGGTAGGCTGAGAAAGGTGCTTCAGAGGACCCAGGGCTAGTTCCAAGGTCGATGGCGTGTTGAACTACGGGATGCCGATGCGTCATGGCGTGATTGCGCTGGATCGCATTACGCCGTTGATGCTGGCCGCCACCTACGGGCCTATTGAAGCGGTGCGAGCGTTGCTCGACGCCGGGGCCGACGTGAACGCCAAGAACGTGCGCGGGATGACGCCGCTGATGTTCGCCGTGTCGTCGGAAGTGCAAGACCCGGCATTGGTGAAGATGTTACTCGCGCGGGGAGCCCGGACCGGCGAATTCAGCAAGGCCGGCGATACCCGCCAACGCTCCAGCGGAGGCGCTCGAAGCGGTTCCCGCTGCCGAAGCCGTTGGCCGCGCCGTGAAACTCTTGCAGCGATCGCAAGCGGAGTTCTTCCGTCAAACTGGATGCATCGCCTGCCACCATTCAGTGACCGGCGCCATCGCCACCAAGCGGCGCGAACGCATGGCTTGGCGGTGGACGAAACAGCGTCCGATGAATTTCGCAAGATCGCAGCGGCGCATGCGCAAGGCGTGGCGCCGATGACGCTGCAACTAATCGATCCTCCCGGCGCCGCCGACACCGTGATGTACGCGCTGATCGGCATGGAAGCGGCAGGGATTGAGCCCAGCCCAGCCACTGACGCCTATGCCACGTATTTGTTCCGCCTCTATCGTCCCGGCCGCAACTGGTGGACGGGAGGCATTGCCCGCGCGCCTCTTGAAGACAGCAGCTTTCATCGGACGGCCGTGGTGGTAAAAGCGCTGAACCGGTATCTGCCACCGGCCTTGGCGGCCGAGTACAAGACGGCGGTGGAGCGGATTAAGGCCAGCCTTCGTGGCGGCTCCGCGATCACTACCGACGACGCAGCGATGAAGGTCCTGGCGTTGCGCTACACAGGCGCGCCGGATGCCGAGGTCCTCACCGCGGCCAAGGCGCTTGAGTCGCGCCAACGAGCCGATGGCGGGTGGGGCGGCAACTCTGCGTTACCGTCCAACGCCTACGCGACGGGCGTGGCGATCTATGCGCTGTCTGAAAGCGGGCGCGCGGCGATCAACCCGCAGGCCTATCGGCGCGGGGCCGCATGGCTCCTTCGCACGCAGCAGGCCGATGGTTCGTGGCATGTGCCCAGCCGTTCGCCGAAGTTTCAACCATACTTCGAGAGCGGCTTCCCGTACGGCGGCGATCAATGGATTTCCAATGCCGGAACCGCGTGGGCCGTGGCCGGATTGACGTCTTCCATGAAATAGACACGGCGAGCAAACCGCCGTATAGGCGCGCGGGCTATACTAGTGCGTTTGGACTCGCTCTTATGGCCGCTGTAGAACCCGCGCTTGACTCACTTCAGGGACAGGAATCGGGCGCTGAGATGGAACTCAGCGCTCGATTCCTTTACTATATGTTTCTCCAACGTGAGGTGGAGGATCGCATCGAACGTAAGCTATACCGCCAGGGCAAAATCCTGGGCGGTGTGTACGTGGGTCGCGGGCAGGAGGCGATTTGCGTCGGCTCCGGGCTGGTGGCTGAGCCCGAAGATGTATTGTTTCCTTCTCACCGCGATCTCGGTCTTTATTTCATCCGCGGCATTACGCCCGGCGCGGTCTTTGCGCAGTACATGGGCCGCATGGGCGGCCTCACGCAGGGCCGCGACGGCAACATGCATATGGGCGACTTGAGCAAGCGCATCGTGGCGATCATCAGCGCCATGGCGGCCAGCGTACCTGTCGCAACCGGGGCCGCGATGGCGCTCAAGTATCAGGGCTCGCCCAATATCGTCTTCAATTACTTCGGCGACGGCGCCACTTCGCGCGGCGATTGGCACGAGGGCATCAATCTTGCCGCCGTGCAGAAGGCGCCAGTCGTCTTCATCTGCAACAACAATCAGTACGCCTATTCGACGCCGCTGGAAAAGCAGATGGCCTGCGCCCATGTGGCCGACCGCGCACCGGGCTATGGGATTCCCGCGGAGATCGTCGACGGCAACGACGTTTGGGCTGTCTACGAGGCTACGCAACGCGCCGCCGCACACTGCCGGCAAGGCCTGGGGCCGTACCTGCTGGAGTGCAAGACCTTCCGCATGACGGGCCATTCGGCGCACGACGCCGGCGACTACGTGCCGAGCTATCTCTGGACTGAGTGGGCGGAGAAGGATCCAATTCAACGCCTGGAGCGGCGGCTGGTGGAGCGGGGCGAAGCGACGAAAGAGACGTTCGAACTGCTCTACGCGCAGATCCGGCGCGATGTCGACGAAGCGATCGCGTGGGCCGAAGCAAGCCCGCTACCCGACCCATCCACGCTGACGCACGGCGTCTACGAAGAGAGCTAATGCAGGTAACTTATCTGGAGGCTATCCGCCAGGGCATCGCCGAAGAAATGGAGCGCGACCCGAACGTGTTCCTGCTGGGCGAAGACATCGGCGTCTACGGCGGTGCGTTCAAGGTAACGCAAGGACTGCTGGAACGCTTTGGTGAACGCCGGGTGGTCGATACTCCGATTTCGGAATCGGCGATTATCGGCGCGGCGATCGGGGCCAGCTTCATGGGATTGCGTCCGGTGGCGGAGATGCAGTTCTCCGATTTCATCACGTGCGGATTCGACCAGATCGTCAACTTTGCCGCCAAATCCCGCTATCGCTGGAATGCGCCGGCTCCGCTAGTCGTGCGCGCACCTTCGGGCGGCGGCATTCACGGCGGGCCGTATCACTCGCAGAATCCCGAAGCCTGGTTTGTTCACACGCCCGGGCTCAAGGTGGTGGAACCGGCCACCGCGTACGACGCCAAGGGACTCATCAAGTCCGCGATTCGCGACAACGATCCCGTGATTTTCTTTGAGCACAAGGCGCTGTATCGCAAGATCAAAGAAGATATCCCCGATGGCGATTACACAGTGCCGATCGGCAAAGCCAAGGTGTTTCGCGAAGGCAAGCATCTTTCGGTGATCACCTACGGCGCGATGGTGCATGTCGCGGCCGAGGCAGCCGAGGTGCTGCAACGCGAAGACGGTCTATCGATTGAGATCGTCGATCTGCGGACGCTGCTGCCGATTGACGAAGAGACAATCCTCGCAAGCGTGCGAAAGACTTCGAAAGCGATCGTGCTGCATGAGGCCTGCCTCACGGGCGGCATCGGCGGCGAGATCAGTGCGCGGATTACCGAGAAGGCGTTCGATTCGCTCGATGGCCCGGTGTTGCGTCTGGCCGCACCCGATACGCCGGTGCCGTATAGCCAGCCGCTTGAACTGGCGTTTCTACCGAACGTGGCGAAGTTGCTGGAGCGGGCGCGCTGGCTGGCGGGATATTAGTGAAATGACCCCTCAGAAACCGCACGGGTGAAATGACGCGTCGACAGACCGATAAGTCGCTCGTGTACTCTCAGATAGCTGGAGGCTATTGGATCCTCTTAGATGGGTCTAGCCGATAAACTCCGCGTGAGTGTTCCTTAGCTAGCTCCTTAGTTAATTAATTAATTAGTTAATTAGTTAGTTAGTTAGTTAGTTGGGACGGATGCTCCTGCGGGCTTCGAGATTAGTCTCACCTCAATGACCCACTTTTGCCCCAAAATGCCCGAACTCCTCGCATAGCGGAGCGCCAAAGGCCAATTTGCCCGATGAAAGACGTGAGGGAGAAACGATGAGAAAGTTATTTCTTTCCGTTTGCGTTCTCGGCTATTTCTGCCCGGCATTCGCCGGCAGCATACTGCTCAGCGTAAGTATCAATGAGACGCCGCACACACGAAACGTGTTTGTAACATGGCGGGAAACAGCTCATCCCACTTTTCCGCCACCCCCCCGTTCCACCTTCGATTGGACAGTCATTTCCGCACCGCAGCCAAATACGGTTTTGAGCACAGCCAACGATGGCTTCCTGAGCAATATAATATCGTCTTTAGTTTTACGGGTGGACCAGACCCTGTTCTCGACTTCTTTCTGCGTTTTGACAGCCTACCCGCGGTACCCGCGGTAGACGGACCGCCAATAGTTGGAAGGGCGATCCTGAGTGCCTGTACACCCGCCCAAAACTGCTTCTATGGCTCTACGCAAGCGCTGTTGCGGGCTTCTTCAATCGGACCGGACAAGGAAACTGGCGATGCTGGACAAGGCGCTGAGATCAGAGGGCGCGTGACATCGAACGATGTTGACATCTTCCGAATTTCAATCAGCGACTTTAGCCAGTTCTCTGCAACTGCAATCGCCTTGGGCTTGACGGGAAGCCTCCAGCCGCAACTGTTCCTGTTCCGGGAGTTTGGTCCATCCGAGCAGTGGATCGCCGCTGGCGTCTACGCCAATGCCAGGGACCAGAACTTTTACGGAGGGTCGATTTTGCCAGGAATTTCGGGATATCCCCGGGGGTTTACTACGTCGCGATAGCAGGCGGTGGGGCAATCAATGCTGTGGCTGACGCCAACAGCTACATCTTTCAGCCGATTGACCATGTGACTGTTCAGCCTTGGCACGTGCGTTATGCGATTACCAGAATGCGCTCGCAGGCTGGAACGGGAACCTCTTTTGACTCCGGAGACTATACTATTTTTCTTACCGGCTTCACCAGCGTGCCAGAACCGTCCTTAACTTATTTTACGTCGGGACGGGACGGACGCCTTTGCCTTTGGGGCCAGCGGATCGATGAGGTGACGCACCGGCCGGTGGGCCAGGCTTTCGCCGCGCACCACTTTGACGACCGGCCGGTGTTTCAGCAACTCGGCTGGTCACTCGCCCGTGGGCGGGCGGCCATGGCGCTGATGAAGAGTACGGGGAACATATGGATGATGTCGCGACCGGGAAACCATTGACATAAAGTTTCGCCGGCGCTCAGGTCCGGCGCTCGAGATACGAACGAAACGGCCCATCCGTTCGGGAGCGCATGGGCCGAATCGAAGCGGGATTGAGCCGCGGCTACCCGTTCATACTCGACAGAAAATCCGAATTCTGTTTCGTCTTCGACAACCGATCAATCAGCAACTCAATCGACTCCACCGGCGACAGCGGGCTCATCACCTTCCGCAACACCCAAATCCGGTTCAAATCGATCTTCTCCAGCAGCAACT
>JAYUSQ010000011.1:0-8655 GCA_043755595.1 Acidobacteriota bacterium | reverse complement strand
TATCCTGCCCCTGGAAGCCATTTTTTGCCGGTGCAGGGCCTGGTCTTCAAAACCAGTGTGCGGCACTCTGTGTCGCAGGTGGGTTCGACTCCCACTGGCTTCCGCCAATTGATTTCGTTTAGAATCAATCGATACAATTACTTCGGTATCTTGGATGGCGCCAACTAGCGTTACCAAATTCACCATGGCGAACGCGACGACGACCGCAACTATCTGGCTTTCGGGTGGAACCCCGAATAAGTCTAACGGATCACTTGCCGGATTGTAACGGTTGGTGGAAGAATCCAACTACAGCTTTGACGTTGAGATCAAGACGACTTAGTCCACTGTTCCGCCATTGCGTCAGCAATGCCCTGGTAGGTTTGTTGACATGACACCACCCCTGCCGTGGCCCTGGGTGCATAGACTCTTGCGCTTGGCAAACACCAAGGACGTCCTGGTGATCCGAGGGCGTTGAATGCGGAGATGGTTAGGTAGACTCCCTGACTGTGTTCCTGCGGTCCAGGTAGCGTTTCGTTGCTCTTGCCGTGCCTCATACACCTCGCATGACATCAGTTCGGCTACATTGAGATCAAATGTCGCTCCAGTCTTGCCGTCACCCAATTTGCTTTCGTACTTGATGCCATCATATCCCGCAGCCTGCAAGGCTCCCGCAAGCACTTGAGTCGCCGCATAATCAGAGATACTCTCCGTGCGGGTGACCGGCTGCGCGCACGTTCAAGCCCGATGAGATCCATAACAACGTGCGCGGCTGGCCGTCATCGGCTCAGAAGGCCAACCGCGAAATCCCTACCGTGCGGCGAAGCGCGTCGTAGCCCACGTTGCCGCGCGGAACGGTCCACGCGACGATGAACGCGGTCGGAGGCTCAACGCTGCACTACTGGGCGCAGAGCTGGCGGTTGAGCCGTTGGGGTTTTCAGGCTCGCAGCAAGGCTGCTGCGCGGTACGGCCCGGGCGCGATCCCGGCGGGGTCGACGCTTGAGGATTGGCCGATCACTTACGACGAACTGGAGCCGTTTTACGACATAGTCGAGCATGAGATCGGCGTGTCCGGGAAGGCAGTTAACATTCAGGGAAGATAGACCCGAACGGAAACGTCCACGAAGGGCCGCGCAGCCGTGAGTTTCCCTTGCCCGCGTTGCGCAGGACCGGGTTCACTGAGCTCATGGCGGGGCGGCGAAGCAACTGGGCTGGAAGCCGTTTCGCCCGCCCGCCGCTATCAACTCGCAGGAGTACCGTGGGCGGCCGGGCTACGCCTTTCAAATCTGCACGACGGATAGGCCAAAGAGCCGATGACGTGTGCGCCAGGGATGAACCAAAGCGCACACGGTGGCCAACACATCGCCGTGCTGTAAGTACCGGATTGCCGGCTCCACTAACATGCCATCGACAAAACCGGCCCCGCGGCCTTCGAAGGCCAACATAAGATACTCGGCTTCAGAGATGACGGTTGCTGCCATTCGGCCTAAAGTCTAGCGCGGGAGATCTACCGTGCGCGCGACTAGAATCGCCTTGTGCTCTTTCAATGCGTCGAGCACGGCGGGTGATACTACGGCGTCGGTTTCGACGATCGCGACCGCGCCCAGCGGATCGAGCCCTGGGACTCCAACTTCCTGGCGGCCGAGTGAGAAGTTGGCGATGTTGATGGAGTTCATGCCGAGCACGTTGCCGATGTGGCCGATTACTCCGGGCACGTCGGTGTTTTTGAGATAGAGTAAGTGGCCCGTGAGCGCCGCTTCGCACGGGATGCCGTCCACGTGTAACAGGCGCACTTTGTCGAGGACCAATGAACCTTCTACCGTGGTGGTGCCCGTATCGGTTTCAAGTTCGACGCGGATTGAGTCAATATAGACGATGCGCTTTTCATGCCGTTCTTCGACATTCAGCCCGCGTTGCGAGGCGATGGGCATGGCATTTACTATGTTCGGCTTGGTCGGGAGCGATCGGCCTAACATGCCCGCGATAGCTGCATTCCGGATGAGCTGCGTGTTCATCTCGGCGATCTTGCCGCGATAGGTGAGGCGCACGGCGCGTGGATTGCCGTTGGCGACGTAAGAAGCGAAAGTGCCGAGGCGTTCGGCGACGTCCAGCCACGGTCCTACGGCCTTAAACTGCTCCGGCGACATCGCTGGCATGTTGACGGCCGCGACGGCGATGCCCTGAGTCAGGTAGTCGACCATCTGCTTGGCAATGCGAATGCCCACGATTTCCTGGGCTTCTTCGGTAGACCCGCCGATGTGGGGCGAGGCTAGCAGGTTCGGCGCCGAGAGGATCGGATCGCCTTCCTTGGGGGGCTCAGGGTCAAACACGTCGAGCCCGGCGCCGGCGACTTTGCCGGACTCAAGACCGGCGATCAAAGCCGCCTGATCGATCAGTTCGCCGCGCGCGCAGTTCACGATCCGCACGCCGTCTTTCATCTTGGCGATCGACGCGGTATTGATCATGCCCTTGGTTTCGGGCGTGACACCGACATGGAGCGAGATATAGTCGCTTCGCGATAGTAACGCTTCCAGATCGACTAACTCGACACCCATATCCGCCGCTAATTGTGAACTAACAAAAGGATCCGAGCCGACGATAGTCATCTCAAACGCTTTGGCGCGTTGCACGACTTCCCGGCCGATGTTACCCAGGCCCACAACGCCTAGCGTTTTACCGCGCAGTTCGTTACCGAGAAACTTCTTCTTTTCCCACTTGCCCGACTTGGTGGATGCGCTCGCTTCCGGAATCATTCGCGCCAGCGAGAGCATGAAACCGAGAGTATGTTCAGCTACCGAAACGGCGTTGCCGCCGGGCGTGTTCATGACTAACACGCCGGCTGCGGTGGCCGCGTTCATGTCTACGTTGTCGACACCCACTCCCGCGCGTCCAATGACACGCAGCTTCGGCGCTTTGTCGAGCACCGCCTTATTCACCTTGACGGCGCTGCGCACGACGAGCGCGTCGCAATCGGCTAAGTGCGGCTCATAATCCTTGGGATTCGAAACTACGATATCCCAGCCTTCGACGGCTTTGAACTGCGCGATAGCGGCTTCGGCGAGCGGCTCGGCGATCAGTACTTTGATCATGCCTTCCCCTCGCCACCGATCCCGGCAGCTTCCATGTAGACAGCCTGAACGGCCGCCACGCCCGAGCCGAGCTTGACAGGATGTCCGTTGGCCGACAGGAGCACTTCCAGCGCGCCGATAGTCGCGAAGAGATCGGCGAAGTCAAAATAACCGAGATGCGCAAGGCGGAAGATCTGACCTTGCATCGTACCCTGACCGTTGGCGATGATCATACCGAAGCGTTCTTTGTAACCCTTGACGATCTTGCCCGAGTCCATGCCGGCGGGCGCTTTGATGGCGGTTATCGACGAACCGGGACTGCCCGGCGAGAACAGTTCCAAACCAAGCGCAAGCGCCGCGTGGCGAGTGGCCTTGGCGAGTAACTGGGCGTTCTGAATGACTTTGTCCATGCCGATCGACTTGATGTACTTCAGCGCTTCGGCGAGCGCGAGGATGAGCGACGTGTTAGGCGTCCAACTGGATTCGCCCGCGGCGGCGTTGCCCGCTTCCTTCTTCAAATTGAAATAGAAGCGCGGGAGCTTGGAGGTTTCGTTGTGCTTCCAGGCCTTGGGGCTGATGGCCATGAAGGCGAGGCCCGGAGGAATCATGAAGGCTTTTTGCGAGCCGCCGATCACAACGTCGAGCCCCCACTCTTCGATCTTGAGCGGCATAGTCCCGAGGCCGGTGATGGCGTCGACGACAAAAATCGCTTCGGTCCTGGCGACGATTTTGCCAATCGCTTCGACATCATGCGCCGCGCCAGTGGACGTTTCCGAGGCTTGGATAAACACGCCGCGCGCGCCGGGATTGGCCGCGAGCGCAGCTTCGACTTCGGCGGGAGTCACGACATCGCCATACTCTTTTTGGAGCACGACGGAGTTGAGACCGTAAGCCTTGGCGATGGATTGCCACCGTTCGCCAAACTTCCCGGCGGTACAGACGATGACTTTTTCCCCATGCGAGAACAGGTTCGACACCGAGGCTTCCATGGCTCCCGAACCGGAAGCGACCAAGGGCACGACGTCATAGCTAGTGCCCATGACTTCTTTGAGATCCGCGATGACAGCCTTATAGACGTTGCGGAAATCCTGGGTGCGATGGTGCAGATCCGACGCCATCATGGCATGCAGCGCCGGCGGATAAAGGGGCGTAGGGCCGGGAGTGAGTAATCGGGTTTTCTTGATATGCATGGTTTGAAAAAAGCGCTGCCCCGGATGGTGGGAAACAGAGGAAGGAAACCCCGGGAAGCGTTAGATTCTAGAATAGCAGATGATGCCATTAATAGATCGGATTCAGAAAGACATGGTCGAGGCGATGAAGGCGAAGGCCGAGTCGCGCCTGGGCACGGTGCGGATGATCAAGGCGGCGCTGATGAAGTACAAGGTCGATACGATGAAGGAGATCGACGAAGCGGGCGAGATGCAATTGCTGAGCATGATGATCAAGCAGCGAGGCGAGTCGGCCGAGATGTTCCGCAAAGGCGGGCGGCCGGAACTGGCGGAGAAGGAAGAGGCCGAGGGCAAGCTGATTGAGAGCTACATGCCGGCGTCGGCGACCGAGGCTGAGATCGATGCGGCGGTGGCGGCGGCAAAGGCTGAGACTGGCGCGACGGCGATCAAGCAGATGGGCTTGGTGATGAAGGCGGCCCAGGCGAAGCTGGCGGGAAAACGGATCGATGGAAAGATGTTGAGCGACAAGGTGAAGGCGGGTTTGAGTTAGCGCGCCCTGCATCGGGAAAAAAACGAAAGTGTCGGATTCCGTCGGATTTTGGAGAGTTTTCGGTTGTCAAAGATCGGCGGGACCGCAGGGAGGTTGCTGCGGGCCTCCTTCAAGATGACAGGTGCACCGTGCAGGGCGGCGCTCAGTTTTGCCGCAAACAGTTGAGCGCGCTGGAGAAACGATTTTTCCGACACGAGTGACGGCCGAAGGCTGTTCGTTTGGGGGGGAGCCGGAGCCGGTACTCCGGTCCCCGCCCGGACTTGACTGCCGCTTAGTGTTGCAGGCGCCTCCGCACGCCTGCAAGCGCGACCCCGGCGAAGATGAGGGACAAGGTGGACGGTTCCGGCGCCGACGCCGTTACGTCGGCGGCATCGAGTGACGAGGGAACCGGCTTTTGAATAATACGCCCAGCAAAAGACCCATTCCAAGGAGAGCCCATCCACCCGGTTCTGGAACGGCACTGTTGGGGAAGGTCACCGTCACGCTGTGGGACCCCGTGTTGTTTGCCCATCCAAAACCATCCGAGGAGCCAAGAAATAGCCGGGTGGCACCAGTCGGAACCACAAAGGTTTGAACGGTCAACCCATCACTTCGGAGTCCGTTCCCGATAAAGAAAGTTTGACTGAGGAGCGGAGAGAGCGACGCAAAGTGTATCGCAGCACCCGACCAATCGATGCTGGCCGGCGCAACCCCGAAAGGGATGTTATCGTCAAGAAAGACGCCGAGAAGTGCGTTGACCGGCATGTTGGCGTAGCCTCCGATGAAAAGGGTTGGTCCGGAATTTGCCGCGCCTGATCCATCGGCGCTGGGACCGCTGACCCCGCCGCCGTTGCTAAAGAAACCTCCGGGCGTGACGGAGAAGGTTAGCAGTTGGCCGCCCAACAGCGAAAGGCTAGTCAACCCAATCGGGCTTTTCGCTGGGGCGCTATCACTTACGCAGCAGGTGGTCCCACTAGGTTAGGTTGGCCTGCGAGAAATGGATTGTTGTTCCCGTTGACGGTAACTGTGATTGTGCCGGCCGACAAAAGCGCAGGCAGGAGATTCCCGCCGCAGCCAGGAATATCGACGTTCTCATGAAATTGTAGGTCCTCCAGGAATTGCCCTAGATAGCTCTAGCTAGCCCGGGGACCCGTTGAACGGGTCATGGCAGGCAAGGAACAAGGCGGGGCCAGTTGGTTCGCTAATCTTTCGCCCTTCTCAAATAATTGACCGTGCACGGTTTACAAGTTGTTCCTTAGGAGAGTGTTGCCAGTGTCGGACAGCTTAGGCTATGTTGCCAGTCAAATTTTAATCAAAACGGTTAAGTGTTTTTTATTCAGTGATTTGATGGGTGTTCTTAAAGTCTGATTTTGATATGAAAAGGGAGATTTGTAAAAAGGCTTGATGGCGTTTTCGGGATGCGAAGACCCGGAACTAGGTCTGAAGCCCGCTTCGACCGCGATAGGCCGCCCACAACTGGCATCCACTAACTTCGGAAAACGCACCAGCTAGTTCAAGTTCTGCAGGTGCTGGGCGCTGGGCGCCGGAAGTTCCGACACCTTGGAGGAGGCCTACGCTGCGGCCCACTTGGAGGAAGCGGGGGTGGTGCGGATGGGGGTGAAGGCGGGGTCGACGGAGACGTAGATCAGATGGTAGGGCTTGGATTTGGCTTGGATTTGACGTCGGCAAGCGCGTTCGAACTTCCCGGTGCGGACTCGCGCGGCCGGCGATTCAGGAAACAGATTTTTGAGATTTTGGACGTTCGGGGCCGGGATTGGCCCCGAACGCTGGGAATATGTGCTAGCTTCTGGCCAGATGGCGCCGCCGAATGAACATAGCTAAGGCACCGCCAAGGAGTAGCACTGCGGTACCCGGTTCTGGCACCGGAGAACCACCTCCGCCGCTGGTGAACTCCGTGTAGGAAAACCGATAGAAGGCGTCAGCTCCGCCGCCTGGGGCCAAGCCCGCGCCGTTAATGCCGATTTTGATCCGGTCAGCAGATAAGCCGGTAGCTGAGATCGTCACGTTATCCCCGCCGGGCAAGGCGAAGGAAGCGAAATTGCCACTCGCGACGGCTGGATTGGGAAAGGTAACAGTTTGGCTGAAAGGCGTGGCACCGTCCAGCAGGAACGAAATCGTGCCTGTACCGACATGAGCGCCAGTCGTCAGGAAGGCGATCGCATAGTAGGTTCCATAGCCTAAGCTGATGGTTGAGTCAGCCGCGTTCAGGAATGGCTCAGCGAGGCTGGCCGTATTGGTGAACGCCAAGGGTGAGGTGCCGGCCACCGTTGTGCCGACGAGCAGAGGATCGTTGGCGAAACTCCCGCCGTTGGAAATGAAACTCAAATTAGTAAGCGCGCCTGCCGACAAAAGCGCTGGCAGGAGACTTCCGGCCGCAGCCAGGAATATCGAGGTTCGCATGAAATGTTTGATCCTCCAAGGAAATTGCCCTAGATAGCTCTAGGGTGTTGCCAGTGTCGGACAGTTCGGATCGGGTCGCCAGTCAAATTTCTATCAAATCGGTTAAGTGGACATGGGTCAACGATTTGATAGTGACTATTAAAGCCGGATTTGATCGAAAACGAAGTTAGTTCTTCAGGTGCTGGACGCCGGAAGTTTCGACACGTTGGAGCAGGCCCACACTGCGGACCACTTCGAGGAAGCGGGGGTTGGCGCGGATGGGGGCGAAGGCGGGGTCGACGGAGACGTAAATCAGATGGTAGGGCTTGGATTTGACAGCGGCTTCGAGCTCGGCGAGGGCTTTGTCCGATTCGCCGATCCACATGTACCACAACGCCCGGTAGTAACGGTTCACTTCGCGAGGTGAGCCCTCGCGAACCTCGTAGAGCCAGGCAGCGACAACCCCTGGCGGCCCGTCTTTCCGTGCAGGCCGGTATAGGTTATGCGAAAGTTCGATTCGGTGCGCTCCGGTTGGCTACTTATGGCCCCCAATTCACGGGACCGGGCGACTATGGCGCTGATATCTTCATCGAGCATCATGTAGGCCCGCATGATCCAGTAGTGGGCCGCGCTGTTATCCGGCTGAAACGTAGTGCCGCTTTCCCCGTCCTGAACCGCTCCGCGATAGTCGGAGGCGAGGAAACGCGTCATGGCGAGCATCGCGATCGGCTTGGCGCTGTCGGGGGCAAGTCTAGCGGCGGCGCGCCCTTGCACGGTCGCTTCCGGTTGCCTTCCGTGAATCGCCAGCCAGTCGCTGTACCAGATCCGGCGTTGGGCGTCGTTAGGATTCAGATCGATCGATCTGGCGAGCGCCTGGCCGGCTTCATCCCATTTCCAGGCGCGGGTCATAAGAAGGTATCCGAGAATCGCCTGGCACTCGTCACAAGCTGGATCGTCCCGAACGGCAAGGCGAACGAGTTCGGTCGCTTTTTCAAACGAGGTTTTACCCAACCGGCCGGCGGACTCGGCGAGCGCGGCGCGGGCCAGCGGGTATCCGGGAATCAGGTTGAGGGCTTGTTCAAACATCGGCGCTGCCGTGAGCGCTTTGACGCGATTGCTGCTCCGAATCTGCTGCAGACCTCTTACGACTAAGGCATCGGCACGCTGGCGGCGATTGGTACGGTCCGTCCAGAACTAGGCCGCGAAGAAGACGCCCGCCGCGATGCCCGCCAGCAAGGCATGGCGCGTCCAAGAGTGAGCGGGAACCGGCGTTCGAACCGGCGAAATTTGTGGCGCGGCGGCTGGCTCTTCGGCGACTACTCCGGTAACATCCCAGACGAACCGATAACCCACTTTGGCGATCGATTCGATGGCTTCCACGGATCCGAGGGCTTTTCGGGCAGTGAAAATATTGATTCGTCAGAAAAATCTGTGGGTTAGTTTTGGCTCAGGCAGCTTGCCAAGTGAATGATAGAGCGCGAGTTCGGTGATGCGGAATGTGCGAAAGCCG
>JAYUSQ010000010.1:0-2900 GCA_043755595.1 Acidobacteriota bacterium | reverse complement strand
CTGCCTCGTTGGAGCAGGCGAATATTGGGGGGCGTTCCTACATCCCAGAGGGCTTGGATCTTCCCGAGCTTCTTGAACTCCTGATCCTTGGCGTACTCCTTTTGAAATGGTTCGTTGAACTTTTTGAAAAGGTACTTCTGGATTTCCGTGCGCGTGTCCACAGGCGTGGCCAGCGCGGCTTTCAGATCGGCGCGGATGGCCTCCGGAATCGTCTTTAGCTGGTCTTCCAGGAGCCTGGATTCAATCGCTTCGTGTTGCGACTTCGGAAGTACGAAGAGGTGATGATTCTGCGGCTGAATCCAGTCCGTTGGATTGTATGCCGTAGTGAAAAGAGCCAGGAAGCGGTAGTAGTCGCGTTGGGGGATGGGGTCGAACTTGTGAGAGTGGCAGCGGGCGCAGCCGACGGTCAATCCAACAGTGCTGCTGGAGACTTTGTCGACAAGTTTGAAAAGCGCCTCGTAACGCTCCACCGGGAGATTGGAAATATCCTCTTCGGTGATATCGAGGATCGTCCGCATGTAGCCGGTGGCGGCGAGCAGCGAGTTGATTTCCGGCGTGTGCTGCTTCGCCTCGCGCCAGTCGATCAGTTCGTCGCCGGCGATCTGCTCAGTCAGAAACCGGTTCCAGGGCTTATCGCTGTTCACGGCGTTGATGACGTAATCCCGATAGCGCCACATTCCATCGGCGAACTCCGTTTTCTTGGGGTCGAAGTCCTTTCCCGTGGTGTCGACATAGCCCGCGACATCAAGCCATTGGCGGCCCCAGCGTTCGCCGTAACGCGGAGAGGCGAGGAGTTTGTCGAGCAGCTTTTCGTAGTCGCCGTCCTTTTGGAATTCGTCGATTTCGGCGGGTGTGGGCGGCAGGCCTGTGAGATCGAGATACGCGCGGCGCATCAGCTTTTCATTCGGCGCGTCGGGGCTGAACGTGAGACCCTTCGATTCGAGTTTGGCGAGGACCAGCGAGTCAATGGGAGTGCGGAGGCGAGCTTTCGATTTGACGCCGGGAATCGGGGCGGGCACTGGTTTTTGGAAGGCCCAGAATTTGCGCTGCGCGTCCGTTATAGGCGGCGCTTCGAGCGGGCTGAAAGGCCGGTCCGCCGGATTGAAAGTGATAATTTCGCTAAAGTCGCCGCGGTCGATCCACTCGGCGATAGCGTTCCGCTCCGATTCCGACAACGGCACGCCCGCGCCTTTGGGCGGCATGGTGCCGTTGGAGATTCGACGGACGAGCAGACTGCGATCAGAGAAGCCTTCGACGATCACCGGACCGGTGGCGCTGCCCTTGAGAACATCGGCGACGGTATGCAATCGAAGCCCGGCGGCGGCGGATTTTTCACCATGGCAGCTCGCGCAGCGGGCAAGCATGACGCCCGGAACTTGCGCGTTGGCATGGACGGGCGCGTCGAATGGCGCATCGGCTTCAATCCACTGCTTGACGATTTCGATCTCGGCGTCGGGGATTTTTTGGCCGTAGATGGCCGGAGGCATTTGTCGCGACGATACCTTCTTCCACAGCAGGCTCTCGTCCGGCTTGCCTTTGACGATTACTGGGCCGTTGTGGCTGCCGCGAAGCGCGCCCGCCGCGGTCCGGAGATCGAGCCCGAGCTTGGGCGAGCTTTGTCCATGACAGGTGAAACAGTACTTAGTGAAGATGGGCAGGACGTCTTTTTCGTAGCGCGGCGCGGCGCCTGCGATTAACGGCAGCGTCAGGAGAGCGAGTAACTTCATGCGAGTAAGTCCAGGACAGGTTTGGCGCCGGTAACGGTAACGTCCGACGGCGTTTCCATCCGGCCGCCATTGGCGTACTGGATCTTCTGATGATCCAGGCCCAGTTGACGGAGCACGGTGGCGATCATGTCCGGCACGGAAACGCGATTGACAACGGCCTTGTAGCCAAAATCGTCCGTTTCTCCGTAAATAAGGCCTTTTTTGAAGCCGCCGCCGGCGAACCAGATAGTGAAAGCGTTGCGGTTATGGTCGCGGCCGTCGCCATTCTGTGTGGTTGGCAGACGCCCGAATTCACCGGCCCACATGACGATGGTGCTATCCAACAAGCCGCGGGATTTGAGGTCCATAATGAGCGCCGCCGAGCCCTGATCGACTTCAGTGGCGATCTTCTGCATATCTTTCTTAATACTGTTGTGATGATCCCATGGCTGGCCGGGGCTGGTAGTAACCTGGACGAAACGAACGCCTTTTTCCACTAATCGCCGGGCCATCAAACAGCGCAGTCCGTAGGCCCCCGCCTTAGGATCGTCGATACCGTATAACTTCTTTGTCGCATCGGTTTCCCTGGAAATATCGAGGACTTCGCCGGCGGCCAGTTGCATCCTGGCGGCTAGCTCGAAGTTTTTGATTCGGGCTTCCAGCTCCTGTTCGCCGGGATGCTGCCTGGAATGACTTTCGTTGATTTTTGCGAGTAAGTCGAGAGTCGCCCGCTGCGCCCCATCGGCCTGTTTTTCCGGCGGATGTAAGTTGTGAACGGGCGCGCCCTTCATGCTGAATTCGACGCCGGAGTAAGTAGCGGGCAGATAGCCGTTGGCCCATAACTGTTTGCCGCCGATGGTGTAACCCGTCGGGTCCCGCAGGACGACATAGGCGGGGAGGCTCTGGTTCTCGGTGCCCAGCGCGTAACTGATCCACGCGCCCATCACCGGGCGGCCGGGGAAGATCTTGCAGGTGAGCAGCATGTTGAGCGCTTCCAGGTGGTTGTTGTGCTCGGTGTGCATGCTACGGACGAAGGTGAGGTCGTCGACGATCCTGGCGGTGTGGGGGAGCATCTCGGAGATGTCCATGCCGGATTGCCCGTATTTCTTGAACTCGAAGGGGCAAGGAAGGAGGGTGTTGACGTTATTAGGCTGATGGATTTCCACGCCGCCCGGCAGCGGTTTGCCAGCGTGT
>JAYUSQ010000009.1:0-2900 GCA_043755595.1 Acidobacteriota bacterium | reverse complement strand
ACCTTGGTAACTTCTCCATTCGCGACGAGTTTTGTCTCTATCACAGCCACTGTACCGGGCTGCACACCGAGTTCGGCCAGTTGCTCGCATCGCGACTCGGAGTGCTGGCGAAGATGGGCCTCGCCGAACCCAATGAGAACGGCTGGATCGTCCGCTGCGACTTTCTTCAGGTCCTGAAGGCCAGGCAGCAAACCGGCGACCGCCTGAAGATGCTCCAGCAGTACGGAAACCTGATGTCCGACCCGCGCCTGCCGACCGTCTTCACTCGGGCGCACGACATTGAATCGCTCGATGGCCGCATCCTGGCGCACGTCACGATGACCTAACCGGCGCGCGGCAAATGATCCTGGAAGGCACTGACAGCAAGGTCCACTTCATCCGCCACACTCCCGCCATGGAACAGATCCGCGCCGCCGGGCAACTGAAGCCGAACAACTTCGTTTCGTTTGAGCGCGTGGAAGGCAGGCTACGGATGGAAGACCAAGGTGACTCCCACGCCGACCTGTCGTCTGATCGCCTTCGTCAGTCTGCAAGGAAGCTGATCCATCGTGGCTGCGCATTCCGATGATGCCGATCAGTCAATCCGATCTGATGCCGATCAGTTCGGAGCGAAGCGACGCAGGGCTTTCTCAGTGTGAATTAGTGATCGGCATCCGTCAAGACTTTTCGTGTGTTGGGTTTGTTTTTCATTGAACTTGCTCTCGGCGTTTTCTGGCGTGGGGCCGCCGGCTGCGGGCGGTTTGCCTCTGTAACGTCTTCGATGTAAGCGGCTGAAAGCCGCCGTCGTTTGGCTAATCGATTTTTGGGGTGGAGGGAGCCCGGAGGGCGACCGACATCCCCAAAAATCGCCGGCCCGGCGGGCCGATTGGCTTCCACAACGACGGGCCTGATGGACTGGCAGCGCGACCGCCTCCTTACTCAGGCAGGCCAGGGGTTTGATCGTCCGGGTCGCCGCCCCGTCGACCTTTCACCTTCCGGATCGATTCTCCGTCCAGGTCGAACCGGTGCGCCGCATGGACCAGCCGGTCCAAGATGCTGTCGGCCACCGTGGGGTCGCCGATCTGCGCATGCCACTTGGCTACCGGCAATTGGCTGGTCAGGAGCGTCGCCTTGGTCTGGTAGCGCTCATCGCAGATCTCCAGAAAAGCCCGCCGTTCGGCGTCGCTCAGCGGCGCCATGGCCCAGTCGTCGACAATCAGCGCATCCACCTGGCCCAGGGCCCGTAGTTTCTTGGAGTAACTTCCATCGGCGCGCGCCAGTTCCAGTTCCCGGAACAACTGAGCGGCTTTAGCGAAGTAGACGGTGAAGCCGTCGCGACACGCCTTTTGCCCGAACGCGCGGGCCAGAAAAGTCTTCCCGATCCCGGTCGGACCCACCAGGAAAATGGGCTGGTGGCGGCGTACCCAATCCGATTCTTGCAGGAGCGAGCGGACCAGTTGTTTGTCCAAGCCCCGGGCGGCCCGGAAATTGATATCTTCCCAGCAGGCCGAGCCCTGCAGCCGGGCTTCTTTGAGTCTTCTCTCCAGCGCCCGGTTCTGCCGCCAGTTCCACTGCCGGTCGACGAGCAACGCGAAGCGCTCTTCGAAGGTGAGTTGCCGGGTTTGCGGATCTTCCTGTTGTTGTGTAAAGCCCTCCGCCATGCCACGCATGCGCAGGGTGTAGAGCTTCTCGATGGTTTGTTGATTGAGCATGTTTTCTCGTCTTTCTTTCTGGACTGACTCGGGTTAGTTCGACAGCAGCGAATCGTAGTAATCGGCGCCGCGGATGTTTTCGTGTTCCACCGCCTGGTGAGCGGGCGGACGATCTTCCGGCAGCGGTAACCGGTCGAGTTGATGTTTGAGAATCGACTCCAGGCTTTGGCAGTTGTAAGCACGCGCTCGCAGCGCACGCCGGGCTGCGGCTTCCATCCGCTCGGCCGGATAGGTTTTGGCCAACTTCAGAATCCCCAGGCACGACCGATACCCCATCTCCGGGTGCCGTTTGGTAGCCAGAATGGCCTCGGCGAGTTGACCGGTTTCGGGTCCGATTTGCTGGGCTTCTTCGATCAATCGCGTGGGCGTGCGCTCCAGATACTTCTGGTGCGACTTGGGCATGTGCTCGGTCAGCGTGGTCTTCTTGTCCGGCAGGTAGGAGCGGACATGCGAGGCGACCCGCACCCCGCGATGCAGCACTTCCACGATGTCGGCGGTGAAGCGCACATCCACCTCCAACTGCGCCAGCGCATGGGGCACGCTGTAGTAATGACGCTCCACCTCGACGTGATAATCGAGGTTGACGCTGACCGCCGTTTTCCACTGGCCGAATTCGAAACGCGAGGCCGGTAATGGCTTCAGCGCGGGCTGGTCCAGTTGCGCGAACAGACTGGCGCGGTTGCCCTCGCGTTTGCGGAACGGGCGTTGGTTGAGACGGACCAATAACTCCGCGATCGCTTGATTGGCCTCGTCGAGTGAAAAGAACTTACGTTTGCGCAGGGCGGCGACGATCCAGCGCTGGACGACTTGCACGCCGACCTCGGCCTTGGCCTTGTCCCGGGGGCGGTACGGCCGGGCTGGAATAATGGCGATCCGGTAGTGCTCGGCCAGGTCGCGGTAAGTCGGATTCAGATCCGGCTCGTAATAGCTGGGGTGGGTGACGGCCGACTTCAAGTTATCCGGCACCACCACCTCGGCCACCCCTCCGAAGAATTCGAACGCTCGGATATGCGACCCGATCCAGTTCCGCAGATCTTGTCCCGTCGTGGCCTCGGCGAAGGTGTAGCTACTGGCCCCTTGGACCGCCACGAACACCGCAGCCTCTTGGATGGCGCCGGTCTGGCTGTCGTAGATCGATATCGTGGCCCCGGCATAATCGACGAACATCTTCTCGCCGGCGCGATGTTCGTGCCGCAGCACCAGGTCGCG
>JAYUSQ010000008.1:0-28748 GCA_043755595.1 Acidobacteriota bacterium | reverse complement strand
TCTTCCCTGACACTGACCTCAGGCTTGTCTACAAGTTGGGGTCATCTCAATTTCCTTAGAGGTCAGGAGTTCTGAGATTGTCTCTGAGAATTCTCCGGCCTCAACTCTCTCGCGGATGATTCCGCAGTAGAGCCCGGTCCCCCGCTCATCTACATAAAAGCCATACGTGCGGCAGGCGATGGGGCGATATGCGTAAATGAGGCACGAACCCACTGCGGGATCGAGGAACGAACAAGTGTAAGGGGCCGATCCCAACGCCGATAAGACCAGCCTTGCTTCGGCCTCAGCGCGGACCGCAGCCGGCAGCAGCGCCAACCCGGCTTCCACCTCGCGCCACTCAACTTCGGAAAGTTCCGGCCGCCGCGCCAGACTCCGGCAACAATGCGAGCAGCCTTCATGGCACGGCCACTCGGGGTGCCACGCCACGACGGCGGCAGCACGTCGTGTCAGCGGCGGCGCGCAACTCCTTCAGGATCGTGAACGGCTCGCGACCGGCTGCGCTCAAACATCCTGCTCCAAAAAGACGATCGGCGCGCCGGGCAGCAACAAGCCGCCTGTAACCACTGACGCGTAGAACCCGCTCATCCCCCAGCGTGGCGATTGCGGATTCCTCGCTTTCACTTCGACGTCATAGACCACCGATTTCAGCCGCTCGCCGTACACATCAAGGGCCTTGCAAGGTCCGCGCGGTTTGGTGAGTTCAATCACGACCTCGGAGCCCAACCGGTAGCGTTGCCCTTGGCGAAGGGTGCGCCGGTTCAGACCGCGCGTGGTGATGTTCTCGCCCAGCGCGCCAAAGAACAACGGATAGCCGTTCTCGCTGAGTTCTTCGACAACCTCGGCACATACGATCAGCAACGCCTGATGCGGACCGCCGTGAATCTTCGGATGCGCATGACGGTCGCCCTCAATGCCAAGCGGACCAATGCGGGCTTCCCGCGCCCCCCGCTTCGGCAACCCGCCTGGCGACCGGCTGATCTGCACCACGTTCACGGCTTTTCAGCCTCCAGTTGCTTCCGCGATTCCTCCAGCGCTTGACGGCGCTCAGCCGACACCTTGGGAATTTCGATCGGCAAATCGCGAATCGCCTGCGTGAGTATGCCCGCCACCAGCGCGCGAGCGATCCACTTATTGTCCGCCGGAATCACATACCAGGGCGCGTGCGCAGTACTGGTCGCGTGGATCGCTTCTTCAAACGCCGTCATGTACTCGCCCCAATGGGCGCGCTCTTTCACGTCCTGCTCAGAGAACTTCCAATTCTTGTCGGGCTCATCAAGCCGTTCGAGAAAACGCTTCTTCTGCTCTTCGCGTGAGACGTTCAGGAAGAACTTGAGCACCGTGCAGCCATTGCGCGCAATATGCTTCTCGAAATCGTTGATGCTTTCGTAGCGTTGCTGCCAGAACTTATCGTTGACCTTCTTCAGGCCCGGCAGCCGCTGCCCGCCCAGATACTCGGGATGCACACGAACTACAAGCACTTCCTCATAGTACGAGCGATTGAAGATGCCAATTTCACCGCGCGGGGGCAAGCGCTGGTAGCATCGCCACAGAAAGTCGTGATCGAGTTCTTCCTCGGATGGCTTCTTGAAGCCATGCACCCGGCAGCCCTGCGGATTGAGGCCGGACATCACGTGTTTGATGAGTCCATCCTTGCCCGCGGCATCCATCGCTTGCAGCACCACCAATACCGAATGCTGGTCCTGCGCCCAAAGCCGGTCTTGTTCCTTGCTCAGTTCTTCGAGCGTCGCGCGCACGTATTCCTGCGCGCGCTCTTTGAGTTCATCGCCGCTTAGTTCCCGCAGCGCTTTGCCGCCGTCCCACGCGGGATCGCAATCTTTCAAACGAAACTTTTTGGGTTTGACAAGGAAGGAGTCGAGGATCTTTGGGTCAATCATAGAGCGCTTTCACGAGACTACCACTGGCGCGCCTGGCATGTGGGCAGATCATCCTGCTTGCGCGGGCAAACGGAGGCGCGCCGGCTGCAGCAAGTGGGCTTTTGGGCCCCCAGAACGTGCGGCTAGTGCAACCCTCATGCGGCCTCCCACGGCTCATTGGGATGCGGCAAGCCCCGCGCCGCCAACACCTCGGTCTCTGCGCGCAACCAGTACCCCATGTCCGAGCCTGCCGGACAACCCTCCGCTTCCCAGTAAGAGTATGCCAGCTTGGCGATCTCCTCGCCAAGGGGAAGCGGATCGATTCGGATTTCTTGAACATGTTGATAGCTCATGCTCGTTGCTTTCTTCATTCTCATTGCATTCTCCAGAGTCAAAAAATGGATCGGTTGTCGTCTAACAGCAGCGATTGCTGGCCACCTGTCCGCCAGCCCGCCGGTGTCCTACGCACTCTGGCGGCCTGCGCCGCCCGGGACAGACCAGCTTTCCACTTTGAGTAGTTACTACCCTCGCCTCAACGTGCCGGCAGATTGCTGAAGCTTCTGGGCTCGCAGCACAAGCCCTTTGGCATGCGCGCGAATCAGATCGCGGTGCTTGCCGAAGTCCTCTGCTGCAAGGACCTTCTTCTGCCCGTGAAAGATCTCGATCAGTTGGACCTTTTGTTTCACCAAGTCCCAGACCACACGATCGCGGTCGCTTAGTTTGGGGTCCGTCGAGTCGAGCTCTTTGACCAACTCCTTCAGCTTGGCAACGTCGGCGTCCATTCCGTCGAGCTTTCGGGTAACATCGCCTGAGTCGAACTGTTTGTTCTTGAGCGCTTGGTCCACGGTCGTGGCATCCCGCTCGATGTTCTGAGCGGATTGCACGATCCGGTCGACAAAATCCTTCTCAAGGGCGGTCGCTGTGCAGGCGACAAGCGCCAGACTGCCAAAAACCTTGAACAACGTAAGCATATACTTTTCTCTCCTAGCTGATTTTCGCCAGGGCCCTGGATCTCATGGCCCCTTCGACTACCACACTACGGGAGATCAATAGATTTGTCCAATAGATGTTTTGGATTAAAAACATCGTTAAAGCCGATGTGTCTACGGGGACGAAAAGAGCTGGTCCCGCGCCGCTTCGCAGATGGCCACAACCGCCACATGGTTTAGTTTCCGTTCGACGGAAATGACATAGAAGCTTACGGTAACCTTGTCCACGAGGCCGATCACCTCGGTCTGATAGTGCATTCGAATCTCTTTTTCGATCGCGCTTGGACCGGCGAAAATTCCCACTCCTGCCTCTCCAAACACCTTCATCAACGCACTGTCTTTGAACTCCCCCAAGACGACCGGTCGAATGCGATTTACGTCGAACCAGCGATCCAAAGACCGGCGGAGGTTCGAACCTTGAATCGGCAGCAGAAACGGCGCGCCCTCCAGAGACGCGGGGAAGTTTTTCCGGTAGCGCTTTGCCAGAGCGGGCGAACCGAACAGCGACACCCCGCAGGCGCCCAGCAGGTGGTTGTACGTCTTTACGCGCGTCGCTCCGTTGATCGGCGCATCTGTGAGCACCATGTCGAGGCGATTTTCAACTAAATCGGCCAGCAGGCTTTCGGGCGTGCCCTCGTCACAGACAAGTCGGGCCGGCTCAGCCAAAGCCAGCGCGGGTTGTAGCACACGGTAAGCGATCAGCTTCGGTACTAAATCGGAGACTCCGGCCAACAGGCGCAGCGGACGACCGTGCATACGGCCCTTGATAACGTCCTGCAATTCGTCGCCGAGACCGAAGATCTCATCGGCGTATTGATAGACTACCCGGCCCATCTCCGTCAGGGCGAGCCCCCGCCCGGATTTAACGAAAAGCTTCTCTCCCACCGTTTCGTCGAGCATCCTGAGCTGCCCGCTGATGGTCGGTTGCGCCAGGTTCAGGCGCTCGCATGCCTTGGCGATGCTGCCGTCTTTGGCGACGGCCCAGAAGTAGAGAAGGTGATGATAGTTGAGCCACTCCACTCATCTCACTATACATGCGACGCCCGGTCTGCCCCGTCAAACCTTCGCCGGCACGATGTACGGCGCGCGATATTGCCGCGTTAACATCCGATTCGCCTCCGGGTCGTTCTTCACCGTCCAGGTCTTCTCATCCCAGTGGAGCGTGCGGCCTACGCGATAGGAGATGTTGGCCAGATGGACCAGGACGCAAGACATCGCGCCTTCCTCGATCTCGGCATTCAGATTTTCGCGTTTGCGATCGCGCATGCCCGTGATGAAATTCTCAAAGTGCGTGTCGCGCTCGGTGCGGGTTGGGCCCGGCTTGTGATCCTTGCCCAGGAAGCTGTAGTACTTGTTGTAGTTATCGATGACCAGGTAACCGTCGGCCCCATAAAAAGTGTTGCCGATCGTGTTCCCCGGCCGTTCGCCATTGATGCCAGCTTCGTGATTGCTGTACCAGTGACGGACTTCGAATTCCATCATCTTCTTCTTGCCGCCGACGTTGAACTCAAACGCCGAATTCAGCGTGTTGGGCGTTTCCTGATCGTCGTCGAACATGAACTTGCCGCCGATCGAGCTGACCTTCGTCGGATGCGTCACGCCCAAACCCCACCGCGCGATATCTACTTCGTGGATTCCCTGGTTCCCAAGATCGCCGTTGCCGGTATCCCAGAACCAGTGCCAGTTGTAGTGGAACCGGTTCTTGGTGAACGGGCGCAGTGGAGCGGGCCCGGTCCACATGTCGTAGTCCACGCCAAGCGGCACCGCTTCCACCGGAGTCTTGCCGATTGTGTTGCGCGACTTGAAACATAATCCACGCGACATGTAAATCTCGCCGAATTCACCCGCACGCATCTTTTGCACAGCTTCCTGTAACGCCGGCGAGGAGCGGCTCTGGCTGCCCATCTGGACCACGCGATTGTACTTGCGCGCCGCTGCGACGATTTGCTTGGATTCGAATACGTTGTGCGAACACGGCTTCTCGACGTAGACATCTTTCCCAGCCTGACAGGCCCAGATCGTCTGTAACGTATGCCAGTGGTTCGGGGTGGCGATCGAAACCGCGTCGATATTCTTGTCGTCCAGCACCTTGCGGATGTCGCGAAACACCGGCACCGGATTCTTCCCTTTGCGCTGCAGTGCGCCGTTATAGCGCTCCGAATGCGAATCGTCGACATCCACCAGCGCCGCTAGCTCCACATTCGGGATCGACGTCCACGCGTTCATGTGGCTGCTACCGCGTCCGCCGCAACCGACGACGGCGACACGCACCGCGTCATTCGGGCTAGGCGTCGCACGGACAGCCTGAGTAGCGGTGGCCGCTACGGAACTCATCATGAAAATACGCCGATTCATAAAACTCCTTTGCGCGGGGGACTCAACCTACGCTTCAGGAATTATACAGCGTGGAACCCATCGCGAGGGGGAAACAGTTGCGGCGGCAACTCAACGCGAAGCGCTGCGGACATCGGTATGGCTGAAATCGTTTTCTTTGTAGAGTAAGGTCTCGCCCGCTTCCTTCGCCAGCGCATAAGAAAAGCAGTCCCCGAAGTTCAGCTTCGCCGGATGACCGCTCCCCCGGCCGAAGTCGCGATAGGCGGCTCGCGCGAGCCGCGCCTGCTCGACTGTCACCGGCGCGATTTCGATCTCCGCCAACCGGATCAGATCGTCCAACCCACGCGAAACCACAGGATCGCGCGCGCCATCTGTCATCACCCCCGCTTCTACATAGCTGGCGGCCGACAGCCGGATCCGCTTGGCCGCTTCCATCGCGTGAGCGAACTCCCGCGCCTCCGGTTCGTTCCGCAGGATCGCAATTAAGGCGGATGTATCGACGATCATCTCGGCAAGCCGCGCTCGTCGTATAACTCATCGTCGAAGTCTCGCGTGAGCCACTCTGCCGGCACAAGTGGAAGGGAGTGATGAAGCCTGATCGCCGATCTCTTCTCCGCGGCTCATGCCAGGGCGCCACGCTGACGGCACGTTCAATTCCAAGACCGGCCGCTTCGACGGCGTCTCCAGCGCCTACCGCATGAAGCTCGTGCCGGCTTTTGTCGTTGATCCGGACAAGCCGATGGAGATCCCAGTCATCGCGGGCGACCTGGGGCGCTAGGAAAGCCTTTGACGGAAACCCTGGTCCCTCAGGACGTGCCGCCCGGGAGCGGTGAGGAGGCAGTGGGTCGCGGCGGCATTCCCATCGAACGGAGGGGGCGGCGCTAGGGGCGCGAATTAGACGAGGATGATGGCGGACTAGCGCTGCATTTCGACGGCCAGACGCCGATACTCGATCTTCCGCAATCCCGCGAGTGTCGCATAAGACGCAAACCCCAGCGGCTTGCAAAGATCGATATCGTCGAACCGCAACTCAACCCGACGCTGCGCGATATCGACGTCGATCACCACCGCATCATCGATCCAAGCCTGAATCCGCCGCGCCGTCACCGCCAGCCGAAACGCGTACCAACGCCCTTTCACAAAGTCCCGCACCGAAGACGTATCGTTCTCCGACGCATCGTTGCCATCGAGATTCGACAGCCCCACCACGGTGCCATCCCAACCGCCGTTGATCCAAGAGCAGAACGAATCGTTCACGGGAAACGTGATGCCCGCGAAAAAATCATTACCGTCCAGCCGCGCGGCTTCGAAGCGAATTTCGTATCCCGCCCTCGGAAATTCACCCGCCCAGGCGATGCCGGTCATGCGCCCTTTGCCCAGCCGGATCATCCCGTCTTTGACCTGCAAACCTCCACGCCCATTGAACGGAGCTTCCTTCCATCCGGCGAGAGACTTGCCGTCGAACAGCGGGATCCATTCCACCTGAGCTTGCCCGGCCGCGCCGCCCGCCAGCCCGCAAGCCATCACGACCGCACATCCCATGCTTGCCGCCAGTGTCATGGGATCATTATCCTCGTAGCGCCTCATGCACCAAAGAGCCGAAGCGCGTGGGCTCAAACCGCGTCATCATATGCGGCCAGTCGGACCAACTCCAGGCCGTCCAACCAATCCCAAGCTGATCGAAGTACGTCGAAAGCCGGCGTCCCCAATCAAGTTGATATTCATTGCCGCCCCACTCGGCCGCAAAGACCGGATGCACGCGCGCCAATGCCCCGAAGCACTCTTCCCATTGCGCGCCCTTGTTCTCGTAAACATGCGTCGAGTAAACCAGATTCGCGCGATCGAGCGGAAACCCGCGCAGATCGTAACCCCAATTCGTGCCCGACACAAAGATCAGCGCCTCCGGAGCCTCGGCGCGAATCGCATCGATCAGCACGCGCGCCCACGGCTTCCACTCTGCCATCGATACGCGCCGATGCAGCGCCGGATACTGGGCGCCATCGGGTTTCCAAAGGCGATGCGGATCGATCAACTCACGATCGTGCGGCTCATTCAGGATGTCGAACGACACCGCCGGTTCATCGCGATACCGCCGCCCAAGCGTCTGCCACATGCGGGGCGAATCGGGGTTAGGCAACGGCGGCACGAATTGCCGATTGGGCCCGAACGGATTGTCGGCGTCCAGCCACTGCAGATCCAGCAGCGTATAACAGCCATAACGCGACGCCCAGGAGATCACGCGATCGAGGTCGCGCAAATACACTTCGGCGTCATGCGCGCCACGCCCGCGCAGCGCAAAATCCTGATTGATCGGCAGCCGGAGGATGTTGCATTTCCACTCGCCCGCCAGCCAACGGATCTCGAAATGTGAGATGCCGGCGTTTGAAAGAAAGCCTTCTTCGTCGGGGTCGGTATATTCAAGGCCCGAGCGATTCAGGCCGCGCAACAGCTTCGCCTCGCCCGTGCGCGCATCGACAATTCGATTCCCTAACGCGGTCAGCCGCGCCAAGCCGTGTGAGAGTTCGCCATTCATGCAGGGTTACTTCGATAGAATAGCTTCCTACCCTATGCCTCGCGATTGGAAGGCCGCCGCTGCGGCGTTTGCCCCCGATGTTCCCCCGGAACAGCTGGAGAAGATCATAACCTCGCTCGACGCGCTGGAAGCGGCGTTCCAGCCGCAGGTTGCCAAACTGCCGCTCGAAATCGAACCCGCTTATGTGCTGCTAGTGGCGAGAGAAAAAGAAGCATGATCAGCTCATTGCTCGAAGCGGCCACGGCGCTGCGCGAAGGCAGAGTCTCTTCGGCCGAGTTGACGCGCGAATCGCTCGCCTCAATCGAACGGCTTCAACCGCGCCTCAACTATTTCCTGGCGATGATGGGCGAAGCAGCTTTGGAGCGCGCGCGGCAGCTTGACGAAGAGTTGCGGCGCGGCCATCGGCGCGGCTTGCTCCACGGCGTGCCTATCGCCGTGAAAGACGTCTTCTGCACCAAGGGAGTGAAGACCACCTGCGGGTCGCTGCTGTTCGCCGATCATGTGCCTGACTACGACTCGGCTGTCGTGGAGAAGCTGCAGGACGCAGGCGCGGTGATCGTGGGCAAGACGCATATGCATGAGCTTGCTTACGGCGTCACATCCAACAATCCCCACTACGGCCCGGTGCGCAATCCCTGGAACGTCAGCCACGTCCCCGGCGGGTCCAGCGGCGGATCGGGCGCGGCGGTGGCGGCGCGTAGCGTTTTTATGGCGATGGGTAGCGACACTGGTGGATCGATCCGGATACCGGCGGCCTTCTGCGGCTGTGTCGGGTTGAAGCCGACCACCGGACGTGTGAGCCGATACGGCGTGTTGCCGCTGGATTTCACGCTCGATCATATGGGCCCGCTGACTCCTACCGTGCGTGACTCAGCCGCCGTGCTGCAGGTGCTGGCCGGTTACGATCCGCGTGACGACTCTTCCAGCAAAGCGCCCGTCGGCAACTATGTGCCCGGCCGAGTGGCGATCAAGGATCTGCGCCTCGGAGTGCCTGAGAATTTCTATAACGAACGCCTGCACCCGGACATCGCGGCGGCCATGGAAAATCTACACAAGGTCGCTGCCGATCTCGGCGCGCAACTGGCGCCAGTCCGAGTGCCCGACATGGCCGAAGTAAATGCGGTGGCGCGCGTCGTCTTACTCAGCGAAGCTGCCGCAGTGATGTCGCCCTATCTCGGTGACCGCTCCCAATTTGGCCCCGATGTTCTGGCGATGTTTGACCAGGGCCGGCTCCTACCTGCGACCGACTATGTCAACGCTCAGCGGTTACGCCGCGTTTGGCAACGTGAATTCGCGAAGGTTTTCGAACACTGCGACGTGCTACTGACCCCCACTTCGCCGAACCCTGCGCCGAGGATCGGGCAAACCGAAGTGGACCTCGGCGGCGTCATGGAAGATACGCGTCTGGCGTCAACGCGCTTTGTCCGCGCCATCAACTTACTCGGGCTGCCGGCGCTTTCGGTCCCCTGCGGCTTCACGAGCGACCAACTGCCGATCGGCGCACAGATCATCGGCCGGCCGTTCGACGAAGCGACCATATTATGGGTCGGGGCGGCGCTGGAAGATGCGATGGAATTCAGCCGCTCTACGCCGCCGGTGGCTTGACGTGATGCAAGAAAGTCTGTACGGATCTTGCGGACTATACTGAAGTCGTATGACGATCCTGGATCCGGCCTCTCTCCCGCCCGAGCACGTTGCCGATCTGAGCGCCAGCGGAGAACGTGTGGATCTGTGCCCTCCGTGCAAGCGTTGTTGCGGTCAGTCGTCCATCTCATGGCAGCCGGACAGAAGGTTACTCTGTTCCCGGCACTAGCCGACCAGGATGCGATCGAGCGCATGCAGGCGCTGGATGAGTTGGCGCGGGAAGCCTACGCTCTCGGTCTCTATGACCGTAACTTGCCCGCCGAGTCGAACTCACGGTAGTGGTGACGACATCCCGCACGGCGCTGCTTGATGCCTGTGTGCTCGTGCCGATGCCTCTCGCCGATACGCTTCTGCGGCTGGCGGCGGCCGGTGTCTTCGTGCCCAAGTCAATCTAGCCGAGGACGTCAGACTGGTTCAAGCGCTGCTCCATGCACTTCCGGGGCGGGTGATTTCCCGCTGGAAGGCGTCCCTCCCATTGCCGTCATCGGCCTATACACATCCGAACTTTGGCGCCGCCAATCTGCAGTGCCAAAAAAAGCTCGGGCGCTCGGCGCCCGAAACGCGTTAGACGGATACATTGACCCGCTGCCCTCGCGCTCGCGTCTCGCCGGCGATTCGGGATAGCCAGTTCCGCAGTGGCGCCACCAGCACACTGGCCCCTCTGCTACCGGCCATTCCGTTTCAATCGGGAACCTATTTGAAACTGGGCGACACCCACAATCTGAAGTGGACCCCGGATCCCTTCAATCTGAGCACCTAGAGCTTCAAGTGTCCATCCCGTACAATATGGACATGGAAAACCAAGATAGTTCCCCCGTCGTATGGTTCCTAGCTGGAGCGGCCGTCGGAGCAACCGTAGCCTTGTTATTCGCGCCCCAATCGGGAGCGGAGACCCGGCAGCGCATCAAAGCGAAAGCTTCCGAAGGCCGTGAATCGATCGGGGACACGGGCCGCGATCTGGCCGGTAAGGGCCGTGACCTCTTCGAAAAAGGCAAACGCCTCGCCGACGAAGCCGCAGAGATTTTCGACCGCGGCCGCCGCATGGCGCAAGGCTAACAGGGCCGTGCTCGCCCCCTTTGTCAACGAGCCATACGCGGACTTCGCTCAGCCTGCGGCGCGCGCTGCCCAACAGGCCGCGTTGGATTCGGTAAGGGCGCAGTTGGGACGTGTTTATGCAAGCCGCCTTGCTGGAGCCGAGTGCGCGGCTGGGTCGGAGTTCGCTTCGTGGAATCCCGCGCGGCCCAGTCAGCCTGTGGGCCACCATTGCCGCAGCACGCCCGAGATGGCTGGCCGCGCGATCGAATCGGCCCACGGCGCTTTTGCCTCCTGGAGCCGCACGGCTGCTGAGCGTCGCGCGGAGCTGCTGTTTGCCGTGGCCGCGATTCTTCGGCAACGCAAAGCCGAGTTCAATGCCTGGCTGATTTTCGAAGCCGGCAAAACATGGATCGAGGCGGAAGCCGAGACGGCTGAGGCCATCGATTTTTGCGACTACTACGCGCGCCAGATGTTGCGCTGGCACACGCCAGATCCGTTGGTGCAATTGCCGGGCGAGCGCGGCGTGTCCCGGTACCTCCCGCTAGGTGTCGGTGTCATCATTCCGCCTTGGAATTTCCCCCTCGCGATTCTGGCCGGGATGGCTACGGCGGCGCTGGTCGCGGGCAACACGGTGGTGATCAAACCGTCCAGCGACACCCCCACGGTCGCCGCCAAGTTCGTTGAAGTGTTGCTCGAAGCTGGGTTCCCGCCCGATAGTGTGGCGTTTCTCCCCGGCAGCGGCGCGGCGGTGGGCGACGCCCTTGTGAAGCACCCGTTGACGCGCTTCGTCTCCTTCACCGGTTCGCGCGACGTCGGTCTGCGCGTCAACGCGCTGGCAGCCCAGCATCAACCCGGCCAGCGATGGATCAAGCGGGTGATTGCGGAAATGGGCGGCAAGGACGCCATCATCGTGGATTGGGAAAGCGATCTCGAAGCTGCCGCGAAGGGCGTCGTCGCAGCCGCTTTTGGCTACCAGGGACAGAAGTGTTCGGCATGCTCACGCGCGATTGTCGACGCGTCGGTTTATGATCGGTTCCTCCAGATGATCGTCGCGCACACGGCGCGTTTGACGATCGGCGCGCCCGAAGATCCCAGTGTCAACATCGGCCCGGTCATCAACGACAGAGCCCGTCGTTCGATTCTCGGTCACGTCGAGCAGGGCCTAAAGGAAGGACGGCTTATGGCTGGTGGCGGACCGGCCCCAGGTGCGGGTTATTTCATCGAACCCACTATCATCGCGGACGTTGAATCGACGGCGCCGATTTTCCAGGAAGAAATTTTCGGCCCTGTCTTGGCGGTCACCAAAGCTCGCGATTTCGAGCATGCGCTGGCGCTTGCCAATGATTCGGTCTACGGTCTGACCGGCGCGGTATACTCGGCCAACCGCGTTAAGCTTGACGCCGCCTCGGACCGCTTTCACGTCGGCAACCTTTATCTCAATCGCAAGTGTACCGGCGCGATGGTCGGCGCGCACCCGTTCGGCGGCTTCAACATGTCGGGCACGGATTCGAAGGCTGGCGGGCCTGAGTATCTTCTGCAATTCCTGCAAGCCAAGTCGATCGCCGAAAAGCTGCCGTGAAGATGACACGCCGCACCTTCGCCGGCATAGCCGCTGCGGCGGTAGCGGCGGAAGCTTCCAAGGTCGGACCGTCCAAGGGCACGCTGATCGTAATCGGCGGCGGCAATCTCGACGCGGTCATTCTGAAGCGGTTCATCGAGGCGGCAGGAGGAGGCGACGCGCCGATTTTGTACGTCCCGACGGCGGGGGATAATCCACACTATGGTCCGGCGGATTCGAGCGCAAACTTTCTGCGGCGTGCTGGTTGCCGGAATCTTGAGATCCTGCATACGCGCGATCGGCGCGAAGCGGATTCAGTGGAGTTCGCGGGGCGTGTCGCTCGCGCGCGCGGAGTTTTTTTCGGCGGCGGCCGGCAGTGGCGTTTGGTCGATTCGTTTCTGGGCACGCGCACGCAGCGGGAGTTCGAAGCGGTTTTGACTCGCGGCGGCGTGATCGCGGGCTCTTCCGCCGGCGCGACAATTCAGGGATCGTATCTGGTCCGGGGCGCACGCGAGGGCAACGAAGTCATGATGGCGCCGGGTTACGAAGTAGGCTTCGGCTATCTGCGCGGCGTGGCCATCGATCAGCATTTACTCACCCGCAAGCGCGAGCGCGATCTGCTGGCCGTGATCGAACGTCATCGGGATTTGCTCGGAATCGGAATCGACGAAAACACCGCGATTGTCGTGGAGGCGGATCGGTTCGAAGTGATCGGCTTGAGCAAAGTAGCTATCTACGACCGCAAGTACAAACCGCTCGGGGCGGGCGAGCCGCGTTACTACTTTCTCAATCCGGGCGACCGATTCGACTTGGCGCGGCGGCGGGTGTTTCCCGCCAACTAGCTGAAGATAGTGATTGCAAGGAGAAAGCAGCCCAATGATCCCCGACTATCAGACTGTCATGCTGCCACTGCTTCGCTACCTTGGCGATGGCCGGGAGCGGTCAGCAGCGGAGGCCGTAGAGGCGATCTCCGCTGAGTTTTTCCTCTCGCCCGAAGAGCGCGAGAAGATGCTGCCCAGCGGAGCCAGCACGGTCATTGGCAATCGGGTTGGGTGAGCCAAGACCTACTTAAAAAAAGCCGGCTTGATCGACCAGACCAGGCGCAGCTACTTCCAGCTATCAGAGCGTGGAAAGACGGTTCTTGCCCGGAATCCACCACGGATCGACGTTAATTTTTGGATGAATTCCCGGAATTCCAGGAGTTCCGTGCGCTCGGCAAGCGGGAAAATTCTGTTTCTTCCGCGCAAAATGCTGAGACAACCACACCCGAGGAGGCGCTGGAAGACGCGTATCAAAGACTGCGGACTGGCTGGGAATCCGACTTGCTTCAACGGGTAATGTCGGCCTCTCCAGAATTCTTCGAGCGCCTGGTTGTAAAGTTACTCGTGGGGATGGGATACGGGGGCAGCTTTCGGGATGCTGGGCAGGCCGTCGGGAAGAGCGGCGATGGCGGCATCGACGGCATTATCAAGGAAGACCGCCTCGGGCTGGATGTCATCTACATTCAGGCCAAGCGTTGGGAAGGTTCGGTCGGCCGCCCAGAGATTCAAAAATTCGCAGGCGCCTTGCAAGGCCATCGGGCGCGAAAAGGAGTCTTTATCACGACGTCGTCCTTCTCAAAGGAAGCTAAGGACTATGTGGAAAAGATCGATTCAAAAATCCTGATCGATGGGCTGACCCTTGCGAATCTGATGGTCGACTATTCGGTAGGCGTATCGCCAGTTCGTTCTTACCCGCTCTTGAGAGTTGACCCGGATTTCTTCGCCGAGGAATAGACGCCCTGTCGTTGATTTGCGCGCATCTCTACAAAGTGCTACTTTGAAGTCAGTTCACAAAACTGAGAACCGTACGCGAGAATTGATTTGGCCAAGACCGACGTCTTGTTCTTCCGAGAGCCAACAAGCGATTCAGCCCCACTCGTAGAATGGCTGAAGTCGCTTCCATTTAAAGAGCAAGCGAAATGTACTGGACGTATCGACCGTTTGGCTGAGCTTGGGCAAGAATTGAGGCGGCCAGAGGCGGACATCCTAAGGGACGGTATCTACGAACTTCGTGCAAGCTATCAAGGGGTCCATTATCGAATGCTGTACTTCTTTGTTGGCAAGGCGGTGGTGGTGGTCTCGCACGGCTTCGCAAAGGAAAAGATCGTACCTTTCCGCGAGATTGCCCTGGCGATAAAGCGCAATTGGTTGAGTCGGACGTTGACAGATTCACTTTCAGACCGGAGTAAAACCACAAGTGGCACGAAAACAATTCCACTCTTCAGCCTCGCAGTTTCTATATAACCGTTTCATTGCGGGCGACCCGCAGCGCGAGGAAGCGTATGAAGTAGAGGTCATCAACGCCGACATCGCGCGGAAGATTTTCGATCTCCGCACCGAGGCCGGGCTTACGCAGCAGGAACTCGCGAAGCGGGTGGGCACTTTAAAGTCCGCTATTTGCCGTCTTGAGGATGCCGACTACGAAGGCCACTCGCTTTCAATGCTCAAACGCATAGCGGAGGCGCTCGACAAGCGCGTGGAGATTCGTTTCCTGCCGTCGAAGCGTTTGAAGACTGCGTAGGCAACGCGAAGGACAATCAATTCGCCTCGAACTTGAACAGTTCAAAAACCTCAACGCCCTGGCGGTCTCGAATCGTCGCGATACCAACTCGCCGGAAACCAGGCACCTGTCTCCAAGGTTCGTTCGCGCCCTTCAGAGCCTCGCGCGAATCCACGTGCCCTACAAAAATCCACGCTCGTCTGGCCGCGAAATCGGCCGGCGGCATTTCGCGGAAGATGGCGCTCTCCAAGGGCATTTGCCCGCGGGAGGAAAGTAACAATTGCTCACCGATTCCCCAATCCGTAAGGAAGACCCCGGCGGGCCGTTCCTGCTGGACACGCACCGTCAACGGATAGATCGCTTCAGACCAAGGCGTATCTGAACCCAGTCTGTCGATCAAAGAGTAATGGCGCACTACCACGCCTGCACTCATCAACATTCCGAATACGGCGGCTATAGTGAACACCCGCCAACGGGCGGCCGCCAGCGCGATCACGCAATGAGGCCAAGGCCATAACAGGACGGCGTGATGGGACGATCCGCCGGCATCTTTGGTTAGCGCCATGGCCAGCCACGCGACCGCCGTCACCAGGGCAAAGAAGAGCGCTAGCCGATCACGGCACGCCGCGGCCGCCACGACGCCCGCCAGCAGGAGCCACGGAGTAATATTCGTACGCGGCCACGGGCTGGCTTTGCCGTCGTCGCGCATCAGATAGCCGTATAGCGCCGAGCCTTCGAGCGAATACCGGAGCACTCTCGCCTTGCCTGCCAGATCCGACGAGTCAAAACGCGCCGTCGCTTGCACAGTGCCGCCCTGCGAGCGCACGTTATAACGAAGCCACGGGTAGGCGCCGGCCGCGAAACACAGGAGCGCCAAGACAAACCTCAGCCATGTGATCCGCAGCTTCACCGGATAGCACAACAGCAACCCCGCGGTCAGTCCGAACAAGGTCCACACGAACGTCGTCTTATTCCAAAGCGTCAGGCCAAACAGCAGTGCGCCGCAGGAAAAACGTCCCTGTGAGAACAACAGTACGCCTCCCACGGCTAAGAGCCGCTCCAACGCCACGGGCCCCCAATCGCATCTCGTGGTGAAGAGGAAAGTAGGGTCGACTGCCAGCAAGCCGCCGCCGATCCACGCCGGGCGTTCTCCCGCCAACCGCCACAAAAGAAAAAATGTCAGCGCCACGGTGACCGCGCCGGCCAGCAGCATAGGCAACCGCACCGCTGCCGCTGAAACTCCGGCGAGCGCGAAAATCGGTTGGTATAGGATCGACTTGAGCGCGCCCAGATACGGCATCTGCATTAGCGGAACGCGCCAGCCGAAGACGCGAGTGAAGAACTCCACCGCGCCCCGCTCCCAGACGCCCTGTGCGAACAACGTTTCGTCGGCATGCAAACCCGGACGATCGATTTGATAAGCGGCTGTGGCAAAAAAAACCAACGCCAGAGCCAGGGCTCCCGTCTGCCGCCGCCGTCCGCCGCCGTTCACTGCACCGCGGCCCGGATCCGCTTCAACGCTTCGGCCGCCGCGGTGTATCTCGGCTCAATTTCCAGCGACTTTTCAAAGCACTCGCGCGCGCGCTTGAACATTTCCAGCGCGGCGTAAGCGCGGCCGAGATTGTACCAAGGGTAATGATAAGCGTCGTACCTGCTGCTGGCCGTAGCCTTCTCCAGCCAGGGAATCGCCTCGTCGTTTTTGCCTTGGTGAATCAGATAGGCGCCGATGTCGTTATAAGGATTGCCGAAACCCGGGTCAATCAGAATGGCATTTTTGCACTGGACGATCGCGTCGTCCGGCCGGCCCTGCTGGTTGTAAGTCCAGCCGAGAAACGTGAAGGCTTCGGCAGTTGGATAGAGCTCGATCGAACGCTTGTACAAATCGACGGCTGTCTCCAGATCGCCTTGCATCTGCAGAACATAGGCTTGCTGGAACAACTCAAGAGCCAACTCATGGCGCGAATCGTCGATGTTCATCCAATCTTTAGATTGTAGCCGCGTTCTCATATACTGAGAGGACATGGTTTCCAAGGTACGCAAAGCGGTGTTCCCAGCCGCTGGCCTCGGCACGCGATTTTTGCCGGCCACCAAAGCCCAGCCCAAAGAGATGCTTCCGCTAGTCGACAAGCCGTTGATTCAGTACGGCGTGGAGGAAGCGATTCAATCCGGGCTATCGAACATCATCATCATTACCGGGCGCGGTAAGACCGCCATTGAAGATCATTTCGACGTCAGCTTTGAGCTCGAAGATCTGCTGGAACGAAAGAAGAAGACGGAACTACTGCGGCAGGTGCGGTCGATCTCAGACATGATCGACGTTTCTTACGTGCGCCAAAAAGAAGCTTTAGGACTCGGGCACGCCGTGCTGCGGGCCAAGGAATTGGTGAACAACGAAGCCTTCGCCGTAGTGCTCTCCGACGACGTGATCGACGGAGATACTCCGTGCTTGCGCCAGTTACTCGATATCCATGAGTTCTTCGGCGCAACCGTGGTTGCGTTGATGGAAGTGCCGCGCGAACAGATCTCCGCCTACGGCGTAGTCGACGCCGATCCAGTCGATCACCACGGCGCCCGGGACCGGCTCTATCGCATTCGCAGCATGGTGGAGAAACCGAAGGCCGAAGACGCGCCGTCGAATCTCGCGATCATCGGCCGCTATATTCTGGTGCCGGAAATTTTCCATTCACTGGAAGCGATCGAGCCAGGCGCGGGCGGTGAGATTCAGCTCACCGACGGCCTCAAGCATCTTCTGCGCAGCCGCCCGGTCTATGGCTACCGTTTCGAAGGCAAGCGGTTCGATGCCGGCGACAAGCTTGGCTTCCTGCAGGCCACCGTAGAGTTCGCCTTGCGGCGCCCCGACCTCGGCGGCCCATTTCGACAGTATCTGATGTCGCTGAAGCTTTGACGATGCAATGACTCCTTCTCCATTTGACGTGCCGGTTAAAGCGAGCGAAGCGGCGCAACTGGCGGACATGGTTTTTCAGGTCGTCGAGAATCGCACACTGCAAGATAGCCTTCGCAATCGGCTGGTATCGCGCGCGGCCGGGATAAATCTGACTTCAGTTCGGCCCTATTGGGGGTCTTTGCAACGCGACCCCGTTCACCAGGCCAGTTTTTTTCTCGCCGTGGATGCGGTGTCGCCCGCCCATCCCCCGATTCCTCTGCTGCTTCGCATCGCGCTGGCCAGCGCCGCTTCCAGCGGCCTTTTTGCGAAGTCAGCCCTGATCGGCCGGATGCGGCCCGGTGCTGGAAGCCGCGAAGTGATAGTCAACGCCGCGCCCTTCGGGCCTCGTGATTCAGACGCCATCGAAACGTTCGTCACCAAGGTCGACCGCGCCTTCCTGCCTCGCCCACAAGCCAGCGCTCCAGCGATCACCGTAGTCTCACTCGCGCCCGAACGAGAGCTGGCAGCGGCCTTCGAGGGGTTCCGTGCTGTGCAACGCGCCACAGGCGTCAACACCGCGTCGATAGCAGCCGCACCCGGTCAACCCGCAGCTACTCTCGACGCCGCCATGTGGAGTGCGATTCGCGCCGGTTGGCGCGACGGGTACAATCTTGAAGCCGACCCGGTTGCCCTGGAGGCGCCCGATCTCGACGACCTCATTCGCGAGCGCGCCAACTTCACCCGTTTCCGGGCTGATCTTGCTTCGTGCGCTGCAGTTGCGCCGCCCGCCGATTCGCTTGAGCTCGCGTTTGAGTTGTTAGCCCGCCGATTTCCGGTCGGGGAAGAGCTGTATCAGTTCGAGCCTCAGGAAATCACCGCCCTGCATGCACGGTTCTGCCGTCAGCTCAGCGCTGCCGAGAAGCTGTTTGACGCCGTGCGCCGGGAGCGCAGCGCCGCTGGCCACGGACGGCTCTTCGATTTCGAAATTGTGCTGCCGGAAGATGCGGATGTCCGCGCCAGTTTTTTCTGCCAGCACTGGCTCAAATCCCGAGGCCGTCCGGTCACACTGATCGCGCCACCGCTCGCCTCGGTCGAATCGGCCAAACTCCACGCCGCCGTGGCACGCCATTTCGGCTCAACTCTAAGTTTCGACGCCGGCGTGCTGACCGTGCTTTCTCATCCCGGACAATGGACCGGCGGCCGCTGGAACTGCCGCGTGCAAGGCGAGATCACCGCCGCCCGGATCCAGGCGGTCTCCAGCGCGTTGCGCGGCTGAAGGGGCTACAATCCCTAATATGAAGATCACAAGACGCGGCTTTGCGGCTGTGTCGGGAGTAGCAGCATCCATGGCGCAATCCGCTTCCGAAGCCCCGAACATCCGGTTCGGCATCGACCTCTTTAGCATTCGCTCCTCGGGATGGACCCCGTTTCAGCACCTCGACTACTGCGCCAAGTGGAAGGCCAAGGTGGTCCATTTTTCCGAGATCCGGTTCATGAACAACCTCGAACCGGAGCACTTGAAAAAGGTGCGCGCCCATGCCGATTCACTTGGCATCGAGATCGAGTTGGGGATGCGTTCGATCTGCCCTACGTCGAAGGCGTTCGACCCGAAATCCGGGACGGCCGAACGGCAGCTTGAGAAAATGATCGACTCCGCCAAGCTGGTGGGGTCGAAGATTGTGCGCTGTTTCCTCGGCACTATGGCGGACCGCGGCAACGGCAAGCCCGGCTCGCCCACCATCGAAGAAAACATGGAGAACACCGCCAAGGTGTTGCGCGCCGTCAAGTCGCGCGCGGTTGACACCGGCATCAAAATCGCTGTCGAGAACCACGCCGGCGACATGCAGGGCCGCGAATTGAAAACAGTGATCGAGGCGGCTGGGCCGGATTTCGTGGGCGCGGTGATCGACACGGGCAATCCGCTCTGGGCATTGGAAGATCCCCACGTGACGCTCGAAGCGCTGGCGCCTTATGTCCTGACTAGCCATGTGCGCGACTCCATAGTCTGGCGCGTTCCCGAAGGCGCCGCCATGCGTTGGGTGCGGATGGGCGAAGGCAACGTGAACATCGACGGCTTCATACGCAAGTACGCCGAAAAGTGCCCCGGCAAAGCGCTGTCGATGGAGATAATCGTTATTCCGCCACGCGTATTCGCTTTCCAGAGCGCAGATTTCTGGGAGGGCTACCGCAATGTGCCCGCCTGGAATTTCAACCGCTTCCTGGCGATTGCCGAAACCGGCAAGCCATCGGCGGCGCCGCCCAAACCCGTGGACGCAGCCGCGCAAGAGCGCGAGGATCTGGAAGCCAGCATCCACTACACCCACAAACTTCTCGATATTTGAGGCTTATGCGAATTTACTTCACTCTTCTATTGGCAGGCGCTTCGCTGCTCCAAGCCGACCTTGTGCAGGACGTACGCTCGGCGATCGCGCAGAACAACTTCGCCGATGGCGAACGAATGATCGCGGCGGTCAGGAAGTCTCAAGGGGAAACACCCACGTCGATTCTCGCGTTGTCGTGGCTCGGACGCGGCGCGCAGACGGCCAAGCGATGGGATGACGCCGAGCGCTACGCCACCGCTACCCGGAAACTGGTCGACCAACAGCTTAAGAAGCGCAAGCTCGACGCCGAACCGGACTTGCCGACGGCCCTCGGCGCTTCGATCGAAGTGATGGGCCACACGCTGGCTGGACGCGGACAATTGAGCGAAGCGATCGCACTGCTCAACGCCGAATTGAAGACGTGGTATTCCACCTCTATACGCACGCGCATTCAAAAGAACCTCCACCTGCTGAGTCTCGAAGGCAAACCCGCTCCGGCTCTCGAGACGAAGGTTTCAATCGGCGGTCCGATCCCGGCGTGGGCACAACTCAAAGGCAAACCGATGTTGCTTTTCTTTTGGGCGCATTGGTGCGCGGACTGCAAGTCGATGAGCGAATCTCTAATACGCCTTCAACAGCGATACGGGCCCAAGGGCCTGACGATCGTCGGCGCCACGCAACGCTACGGCTACGTTGGCGGCAACGACGTAACTCCCGATGTCGAAACCCGCTTCATTGAGGAGATCCGGCGGAGCTTCTACGGCGGGCTGCAGATGTTCGTGCCGTTGAGCGAGGAAAACTTCAAGGCGTACGGCTCTTCCAGTTCACCGACTCTGGTGCTGGTGGATCGGTCAGGCATTGTGCGGCTCTATCATCCTGGCAAGATGCCGTATGCCGAACTTGAACCCCTGGTCGCCAAATTCATAAATTAAGAGCGAGCCACGTGAACTGCGCTTATTTCCTGGTGGGCAAACCCACCTCGTTCCAGGCGCGCCATCCGCCATCCAGCGAGATCACGCGCGTGTAGCCCATCTGCTGCAAAGCATCGGCAGCTAAAGCCGAACGAAAGCCTCCGCCGCAATACAGCACCAGCGTCGCGTCGCGATCGGGCACTTCGGCCTCGATATCGCGCTCAATGATTCCCTTACCCAGATGCTTCGCGCCCTCGGCGTGTCCGGCGGCGAATTCATTGTCCTCGCGAACGTCGATCAGTAGATGCTTTTCGCCCGACGCCATCATCACCTGATAGGCGGCAATATCGATCTGGCGAACGCGCGCCTTCGCCTCGTTCACCACTTTCAAAAACCCCTCATTATGTTTCATAGCCATTACGCCATTGCCTCCACATTTTGTTCTTCGGCGGCAGCCCGGGTCGCCGTCACCCGGCGAATGCGCGCACCGACCGCCGCCAACTTCTCTTCAAAGCGTTCGTAGCCGCGGTCCATATGATAAACCCGGTCGACGATGGTCTCGCCATGCGCCACCAGCGCCGCCAGCACAAGCGAGGCGCTGGCCCGCAGGTCGGAGCAGATCACCTGCGCACCGCTCAATGGGCGCGGGCCCGCGACAATCGCCTGCTTGCCTTCGATCCGAATGTTAGCGCCCATGCGTCCCAGTTCCAGCACGTGCATGAAGCGGTTCTCGAAAATCTTTTCGGTGATGAAAGAAATCCCCTCGGCCTGCGTCATCAGCGCCATAAACTGCGCTTGCAGGTCGGTGGCAAACCCCGGGTGTTCTTCTGTCGTAATATCGACCGAGCGCAAGTGACCAGCGGCCTTCACACGTAGCGCGCCCGGCCCGGCATCGGTGATGGTCACGCCTGCCTGCCGCAGTTTGCCGATGAGCGCTTCCAGATGTGCCGGTTCACAATCCTTGACCACTACTTCACCGCCCGAGATCGCGCCGGCAATCAGAAACGTGCCCGCTTCGATGCGATCGGGAATAATGCGATGCTCGGCCCCATGCAGCCGGGCCACGCCTCGAATACGAATCCGCGACGTGCCGGCGCCGTCGATTCGCCCGCCCATCTTGGTCAGCAACTCCGCTAAATCCACCACTTCAGGCTCGCGCGCGGCATTCTCAATCAGGGTCTCGCCGTCGGCCAGCACCGCCGCCATCATCAGATCCTCGGTGCCGGTCACCGTGATGCGTTCAAAGACGATATGGTTGCCCTTCAAACCGCCCGCCGGAGCTTTCGCCTCAACATAGCCATGCGATTGATCGATCGTCGCGCCCAGATACTCAAGGCCCGCCAGATGCAGATTGATCGGCCGGGTTCCAATGTTGCATCCGCCGGGCAACGACACCCGGGCACGGCCCGTACGCGCGACCAACGGCCCCAACACCAAACTCGACGCGCGCATGGTCTTGACGACTTCATAAGGAGCTTCAGGCTTGTTGATCTCGCCCGCTTGCACGACGACGGTGCCGCCCGCCAGCACTTCCACCCGCGCGCCCGTATGAACCAGCAACTTCTGCATCGTCCCGATGTCGCGCACCGGTGGAATGCGATGTAAGATGACGGGCTCATCGGTCAACAGACACGCGGCCAGCACCGGCAACGCGGAGTTTTTGGCTCCGCTAGTGGGAATCTCTCCGAGTAACGGCGTTCCGCCTTCAACGATAAATTGATCCATTCCGTTCCTTACCCTTGCTCCCCAAGCGCCGCCGAGACACGGCCGCGGTGCGTCGCCAACAGCAGTTCGGCACTCTCGCGATCCATCCCCCGCCGCGCCATCACGATCGCCGTTCGAACGCTGCGCCCCGATTCATCCAGCAGCCGCGCCGCAACCTCGCGCGCCACACCGGAGGCGTCCATAATGATGCGCGTCGCCCGGTCGCGCAGTTTGTCGTTGGTCGGCTGCACGTTTACCATCAGGTTCCCGTACACATACCCCAGCCTGATCATCGCTCCCGTAGAAAGCATGTTGAGGACCAACTTGGTGGCCGTGCCTGCTTTCATGCGAGTAGATCCAGTTACGATCTCTGGCCCCGGCAGCGGCGCAATCGGGATGTGTACTTCTTGAGACAATAGTGAGTCAGGCGTGCAACTAATTCCGATGGTCAGCGCGCCCAGCCGCTTCGCCTCCGCAATTGCGCCCAACACGTACGGCGTCCTGCCGCTGGCGGCGATGCCCACCAACACGTCAGCGCCCGTAAAGCCCCGCGCCAAAAGATCGTGCGCGCCCGACGCGGGATCGTCTTCGCTCGCTTCGGTGGCGCGCACCAAAGCGGACTCGCCCCCCGCAATGATTCCCTGCACCAGGCCATCTGGCACGTTGAACGTCGGGCGGCACTCGGAAGCATCCAGCACGCCCAGACGTCCACTCGTACCCGCGCCGATATAGAACAATCGCCCGCCGCCGCCGAGACGTTCGACGATGCCGTCCACCGCTTCGGCAATGCGCGGAATCTCCACCGCGACGGACTCCGCCACGCGGCGATCTTCTTCGTTAATCACGCGCAGCAACTCCGCGGTAGACTTGGCGTCGATCCCGTCGGAAGCCGGATTCCGCTGCTCGGTCAGCAGCCGGTCCAGCATCTCTCGCGCCATCAAGCAACCCCCGCCCGCCGCATCACCGATAGCGTGGAGGAAAGCCCCAGCCTCGCGCCTTCTTCCGGCGGCATCTCCTTCAGCCCTCGTCCGAACACCTCCGGGCTGATGCCATCCTGATAGCCGATCTTCTTCAACGCCTGCAGGAAGCCCACCAGATCGATCACACCTTCGCCCGGCATCAGCCGCTCATTGTCCATGATTTTTTCCGGCGCGAGATCCGGCGCGTCGGCCAGTTGCGCGTGGACTACATATTGTTTGCCCGCCGCGAGAATATCCTTCACCGTACCGCCGGCATGATGCCAATGCCAGGAATCCAGCAACAACCCCACGTTGGGACCGCATTCATGCGCGAACTCCAGCATCTCGTCAGTGCGGTAAATAAACTCATACGGGAAACGCTTGCGCAGATGCACGGGGCTGACATTCTCCAAGCCCAGCCGGATATGAGAGCGCATCAAAACATCCGCACACCGCTTGAACCGCTCCAGATAGATCTTGCGTTGCTCAGCTTTGGGCAATTCGCTGGAAGGCAGCGTCCACGTCGTCATGCGCGCGCAGCCAATCGCTGCCGCGAACTGCGCGGCTTTTTCCAACTTGGCAAGATCGGCGTCAAACGTGGCTTGATCCTTGCGAAATTCCACGGGTAACGCGACGACTGCGGGCTTAAGCTTCAGTTGCTTCAAGATGTCCTGCGTCCGCGCCACGCCTTGCTCCATCGCCTGCGCGATGTTCACGTCCACGCCTGGAAAGCCGGTCTTCTGAGCCAGGAAAGCGAACTCAGGCCACGGGGTCCGTCCGGCTACCAGCGTGCCGTTGAGTGCGGGGTACATGACTTTCTATTCTCGCAAACCGATCGCCGCCGCACTTTTCATTCACGATCCAGAAAATCCAGAATGACGGGGTTGAGCCAATCCGGACGATCCTGAAATGTCGAATGTCCGGTCCCCGGCAAGATGAACAGCTGCGCTTTGGGAATGGCCCGAAATATTCGGGTAGCCCCTTCCACCGATTCTTTGTCGCCCGACACAATCAACACCGGCGCCTTGATCGTCGCGATCTCGCGCAAGCTCACGCCCCAGGTTGGCCGCATCCACATGGCCCGCGCTTTTTTGGCGTAGACAAACCAGTGCTCCGGTCCATCGGGCGAGACGCGCGCGTAGTCAGCCCGGCCTTCGGGAAATCCGTTGGCGGCAAACTGCGCGAACCTCTTTTCGTCGGCCAAACTCTTCACTCCACCGGGCGAGGGCCCAATGCCTACACCGGAAGCCACGACGCGGCGCACCAACTCCGGATGTGTAAACGCGAGCCGCAAGGCGATCTGCCCGCCATCGCTCCAGCCCACCAGGTCGGCGCCGCGAATGCCCAAGTGCACCAGCAGCCCCGCAGTGTCTTCGGCCATACGCTCATAGGAAAGCTCGCGTCCGGGCACATCGGGTGTATGTCCGTGCGCCATTTGCTCAATCGCGATCACGCGATGGCCGCGCGCGAACACGGGGATCTGCTTGGCGAACGAAGTCTGAATCGAATTCATCCCGCCGTGCAACAAGACCACGGGCCGCCCCTGCCCGTGCAGCTCGTAGTGCATCTTCAGGCCATTCACGTCGGCGTATTCGGCGAAGGCAGGCTGCCAGCTCAGCAAGCCGAGAATTAGACGTATGCGCATAACCAGGTTTCACCCTACCCTGACGACGGTAGCAGGAAATCGCATCGGCGTTGTATACTAAAAGCCAGTGAGGTCCGTCTCCATCCGTATGAAGATCACCAAAATTTCAGCAGTAGTACTCGGCGTCGCCATGTTGGCGGGCGCTGCGCTTGCCCAGGATAAAAAGGGCGGCGGTAAAGGTGGCGCGGCGGGCGATGCCGCCAAGGGCAAGGAAGTCTTCGAACAGTGCGCCGTCTGCCACAACGCCGACAGCGACGAAAAGAAGATGGGCCCCGGCCTCAAAGGTCTTTTCAAGAAGGCTACGCTTGCCGATGGTAAGACTCCGGTGAATGAGGCGACGGTCGGCAAGAAGGTCAACGAAGGTGGCAACGGAATGCCGCCGTACGAGGAGATGCTCGATAAAAACGAGAAGCTCCACTTGATGGCTTTCCTCAAAGGTCTCTAAGCAGAACGTCCCTATCGTCTAGCCCGGCCTAGGACACCGCCCTTTCACGGCGATAACGCGGGTTCGAATCCCGCTGGGGACGCCAATTTTTCTTTCAAAGAGTTACGGCGGAAAGAGCCGGGGGCTCTTTTGCCTCGGTAACACTGGGGTAACACGAATCACTAAAATGCCAGTCCAAGCGTTTCACTGCGTCTTGTAAGAAGAACGGGGAGAGGTGCTGGTAACGGGCTGCCATTCGAAGATCCTTGTGTCGAGCAAGGGACGACCGTGTGGATGTCGGCACCCTTCATCCGAAGCCAGCTAGCCGCTGTGTGCCGAAGATCGTGAAACCGGAAGTCGATCACGCCCACTTTCTCACAGGCACGAGCAAAAGCGACGCTGACCTTCTCCGGGGTGCTGACGTCAAAGACTCTCTCACTGCCACTCACCCTCGGTCTGAGCGATAGGGTCGCAAGCGCCAAAGTGTCTAAGAGGGACCCGTTTCACTTCCACCCGGTGACGCCCTGGCGGGCTACCGGAGGTTCACGATGTGTCCCATCCACACACAAGAAAAATAGAATAGGGGGCGAGAGGTACATCTCGTGAACCCGCCGAGTGGCCCATCTGGCGGTTCCACGGAAGAATCAGAAGTCATCGGCAACGTGTGGGAGAATCCTGAACTGCTTCAATAGCCGAGCTCATGAAGTATGGCCTTGCCGATGAATATACTGATGAGGACGAGGCCTCCGAGTCGGATAACGACAGCCTCGGCAGTAGAGATAAATTCCAGCCATTTCATATGTCGAGTTCCTCTACCGGCACACCCATAATTTTCACGGCTTCTCGAATCCCGTAGCCTACTTCCTTGTCAGCCGCAGCCTCGCTTCGTGAGGAAAAAATACGTAGCTTCTCTTCAATAGACCATGAACTACCTCCGTCGTCACCCTGAGTTCGCTTTTTGAAGTAAACAACCCAGCTCCCTTTAGCTGTTATAGCAACGGAATAATACTCGATGAGAGGTTCCTCGAGAGATGTCCATTCTAGTGGCTTCTTGTAGGGTATAATCCAACGTCCATAGAATGCCTTTATTTTAGGCAAGTAGTGGTCAAGTGCATCGGCATATTCAATGACTATGCGTTCAAAGCCTTTTTCGACAGCTTCCTTTTGAGCGATATACTTCTTAAGGGCATCGACGATGACCGGCGAGAGCTTCTCCCCGGACAGTTCACGAGCGCGCTCCCAGACCGGCGCGTCCTCATCTCGAATGTATAGCGTTTTGTTCATTGAGAACCACCTTTGACAATTGTCCCACGCATACCACGCATATTCAAGAACTTTTTTTGACTCTTCGCCTCAACCGTCGCCACAGCTTTTTCCACGGTTTGGCCAAAGTTTCGCCTTGCGAACTGCTCTCAAAACGTGTTATTCCCAGGTGATGAGCATCCCCTTCACTGGGGCGCTTTGAAAAGCCCTCCGGCTGGGGCACATGGCGGACATGAACGCAATCTAGAGTCTTCTTCAGCCGGGAAGGAGATTCTCGTGTCTGCTCACCCTGTCAACCGGCGTCAACTTTGGCACATTCGAGCCTGCGAGTTTCCTGCGCCACCTGCGAGAGGTGATTCACGAGCTGAAGCCAACCCTCTTCGATATTGCCCTGCTACTGGTATTCGTGCTGTGCCTCAGTGAAAAAGTCTACAAGGAAGTAAAGCCACATCCCCCGGTATCGACAGGTAAAATGGGCGGCCCAAGCAAAAGACGCCCAGGCCGCCAGGAAATATATACTGAGCTACAGTTCAATCAAGAAATACCCTAACGAAACTTTCGCAATACATAATCGCCAACCGTAAAGACGCTGGCGAACAAGAAAAAAAATTCATAGATAATATAGCGAGAGTGGTGAATGACTTGTTTTGCAGTCTCCATCCGCTCAAGCCACAATTCTCTATCCTTCAAGCATTTTTCCAAAGCACCCTTACGATGCCTTAGTTGCTTGTTAGGCATAAAGATTAGACCAGCCTCCAAAGCATTTTAAGGCAACTTGGCTTCGGATACAAAAGAGGTTGGAGTCCTATAGTTGTCAACATAGTAAGCGATTCTCCTTCAACTGGATTTGTCCGCTTCGGACAGCAACATGCTATCACGGTCAGCGCTCCCGAAGAATCAAGGCTCTCCAAGGTGGCGGCTGGGCAGGGAGGAGGTCATATACCACTGACGGGATGCGAATACTTGCGGTTCACGATGTTTACCCTATGCCCCAAACACACATCAAGAACGCTGTATCGGGTAGATGGGTAGTTTGCGTTGAACCGACTTCTCGCGCCGAGCCTAGGCGGCATGGCTTTTGGGCTTGTCGCCAACGCCTCAACGGTTCACGACTTCTCCCATAGACCCAAATCTAAATAATGGGTATATGAAGGTGGGAGGGTATTCTCGTGAACCGGCTGCGACAAGGATGCCACGTAGCAAGTCGAATCTTGTTTGTGGAAGTCAGCCTATCTGCTACGAACCCGGTAAGCCGCCACCATCTCAGCCGTCACGTCATCGGCGTAGCAAAACGGGGATGCGCCACCGGGTTTGCTGTAGGCACTTCGGCGTCCGCAATTTCGCCCGGCGCGGTCGGTATTATAGGGACATGGGCAGCTTCCCGAGTACCGTTCAATCGACAGGGTGACGAGTTCTTGTTTAATTTGCGCGTCGGTTTTTCTGGGTACGCTTTGAGCGCCCGAGATGACGAGTGAAGCAACGAGAACGGCGATACAACGTACAACTCGCATAGTGCAGCCAAATAGATACGGCTTGGGCTGATTTTGCGCCCAGTCTTTTGATAAGTCAAGCGTTTGTCAAACATTTGTGAGACTCTGCCCCCGGGGAGGTCAATTCCTTCCGCAACCTTCCACAAATAGCAAAAGGGCAGCAGGCCATCATGGCCCACCGCCCTTTTTGCTACTCCCTCAATCAAATTTTAGCTTTAGCTCTTGCGGCGGCGTAGACCACCGGCCAAGCATAAACCTACGGCAGTCATCAACCAGGTGCCCGGCTCTGGCGTGGCGATATTGCTGGTGATCAAGTTCTGCGCCGGGACGCCGGCGAATGATACGTTGCGCAAAATTGTCGCATTGTTGGACGTTCGGCCCGCGCTAGCGGTGATGATGGCGGAAGCGTTCGACCGCAGCGTGGCCGAGCCGGAGGAAGCCAACCGGACATTCCCGGCGCTCAGACCGTCGCCGCCGTCGTGGATAATATCCCAGACCGCTAATTGCAGCGCCGCCCCCGCGATGTTCGTCGTCACACCAGGCCCATAGTTTTCAAAAATCCAGGCCGCCCGCGCCCCGCCGGGATAATCGGACGGCAACGTGAGTGTCGTATTGTAAGTGGCGTAGCCAATATCGGTA
>JAYUSQ010000007.1:0-28812 GCA_043755595.1 Acidobacteriota bacterium | reverse complement strand
GCTCGGGCCCGGCTACAACGGCTATGGCTATCCGTTCCTCACCCGTCCTGTTCTGCCCGGATGCCTGACCTGTCACGCTAGTTTTCTTAACCCCATTGCCGGTACCCAGAATCGCTTTGCCGATCCGCCGTTTACCGAAGGCGGCGTGGCCTGCGAGCGCTGTCACGGGCCAGGCGAAGCCCATATCGCGGCGGCCGGTAAAAGTAAGATGGTGAATCCAGCCAAGCTCCCGCCGGACCGCCGGGACAGCATCTGCGCACAATGCCATCTGTCGGGCGAGGTCCGGGTGATGCGGCCAGGCTTGGACTGGCAATCGTATCATCCCGGTGACCGGCTCTCGGATTCGCTGAGTGTCTTCGTCAACAACCTGCCGCGCCGCACGGTAACAAGTCATGTCGAGAACCTGGCGCAGAGTGCTTGCCAGCGCGTCTCGGGGGATAAATTATGGTGTGGCTCTTGCCATGATGCGCATTCGGTTCCCACTCCTGCCGCTCGCGCCACTTACTTTCGGAATAAGTGTCTCGCTTGCCACGCGAAGCGTGCTAACTACCGTGCCCATGGCGATGATTGTGTATCCTGCCACATGCCGAAAGGTTCGGTGGCCGACGCCGAGCACGTGGTGTTCACGGATCACTCCATACCGCGCCGTCCACGCCCGCCTATCAAACCTGCGTCCTCCTCGCCACATTTCGAACTGGCCGCCTTCGGCCCGGAGCCAGCCACTCGCCGGGACACCGCACTTGCTTACGCAATAGCGTCCACCCGGCAGCCCTCTGTGCGAGAGAAGGCGCGCGAGTTACTCGAAGCCGTCGTGTTAACATCGCCCGATGACGCCGAAGTCTTGCTCTATTTGGCCGAGATCTATCGCAATTCCGGACTCGATGACCTTGCTTTGCCGCTGTATCGACGCGCCGCGCTTCTTGATCCATCGCAACTAACGGCCTCTACAGGAATGGGAGCCATCTACTTCCAACGCAGTGACCTCGCCAAGGTAGTCATTCACTGGCAGGCGGCGTTGCGGAAGAATCCCGGGCTGGTGCTGGTCGCGACCAATCTCGCCATGGCCCAATGGCGGCAAGGCAACCGGCCCGCGGCCGAAGCGACGCTGCGCGGAGTGTTAGAGCTGAGTCCCGGATTTAAACCGGCCGCAGACTTACTACGGCAGTTGACGCGTCGACCCGGGCCGCCGGCCGTTCGCTAGTGAACTACTTTCCGGCGCAAAATTCGAACACCGCTTACTCGCGTGCGCGGCTCGGAATCGGCGCCTTGCGTTTCAGTAACTTACCGAGATGCCGCGCCCGTCAGGAAGCGGTTGACGACCGCAATTTAGCGCCGGAAAGTAACTAGTCGCTTCCCGGCGCTGAGTTCCCAAACACCGCTTACTCGCGTGCGCGGCTCGGAATCGGCGCGCTTATGGGATGCAGGCCTCGAGTGACGACTTCGCCAAATTCGTTTTGGTAACTTTTCCTTTGCCGTTTAGTGCGACCTCCAGTTCCGCCGCGCCGCGGGCGCAATCCAATTGGATCGTTCCGGTCTTGGCGCCATCGCCGCCGAGGACGGGCCCCAGCTTACAAGCGCCGTAAGCCGACGCAACGTCCTTCCGTCCAGCCGCGCGCTCAGCGGCCTTGCGCATCGCGGGTGTGAATGGACGGATGAGTTGCGCCGTCCAATATTGGACGGTTGGCTCCGGCGACGTGGGGGCCAGCGTGAAGGACATGCGCACGATCGAGCCCTGCTCGCAAGACAGATCGAATTCGCCACGCAGCCAGTTCTCCGGACGAACGGGACCGGCGAGAGTGCATTGCCCCGCCGCTTTCTTCAACGCCGCCAATTCCGTTTGCCGCACGGCTGCGGATTTGTCCAGGAAGAGATTGTTGGCGGCGATCCGTTCGGCCTCGGCGGGCTTCCATTCGGTCCACAGTGCGAAGAGCGCTTGCTGGGTCTTGATGAGTGCCGGTGAGGGCGCATGGTCGCGCATGCGCAATCCGCCGGTCTGCCTCATGACGTTGAACGCTTCATCGAGCGGCGCTCTGGGCCCGGCGTAGGTCAAGTTGGTCATGGCGAACAAGCCGGCGCCGTACTCGGGCAGCCATGTCATGTAGGAGCCGAAGCCAGGGAGGCCGCCGCCGTGACCCACGATGTGATCGAAGCGGCAATCGGAGGTGACTCCCAACCCATAGCCATAACCAGTCAGACGCGCCGTCAGCGGCTGGTCTGGCCGGTTCCGCTGCACGGCGATCCCGCCGCTTGGCCGCCATAGGCGCTGCATCTCGCGAACGGACGACCGGCGCACAGGACCGGCTTCAGCTCCATCACGAGGCGGAAACGCCGACAAGTGAAAAGCCACGTACCGCGCCAGGTCTGGCGCAGTGGTGACGAGGCCGCCCATCGCGCCAAATGCGCCATGTACGAGCGACGGCTCCACGCGATACTCGCCGCCCTCGCGCCGGTATCCCACCGCCGGGTCCTTGGCCTCCGCAGGTTCCAGCGTGGAGTTCACCATGCCAAGCGGCTTGAGGATTTCGTTCTCCAGATAGTCCCGATAGCTGCGCCCGGAAGCGCGCTCCACGATACGGCCGAGCAACGCGAAGCCGTAGTTTGAATACTCGAATGAAGTGTCTGGCGGCGTGGACCAGGGGATGCCTTTTCCGAGCCAAGCGGTCAACTCCTCGAACGGCTGGCCGAGTTGCCGATCGCCCCAGGGATTATCTTCCGGAAAGCCTGCGCCGTGCGTGAGCAGCACTCGGACGCGGAGCGGCGCGGTGTCCGAAACCGGATACTTGAATCGACCCACTTCCGGAATCCAACGCGCTACTTCATCCTCCAGCGAAAGCTTGCCTTCGTCGCGCAGTTTGAGAATCGCCAGCGCCGTGAAACTCTTGGTCATGGAGGCGATCCGGAACGGAGTCGTGGTTTCGACGGACTTTTTCCCCGGCCAATCACGCATGCCCATTGCGCGGATCGACGGCTCCGCTTCGCCATCGATCACCACGCCCCAACTCATACCGGGCACGGCGCGCTGTTCGGCCCAACGCACCATGATCTTTTCAATTTCCGGAAGCGCGGCCTTGAGCTTCGCCGCGCGTTGCGGATCGGTGAACGCCGGGGCTTGGGCGCAAAGCGGTGAGATCGCGAATAGTACGAGGAAGAGAGTAAGCGCGGTCATCGCCCCAGTGTACCCAAGCTTTCTAGCTTTGAGCCTCGTCACGCCACCGATTCTTCCGCGTAAATCTTGAGTTTGTGGGCGACTGGGGGCGTTTCAGGAAATTTCAAACCCGCGTGACCGGCGGCGAAGGTTGGTGAAAGCCAGCTGAAAGACCTTGGGCAAGTCGTGAAGCCCTACGGCACGGGGACGCTGGCCGGCGCGCCCTTTTCTTTCACGAACACAACCAGGAACTTTGCCGGGTGCGTAGCGCTGGCATTCTTCGATACCGTGTGGATGTCGGCGGGCGATTCGTAAAAGGTCTGACCCGGACCTAACGTCACCTCCGGTCCGCCTTTGACCTGCATGACGATCGTTCCTTCCAGAACATAGACGAACGTGTGGGCGTTATGCCGGTGTCCGGTGGAGGAAGCGCCGGGCGCATATTCCACCGTCAGCATCACTCCCTCCTTGCCGTCGAGACCGGCCAAGTCTTTCGTCAGCAGTGGATTTACTTTGGCCTGTTGAGCAAGACTCGAACCGGCGGCGAGAGCGATCAGAAAAGCGGCTACGAAAGCGGGTCTCATGAGTACGAGGATACCCGAAGCTGCACCGGCTAGCGCTTCTCCTGCCGGATGCGCTTGATAGCTCGCGCGAGATCGGGCGGCCAGTGGATGGGGAGGATCTGACCATCCTGCGACGCCACAAACTGCTTGAAAAGGTTCTCGGGCGAAAACCGAATTGGTGTGAAGGCCAGATGAAAAACCTTGGGCAAGTCGTTGATCTTCTTGCGCGCCGAGTCGGGCAGCCGGTCAAGCCAACGCCACGCCGGGCCGATGAAGAGGACGGCGTCGTAGGCGGTCCAATCGGTCGAACTTCGCTCGACGAACTCGGCTAGGAAGTCGCCGCGCGCGCCGCGCTTAAGGCTGTCGATGTCGACGGTCGTCATGTCGATCTTGCGCAGCGCCTCATCCATTCGCTCAAACGAGGAGCGCTCCAGTTGCGGCTCGGTCAACAAAACGCGGCGGCGTTCGATATCGAGCAGGTGGAGCGAGAAGTCCGCGGTCTCCCACGTGTCGGCGAGCGACTGCAGGCTATCGAGCAACGCGCTACGGTCACGCGCACTTAGCTTGGCGCCGTAGCGGCGAGGCCCGAAGGTGTCGGCGTTGGCTATGATCGCGACGCGCTGCCTCAGTTCACCGGGGATCCGCAGCTTGGCAGGCGGCGGAGTCTCGACGGTGAGTGGCTCCTGCCGAAGAGGCTCCGCCACGGCTTTCGCGTTCACACTCCAACTCTGGCGGCAGGCGCGGCCGTCCTGATCGGCCACCATGGCCTCGATCCGATATTTGCCGACACCAAGATGCACGCCGCCACCCATCGTGAGTTGGATGTCTTTTAGCTTGGTCTCGGGAGGCACGTTCAGGACAGGCGGGACAAATTGGCGCTGCATAAAGAAGCGCGGAGGCTTGCCTTCCGGCGTGACGCGAAAGAGCAGGTAGAGGCGCCGGCCGGACCGGAGCGGCAGGAACTCTTTCAGGTCCACCGCAAAGTCAAGCCCAGTCCAATAGCGGAAGTCGAATCCCAGGGTCGCCGGGTATTTTTGCGCGTTGCAGCGCAGCGGCCGCTCGATCTTTCCCGTCCACCATTCTTCGGGCACTTGCGGACCCCTGGCCCCTGAAGGGCGCGCGGGCTGGCCAAGCGACAACGCCGGCCAGAGAGCAAGGATCAGCCACACATGACTAGCGTACCGCTCTAACCGACCCTCGCTTCAGAAAGTCCAGAATCGAGGAGATCTCTTGCTTGATCACGTCCAAGCCCGGAGGCGGTGCGGGTGCGCCGAACAACATCGGCTGCATGGGCTCTTCGACTGTCTTGGGTTGGGCCGCGCTCTGGCTAGCCTTCGAGGCAGCCGAGCCGCCCTTCTTCTTGTGCTGGTCGAAATGAAGCCGGGCGCCTTCGATGGTGTAGCGCTTCTCGTAGAGGAGCCGCTTGACCTCAAGCACCATCTCGACTTCCTTGCGCCGATACAGCCGATGGCCGCTGCCCGATTTCTTCGGGGCCAGTTGCGGGAACTCGGTTTCCCAGAAGCGCAGCACGTACGGTTCAACGCCCGCCAAGTGAGCTACTTCGCCGATGCGGAAGTAGAGCTTGTCGGGGATATTCGTTTCTTCGCCGGGAAGTGGCGTTCCCGTGGAACTCATGGTGCTTCGTACCATACTACGGCCCTTTTCGAAACGGCGTCAAGCGAGTTAAAAACAGGAGTCTGCTAAGGTGTTACGGTGACTCAAGCCAAGACTATGGTATTGGCCGGACTCCATCCGGTCCTCGAAGCGCTCAAGACGGGCAGCCCCGTCCAGCTTGTCCATATCGCGAAAGGCGCGGGCGGCGCGCGCGTGCAGGAAGTGGTGGACGCCTGTCGATTGGCGGGGATTCTCGTCCGTTTCGAAGAGCGCTTTGTCCTGGACAAATTGGCCCGGTCGGTGGCGCACCAAGGCGTGGTGGCCGTGACGACGGTAGTGAAATACCGGCACTTGACCGATATTCCCGAAGCCGCCAAACTCATTCTGGTGTTAGATGGCGTGGAGGATCCGCATAACCTGGGCGCGATCCTGCGAACGGCGAACGCGGCGGGCGTGGGCGCGGTGGTGATTCCGGATCGGCGCGCGGTGGGCGTGACGCCGGTGGTGGCGAAGGTGGCGGCAGGCGCGCTTGAGCATGTTCCGCTGGTGAAGGTGACTAACATCAACAAGGCGCTTGAGTCCTTGAAGCAGGACGGCTTCTGGATCTATGGGCTGGACGAGCGCGGTGAGGTTGGCTACGACGAGTGCGAGTATCACGGTCCAACGGCGTTCGTGCTGGGCGGTGAAGGGAAGGGCTTGCACTTACAGACGCGCAAGCACTGCGACGTGCTGGTGAAGATTCCTATGTCGGGGGCGATTTCTTCGCTGAACGTGTCGGTGGCCACGGGCGTGATGTTGTTTGAGTGGAAGCGGCGCTACGGCGCGAAGTGACTTAGCGTGGGACAGGCCTCCCGGCCTGTCGTTCGCCGACGGTCTTGAGGGTACCAAGTGACCTACTACCAGCGCCACCTTCCTCATTGGCAGCCTGAAGGCGCGGCGTTGTTCCTGACCTGGCGATTGCATGGGTCGCTCCCTGCGACCACGGACGTTGTTGCCAGTAGCGGCCAATCGCCTGGCACAATATTCGCATCCGTTGATCGGAGGCTGGACTTGGCTGCACCGGTCCGCGATGGCTCCAGGATGAGCGTGTGGCTCAGTGTGTCGCCGATTCGCTCCGCTATGGCGAACGGGAGCTTGGTCTATACCGTTTGCGAGCGTGGGTCCTGATGGTCAACCATGTTCACGTTCTGATTGAACCGGAAGCCAAGCTGGCGAGGATTACCAAGGCGATCAAGAACTACTCAGCGCGGCAGGCCAATATCATTCTTGGCCGCACAGGGCAGCCGTTTTGGCAGGACGAATCCTACGACCATTGGGTACGCAGCAGGGAGGAGTTTGAAAAGATCGTTCGTTATATTGAGCACAATCCCGTCGCTGCTGGGATTGTGGAGAAAGCGGATGACTGGCGATGGTCCAGCGCATTCGCGAATCCAGAATGACCGGATAAGAAGAGACAGGCCGGGAGGCCTGTCCTACTCGTCGCGCAACGCGGCCAGGGGTTTTTGTTCTAAGGTTCTCGCGCTAGCGAGCCAGCCCGCGATGTTTGCGATCAGCGCCGACAGCACGATGGCGACGGCGTTCGGGGCCCAGTCGACTCGCGCTTTGGCTTCGAGAAGTTTGACCAGCAGGATGTTGGAGAAGCCTGTCGCGAGGAGGCCGCCTAGCAGGCCCGCTACGGCTCCGAGGATCAGGAATTCCACCGAGAAGATGGTTGCGACCGTCCGGCGAGAGGCCCCGAGGGTCTTGAGAATCGCCACCTCTTTCACCCGGCGGAAGCGAGTGGCCGCCACGCTCGACGCCAGAATGATCGCGCCCGCCAGAATCGCAAAGGCGGAGATGAAGCGGACGACGAGCGCGATTTGATCCACCACTTGCTGGATGATTTCGACAACGTCCGCGCCATTGATAATCGTCACCGAAGGGAAACGCTTGAAGCTTTCCTTCTGAAACGCGCGCACCGCTTCCTGTTTTACTCGCAGCGACGCGAAGTATTGGAGCGGCATGCCGTCGAGCGAGCAGGGGCTGAAGATAAAGTCCATGTTCCCGCCCATGCGGACTTCTTCAATCTTGAAGGTGCAGGCAATCGTGCCCGCGAGCGGCTGAGCGCCAACCTCCCAAGCGAGCTTCATGCCCGGCGCAAGTTTCAGCGCTTTGGCGGTACTGTCTAGCACGCAGACTTGGCCTGCAGCGGGATGATCTTTGGACCACCACGCGCCGCCCGTGATGAGCGCGCCGGGGCGTGGTTCGAGCGCGCTGGAGACGCCTCGCGTTTGCACGAAGCGGCGGGTGTTGCGATCCTTGGCGAGACTCTCCGCGGGCGCGCCATTCACCATCGTGAGCCGCGCGGCAAGCGATGGGACAACCTCCGCTTTCCCGACGATCCCGGGTTGCGACTTCAGCAGCGCGTTGACTTCATCCACTTCGCGGCTGGTCACGTTCATCAGGAAAACGTTCGGCATGTTGGGCGGCGCGTTAGCGATGATCTGGCCCAACATTCCGTGTTGGATCAGATAAATGGTGAGCGTGAACATCACGCCGATGCCGAGCGAGACCAGCACGGCCGGCGCTTGATTGCCGGGACGGTAGAGATTGGCGAGCCCGTGACGCCAGGTCATCGGCAAGCGCGCCCGCGGCAGGCGGCGCAAGAGCCACAACAGCAGCCAGGCGAAACCTCCGAGCACGAGCAGGCTGGTGACGAGGCCGCCGGCGAAATAGAGCCCGACGCGCCAACGGTCCGTGCCTGCAAGCCAGGCGGCCAGCGCAGCGATCAGCCCGATCGTCGAAAGACGCGCCAGCCAGGGCTTCAGCCCGTTGGACGCCGCGGGTGTGACGTCGCGCCGCAGGATCATCAGTGGACGGATCTGTTCGATACCCAGGAGCGCGGGCCAAGTGAATAGCGTGGCGGTGAGCAAGCCGATGGTGAGCGCTTCGGCAGCGGCGCCAAAGTCAAAATGGAAACCCGGCGCAATCGAGAAGAAGCGCGCGATGAGGAGCGGGAAGGCCGCCTGCACGACCGAGCCGATGGCGACGCCGAGCAGGCCTCCGACAAGACCGACCAGAATTGTTTGGGCGAGAAAGATCCGCACAATGTGACTGGATCGCGCGCCGAGACATTTCATGATCGCGATGGTGTCGAGCCTTTGCTGCAAGTGCGCGTGCATCGTGGCGGCTACGCCGAGCGCGCCGATGATGAGCGCGATCAGACTGACCAGCGACAGGAACCGTTCGCTGCGCTCCAGGTTCGACGTAATCAGCGGATGCGTTTCGCGGAAGTCGGAGATCAGCGCGTTGGGGAACGCCTTTTGGATTTCGCCGCGGACTTCGGCGATCGTAAGCTTGGGGTCGGCTGGCGGGAGTTTGAAGAGATGGCGTTGCGCAGCGCGCGAGCCCTGTTTGACGAGGCCCGTGCGGTCGAGCCCGGCCCGGCTCATCATCACACGCGCGCCGACGTTCATGGAGCCCGTCATGCGGTCAGGCTCGGAGCGCAGTATGGCGCCGATGCGGAAGTCCGCTTCGCCCAGCCGGATCGTGCTGCCAACCTTGAGGTTGGGGAGACGCGTGAACACGTCGTCCGAGATGGCGATGGCATCGGGCTTCAGCACGTCAGCTAGCGACACTCCAGCGGGGTCGAGTTTCACTTCGCCGTAGAAGGGATACATGGCGGGATCGACCGCTTTGATCCCGCAGAACATCGGCGGGTCATCATCGCCGGCAGTGATCATCGACACCGTTTCAGTGATGCCGGTGCGGCGCGCGCCACGCAGTTCGAGCGAATCGAAGAGGCGCTGTTGATCGGCAGAGGGGACTTCAAAGACGCGCACCATCAGGTCTGCCGCCATCAGCGTGCGCGCTTCAGCGAGCAGCATGGTGCGGAAGGCGCGACCGAAGCCTCGGACGCCCGCGAGCGATCCTACGCCCACGGCGATGGCGAACGCGATGAAGAGGAACTTGCCGCGCGACGAGCGCAGGTCTCGCCAGGCTATGCGCCAGGCCGTGCGCCACGAGAGCTTACCCGCGTTCATCGCTCACGATTCTTCCGTCTTTGAGATGAATGCGGCGTGTGACGCGCTCGGCTAATGCCGCGTCGTGCGTCACCAGGACGAGGGTTGTTTGTTCACGGCGGTTGAGTTCGAGCAGGAGTTCGAGCACGTGCTGGCCGTTGGCGGAGTCGAGATTGCCGGTGGGCTCGTCAGCCATGAGAATCGGCGGGCGCGCCATGAAGGCTCGGGCGAGGGCGACGCGTTGCTGCTCGCCGCCGGAGAGTTGGACGGGGTAGTGATCGCGGCGTTCGGCGAGACCCACTTCGTCGAGCAATTGGCGGGCGCGCGCAGGGCCATCGCCAGTGCCGCCGGTTAGTTCCCACGGGAGGAGCACGTTCTCTTCGGCGGTGAGCGTGGGGATGAGTTGATAGGACTGGAAGACGAAGCCGACTTTGCGGCCGCGAATCGCCGCGAGCGCGTCTTCGGCGAGGCCGGTGATTTCGGCGCCGTCGAGGACAATGCGGCCGGAGGTGGGCGAGTCGAGACCGGCGAGGAGGCCGAGGAGCGTGGACTTGCCGCCGCCGGATGGACCCATGATGGCGCACGCTTCGCCGCGCTGAATTTCGAGGTCGATACCTTTGAGGATGTCGACGCGGTGGGTGCCGGTTTGGGCGACCTTAGTGATGCCGTGGGCCAGGATCAACCTCCATTATGGCTTGCGCCGGAAAAAATTCAGAACGTCGAAAAGTGTCGAATTGTGTCGGATTCGATTTTGTGGACGTGCAGCGCCGACCCGTGGTCAGTATCGCTTGAAGGTGAACTATGAGTGCGCGGCGTGGCTTGGATGTCGTTGGCGGGTAGGGGGATATTTTTTTCGCGCGCGAGCGAACGTCTATAAATGGCCATCACTGGAACACGAGGATGTTTTCCGGATGTCTCGCAAAGCGAGCAAAGGTGCAAAGACCGCAAAAGTTTCGGAGGATGGGTTTGGGCTGTAAGTAGCGCTTCAAGCCGGTTCGAGATGTTTGACCGGTTGGCCGGTTGCGAGTGAGTAGAGGACGTCGGGGCAGAAGTCTACGCCGTTCGGCCACGCGATTGTACCGGCTTCGGGTTCCACGCGGACTTGTTTGAAGAACGCCAGGTCTTCGAGGGAGCGGAAGACTCCGCCTCGGCCGAGGATGCGGGTGGCGAAGTCGATTTCGTAAGCGCAGCCGGTGGTGAAGGTGAGTTCCAGGCGGTAGGCGGCTACGTGGCGGACTGCGGTTAACCGGGGCGGCTTGGCGCTAGTCAAGGGGTGCGATCCTTTGCGGAGTTTCCGCTTGTTGAATGCGCCGCCAGTTTTCCAGTAGTTCACGTTGGTGGAGCGCCGTCCATTCGAAGACCATTGAGGCAGCCCGGCGCGGGAGGCCGCCTTCGAGGGCTGTAACGGGTTCGATTCCTACTTGCATTTCGTCGTCACCGTATTGAGCGTGGAAATGAGGCGGATTATGGTCGTCGAAGTACATCCCGGATTACCGAAGAAGCGGCTTACCTCGAGCACTGCGCCCATCGTAACATGAGCGAGCCGAGGGTGGGATTCCCAGGCCGACGATAGCCCGGCGGCCCGCTTCGCGTATCAACGCTACCACGGGCCCGGGCAGTAACTGCCATCCAGCAATTCACGGCGGAGTTGGACAAGCTCCGATTCCAGGTTCATTCTGAAGGCGGCGACATCGGGCCGTTTGCGTTTGCCTACCGCCGCTCCTTCGGCGGCGGCCAGCAGGTTGGCGAAGCTGGTCAACTCCGGCCAGAGGTTGCCGATGCGCTTCACGTTTTGGCCACCATCGCCTTGCTCCAGCCGCCCACCATGCGGCCAATTTCATCCAGGTTTTCGGCGCTGAAGCCATACGAGTCTATCGACATCAGCTTTAGGTCTTTCGCGATGCGAAGCAGGTAACGCGTGGAATTGACCTTGCGGCTGGCCTGTTCGAGGAGATCCGATTTCCGCTTCGCATAAGCGGCTTCCACCAGAAGCGTGAGTAGATCAAGCCCGCTGGCAGCGAGCCGTTCACCCACGGTGAAGCGTTGGGCGCGCGGGAAATTGTCGACTTTGGGCAAGAGCCACACGACAAAATCATACGCCTTTTCAACGGCGATTGGGGCTCCGGACTCGCGTTTGGGTTTCATGAGGTTTACCTTTCTGCGTTCTCAAAACAAATTCCCCTTGACCGAGGCTGCGCCTCGGTCAAGGGAAAAGGGAAAAGAATCAAGGGAATTCATTCCCCGGCACAACGAAACCCGAGAAAGTCAAAGCGGTTGCCCGGTACGACCCAGCCACGGAAAGCGGCGCGCAGGATCGACGAATCACTGAGGAAGGACGCCCCCCGCACGGTCTTGTACTTTTTCTCGTCGTCGTAATCGCTGCACGTCCATTCCCAAACATTGCCGGCCATGTCGGAGATGCCGGGTTCACCCGGAGTGTCGCCATCCGGGAACATGCCCACCGGGGTTGGCGCGCCGCTTGGGTTGCCGAAGTTGGCGAGATATTCGTCGGGCGCTTTGTCTTTGGGTCCCCAGGGATAGTGGCGGCCTTCGAGGCCACGCGCAGCGGCCTCCCACTGGTGTTCAGATGGCAAGAAGCATGGACGCTTCCACTTGCCGTTGGCCCACTGGCAATACCGTTGCGCCTCCGCATGCGACACGTAGACGACGGGGCGGCTGAGGTGGAGGAGTTGTTCATCCCACTTCCATTCTTTCCTGGGCTCGAGGTTCTCTTCATTCACATACCGATCGAACTCCCATACCGTGACCGGGAAGCGGCCGAGGCGAAACGTTTTGAGGTTCACTTTTTGAGCGCGAAGTTCGTTGTTGTTTTTGTCGCCGCCAAGCGGGTAGTCTCCCTCGGGAACTTGCACCCAGTAATCTTTATGGTCAGGCTGGTGAAGACGCGACTGGCTGGCTTGATCCAGAGCTTCGGCGGCGGCGATGCGAGTCTTGAGCCCGATGTTGCGGGCCCCGCCCTTTTTGAAGATGGCCATCACCGGTTGGCGGAGCGCTTCATACTGCGTGGCTGCGTTCTGGCTGGGCTTGTACGTGGTGGGCGCGAGGTCGGCGAAGAGGTTGCCGAGGACGCCAGCCGCATGGGCTTGGCGGTCAAGCGTCTTCTGCGCGATGGCGTGCTTGGTCAGCGCCTCGAGCAAGTCGTTGAGCCGCTCACGCGCGCTCTCGGCCATTCGTCCGCCAAGAAGCGGTAGGACCTCACGGCCCTCGGCTGTGTAGAGGAGCTTGACGGCGCCCTGCTGGAGCTTTTGGTCCGGGAAGCCAGAGAGTTTGCGGGCCGCCAAATATTCCTGAAAGCTCCGATGCCAGAAGGCGAGTTCGCCTCCGCGCAGCGTCACGATGCCGCTATCGACTTGCGCGAGTTCCAGAAACCGGCGCGCGCTTTCGATGGTCTGACCCGACAGTTTGGCGGCTGCCGTGTCGATGCCGATTTGTAGTTTCTGTCCGCCCTGCCATTCCTGCATGGCAAGCGCGAGTTCACCGAGTTGGTTGAGGAGATCGTCTTTCTTCCAACGGTCAGGATGCCTGGTCTCAGCCTGATCCCCAAGCCAGTCCATGATCTGTTCATAGAGCTGCGCGCGCTGCTCTGGGAGGCGATGGCGGCGCAGGTGCAAGGCGGCGAGCGCGGTGAGCATCAGCGGGTTCTTCGCCAGTAGACGAATCGAGGGCACGGCGACGGCGGGGCGGAGTTCGGTGAGGTAGTCTTCGGCGGCGGCGGTGTCTCCGCGCTTGAGCCAGAGACACCATTGGCGGAGGAAGCCTTCGATGCCTTCGGGGTCGAGGTCGTCAATGAACGCGGGTTCGAAGCCCTGGAGCGTTGAGCGGCCTTCGTGAACGTTGGGGCGCGTGGTGACGACAACGCGGCCGGGGAGATCGCGGGCGGCGTTCTGGATCAGTTCGACGATGCGTTCGCGGCGGGTTTGGTTGGCGGCTTCATCGAGTCCATCAAGGAGCAGGACAGTTTCGGCGTTGGCGTCGAGCTTGTCCTTGAAGAAGTCCGCGTCGAGTCCCCAGGGTTGGCTGGCCAGGTAATGAGGGAGCCATGCGGCATCGGTGGCAGTCTTGGGCGCTCCGGGTTCTTTGGCCGCGATTGTGTTGGCGATGTGCTGATCGAGTTGGCTGATGCGGATGAAGATGGGGAAGCTTGTTTGAATGGGGAAGTTGGGCGGCGGGCCGCCAGGACGGCAGAGGTTCCAGGCGAGCCAGCGGACAAAGGTAGTTTTGCCGCCGCCGGGTTTGCCTTCAATGACGAGCTTGCGGTGGTGGAGGGATTGCTCGAGATCGATGGATTCGTGCAGGCGGCTTTCCATCGATCCCGAGGTACGAGCGCGGAGCCGGATGTAGAGCGTATCGATGGCTGGGGGCGGCGTGTCTCCGGGGCCGACTTTGAGTTGGTGAAGATTGAGGGATTGGGTTTCGCCGCGGAGCCACGTGAAGTATTTTGTGGTGTCGTAGCCGCGCGGAGAGATGCCGGGCTTGGGAATTTTCAGATCGTAGGTTTCGCCGGACTTTTCTTCCCACTTGGAGTTGCGCGGGTCGAATTCCCACGGGCGGTTCGTGACGGCGCGAACGTTGGAATCGGTATCGATTTGTAGAATGGCGAAAGTGTTGCGGTATTGGTGATTGTCGTAGCCCGCGCCGCTGCGGAACAGGTGCGCGCGTTTGTACCACTGAGTGGGCCTCTCCAGCGCGCCGTGCGTGTGGCCGGAGAGCATGATGTGCGCCCGGTTCGCGAGGAATTCGTAAGCGGCGGGGCGGTTGTCCCACGCGGTGAGCTCGGGTTTGGCGAGCCAATCGGATGGGTGATGGAGGAGCGCGATGGTGAGTGGGCCGTGGTTGTAGTCTCCGGTTTTTACGCCGTGGAAGATGCAGTGGAGCTGGGGGAGGCCAAGCCAGAGATTGCTGTTGTCCGTTTTGCTGTCGCGGCAGAACCAGGCAGAGTTCAGAACGACGAAGCGCAAGCCGTGGGTTTCGCGTGTGCCCGAGAGGTGGTTTGGGCCGAAGGCGGTCAGGTCGACCGGCGGAATTTGGAGGTCTGCTGCGAACTTTGAGTAGGCGGCGAAGGGGCGGGCGAAGCCCTCTTCGAGATCTTCTGGACGAAGGACCTCGTCAGCGCGCGTGGCGTCACCCGTGCGGTCGAGCAGGGATTTGGCTTTCTTTCGGCTGAGATCGTGATTGCCCGGACAAATAATGCAATCGGCTGGGCCGAGTTTCGTGGCCGGGAAGAGCTTCGTTTTCAGCCAAACGGTGAGGGCATCGTAGCCTTTGGGGTCGCCTTGATAGGAGAGGTCGCCCGAGATGGCGATGAGGTGGGGCTTCCAGGCGGATTCGAGATTGCTAAGTGTGTCTACGAGGCCATCCAAGGCGCTGTCGCGCTCCGCCCGCGCCGTGCCGCCTTTGTCTTCGACGAAGTGGAGATCGGATAAGTGGAGTAAGTTTATGGTGGGCATGGCGTTGTGCCCGTTATTTTATCCTGCTGGGTGGTGTCGCTTGCGGCGGGTTGGCGTAGGGAGGGCGCGCTACAATGCTCGCGTGAAGCAGCGGGAGTCCGATGAAGAAGAATTTAGTCAAAACATCTGAACGCCTTGTGCCTACTTTCGCCTCTGAGGCCGAAGAAGCCGACTGGTGGTACAGAAATCGCGAGACCCATGGTAAACACTTGGGTGCAGCGGTGAAAAGCGGAGAGGCCCAGGTATTGACGAAAGAACTTCTGCGCGACCGGATCGCTGCTTCTTTGAAGAAAAAGACGCCAGCCCCTGTGATTTCGCTGCGGATTCCCGAAGCGGATTTGGCGTTGGCGCGAAAGCAGGCTGAGCGCAAGGGGTTGCCTTACCAAACTTACATTAAGTCGCTGTTGCATGAAACGCTTACTGAGCGGGAGAAGCGGAAAGTTGGCGGCCGGCGCGCGAGTTGATCGCTGGCGGGCTCCGATATAATCGGGGGCAGATGCGACTGGTTGCCCTGGTTTCTTTGATCGTTTGCCCGTGCCTGCTCCCGGCGGCGGGGGTGGTCGAGTTCAATCGCGATGTCCGGCCGATTTTGTCCGACCGGTGTCTGGCTTGCCATGGGCCCGATGCGGGGAACCGGAAGGCGAATCTGCGGTTGGATGTGGAAGAGGCGGCGCGGCCTAAGTTGGGCGCGGTGCTTCAGCGAATTACTTCGACTAACAAGGCGACTCGGATGCCGCCGGCTTATGCGGGGCATGAGGCGCTGTCGGCCCGCGAGATTGCGACGGTTAAGGCTTGGATCGATGCGGGCGCGGTTTGGCAGCAGCATTGGTCTTTTGTTGCCCCGCGGCGGGCTGGGCGGCCCGCGGTGAAGGATGCAGCGTGGCCGAAGAATGAGATCGATTGGCATGTGCTGGCGCGGTTGGAGGGCGAGGGGTTGACGCCTTCGGCGGAGGCGGATAAGCCTACGTTGCTGCGGCGGGTGACGCTGGATTTGACGGGGTTGCCGCCGAGTCCGGCGGAGGTTGAGTCGTTCGTGCGCGACGATTCAGCGGGCGCGTATGAGCGGGTGGTCGATCGATTGCTGGCGTCGCCGCGATACGCCGAACGGATGGCCGTGCGATGGCTGGAAGCGGCGCGGTATGCGGATACGAACGGGTATCAGTCCGATGGCGTGCGCACGATGTGGCGGTGGCGCGATTGGGTGATCGATGCCTTTGCGCGTAACATGCCGTTCGACCGATTTACCGTGGAGCAGTTAGCGGGCGATATGCTGCCGGACGCGACTATGGAGCAACGCCTGGCTACCGGTTTCCATCGCAATCACCGTACGACGGCTGAGGGCGGCATCGTCGACGAAGAATTTCGAGTGGAGTATGTGGCCGATCGCGTGGAAACTACTTCGACAGTTTGGCTGGGGCTGACGATGGGGTGCTCACGTTGTCACGATCATAAGTACGATCCAATTAAGCAGCGCGACTACTATTCGATGTTCGCCTTCTTTAATAACATCCCGGGCGAGAAAGGGTTTGTCTATAACTTCGGGAATGAAGAGCCGTTTATTAAGGCGCCTACGGCGGAACAGCAGAAGCGATTGGATCAGTTGAACGCGCGGGCAGGGCAGCGGAATGACGAGTGGCGTGCGGTATCCGGCAAGGTGGATCGGGAACTGGCGGCGTGGAAGCCGAACGCACCTAAGGATTGGGAGCCGGTTGAGAATCGCGTGGTGGCTGAGTCGCCGGCCGATAGCCGCTTCGATGGAGCGCGTGAGGTGAAGCTGGGCGAGGACAAGGGCGCTTTCAACCATCGGGATCCTTTCACGCTGATGGCTCGGTTCAAAGGGAGCCGGGGGACGATTCTATCGCGCATGGAGGATTACTTCGAAGGCAGCGGCTGGGCGATTTACCTACTGGACGGCAAGCTGCGGTTTCACTATATCTTTCGCTGGACTGATTTGGGGCTACGTGTAGAGACGGTGAATCCCGTCCCGGCCGATAGTTGGCAGCATGTTACGGTGACTTACGACGGGTCGATGAAGGCGCGCGACGGACATGTGCAGATCTATCTGAATGGCGTGATTCAGCCGCTGAAGATACTTTTTGACCAGAATTTATGGCCGCTGCAACATAAGGCTCAGTTACGGATCGGGGGCGGGGGCGGGGATGACCTGCGGTTCCGGGGTGAGATTTCGAGTGTGCGAATTTTCGATCGGATGCTGTCGCCGATTGAGGTCGAGGCTGCGCTTGGACTGAATGAAGCGAATCGCCTTCGGTATGCGTTTTTCGACCGCGGGATTTCGAAGGGGTTGCGCGATATTTACTATCGCTCGTTGACGGCGGCGGCCGAGCGCGACGCTTACTTGGCGACGATTCCTACGGCGATGGTGATGCAGGAGGGGCCGCCGCGCGATGCTTTCATCTTGAAGCGCGGGGCCTACGATGCGCATGGGGAAAAGGTCGCGGGGGCAACTCCCGGGTTTTTGCCGCCCTTGGCGCAGGGCGCGCCGCCGAATCGTCTAAGTTTGGCGCGGTGGCTGGTGAGCGCGGAGAATCCGTTGACGGCGCGGGTAACGGTGAACCGGTTTTGGCAGATGTTATTCGGGACCGGGCTAGTGAAGACGGTGGAAGATTTTGGGTCGCAGGGGGAATGGCCTTTGCATCCAGAGCTGCTGGATTGGCTGGCGGTGGAGTTTCGCGAGAGTGGGTGGGACGTGCGGCATACGCTCAAGACGATCGCGATGAGTGCGACTTATCGGCAGTCTTCGCGAGTTACTCCGGAGCTGTTGCAGCGGGATCCGGAGAATCGGTTGTTGGCGCGCGGGGCGCGGCTGCGATTGCCAGCGGAAATGATTCGCGATCAGGCGCTGGCGGTGTCGGGCTTATTGACCGAGACGGTGGGCGGCGCGCCAGTGCGGCCGTATCAGCCGGCGGGGTTGTGGAGTGAGTTAGCCGGTGGAACGGATTATGCGCATGACTTGGGGGCGGGATTGTATCGGCGGAGTCTCTATAGTTATTGGCGCCGGACGATCGCTCCACCTTCAATGGTGACGTTCGATGCGCCTACACGTGAGAGTTGCGTGGTGCGCGAGACGCGAACTAATACGCCTTTGCAGGCGCTGAGTCTGATGAACGATACGGCTTATGTCGAGGCGGCGCGCAAATTGGCCGAGCGAATGATGCGGGAGGGTGGCGCGGATCGGCTGGGACGCGGATATATGCTGGCATTAGGGCGAGTGGCTCAGGACCGGGAGCGCGTGGCGCTGGGGAAATTGCTGGCTCGTTTGAAGGTGAAGTACGACAGCGATCGTAAGTCAGCCTCGGAGTTACTTCGAGTGGGTGAGGCGGCGGCGGATCCATCGCTCAATGCCGTGGAGTTAGCTGCCTATACCGGCGTGGCTAGTGTGTTGTTGAATCTCGATGAGACGGTGACCAAGCAATGAACGAGCTGACGCGGCGTCATTTTTTCGGCCGGACGGCGACGGGGATTGGCGTGGCGGCTTTGGCGCAGTTACTTGAGGGTGCGGCCGATAAGCCACGGGTGGGCGGGCTCGCGGGTTTTCCGACGTTCGCGCCGAAGGCAAAGCGTGTTATTTATTTGTTCCAGTCCGGCGGCCCGTCGCAGATGGAGTTATTCGATTACAAGCCGCGGTTGCCGGAATTCGCCAATACGGATTTGCCGGAGAGCGTGCGGCGGGGACAGCGGTTGACGCAGATGTCGGCGTCACAATCGAGTTTCCCGGTCGTGCCATCTAAGTTCGCGTTTCAGCAACATGGGCAATCGGGCGCTTGGATTGGTGAGTTACTTCCACATACAGCGAAGATCGTAGATAAGATCTCGATCGTGCGGAGCGTATTTACGGAGGCAATCAATCACGATCCAGCCGTGACGTTTCTGATGACTGGTTCGCAGATTGCGGGGCGTCCGTCGTTGGGCTCATGGCTTGCCTACGGGTTGGGTAGCGATACGCAGGATTTGCCGGCGTTTGTGGTGTTGATCTCGCCGGGCTCTGGCGGAACAGGGCAGCCGCTGTACGATCGCCTGTGGGGCAGCGGGTTTTTGCCGACCCGGTATCAGGGCATCAAGTTTCGGAGCGTGGGCGATCCGGTGTTGTATCTATCGAATCCGCCGGGGTTTGACTCGGCGATGCGGCGGGAGTATCTGGATACGCTGGGCGAGTTGAATCAGATGAAGCTGGATGAGTACGGCGACCCGGAGATTGCGACTCGGATTGCGCAGTATGAGATGGCTTTTCGGATGCAGACTTCGGTGCCGGAGTTGACTGACTTAGCCAAGGAGCCGGCGAGCGTCGTCGATTCTTATGGGCCGGATGCGCGGAAGCCGGGGACATTCGCGCATAACTGTTTGCTGGCGAGGCGGCTGGCGGAGCGGGGCGTGCGGGCGATCCAGTTATTCCACCGCGATTGGGATCATCACGGCGGATTGCCGAAGGGGTTGCCGAAGCGTTGCGCGGAGACCGATCAGCCGGCGGCGGCGCTGGTGAATGACTTGGCGGCGCGGGGGATGTTAGATGACACGCTGGTGATCTGGGGCGGCGAGTTTGGGCGGACGGTGTATTGCCAGGGGCGGCTGACGAAGGATGATTATGGGCGCGATCATCATCCACGGTGCTTTTCGATTTGGATGGCGGGCGGCGGGATCAAGGCGGGGCAGGTGTATGGGGCGACGGACGATTATGGGTATAACGTGACTGAAGACCCGGTGCATGTGCATGACTTACAGGCGACGATCCTGCAATGTCTGGGTGTCGATCATACGAAGTTGACTTATCGGTTCCAGGGGCGGTATTTCCGGTTGACGGATGTGCATGGGCGGGTGGTGAAGGCTTTGTTGGCGTGATGGGTGCGGAATTTCTGGGTGAGCCTTCTGTTATCGGCGCGTGCATTTACAGTTGGCGGCGCTGAGAGCCTAACGGTAATGGAATCCACACCCGCCAACTCCGACGAGATACGACGCTATCCGTGCCGGTGCTGTGGATTCTTAACGCTTTCGGATCCGAGTAACGGCAGCTACGAAATCTGCGCTGTATGCTTTTGGGAAGACGATCCTGTGCAAAACGAGGACCCAGCTTATGCAGGCGGTGCAAATCACGTCAGTCTCTATGAAGCGCAGCGAAACTACATTGAGCTTGGGACGGCTGAGTTTCGTTGCCTCGCACATGTCCGATGGCCAAGTATCGAAGAGGTGCCGCTTCCGCCGACGCTTCGGGGCCTCGATTCAGAACTTCGAGCAGTGAAGGAACGCTCGGTGAAGATCGTCTTGCTTGGCACAGTGAGGAGCACGAAAGCCGGGCAGATCTCCTTGATCAATGGATGCATCGCGATTCTCGCCTTGGCTCAGTCGGTGAATCGTGCAGGCTACCTATTCAAGAGCCTACGCGGTTTCGAGTGCTTCGCCACCGAATCCGATGACATGCCGACTGGTGGGGCTCGCAAGCCTTGGTCTGTCGCCGCACTGAAGGACAAAGAGGCACAGATGGCTGAATACGAGAAGCGCGTCCGCCCGTCGGTCATGGATGCTTGCGATCACCTGGAGGCTGTGTTGTTGGCGGAGTTGAAAGCCTGAAATGGCCCGAAGGGTAGCCAGCATTCTGGAATCGAAAACTCCGTTAACGGTCACTCGGCAGGGCGAGACCCTCGATGTTTTTGTGCAGGCTGGCCTGCGGTTGATCGCTCGAATTTCGCGGCGTTCCAGCAAGCCAACCAAGGTGGAAATCGAAGCTGTTCGCCAGACAGGCGAGGAAATGGACGAGCCGATCGCTGCGACCGGAACCACGGCGGAAGAACTCGCTGCCGATTTTGAGAAGGCGCGGCGGGAAAAACCGGCTGCGGGGACATATTCGTGAGAGTCTACCTCGACGCGTGCTGTCTGAGCCGCCTCACCGACGATCATTCGCAGCGCAAAATCCGGGACGAAGCTGGAGCCGTGGAGAAGGTTCTCGCTGGAGTTCGCCATGGGATGCTGGCGCTAGTTTCCAGCGAAGCGCTGGAAGAGGAAGTGCTCTCCAATCCAAACATGCAGAGGCGGGCGGAAGCGCAGACGATACTATCGTTGGCCGTGTCGAGGATCCAGATCAATGGCCGATTGTCCTTCGGGCACGGGATTTGGCAAGCTTGGGCTACGGACCGTTCGACCCACTTCATATCGCGGCCGCTGAATCCCTTAGCGCCGATGCACTGTTGACCACCGACGACCGGCTGTTGAAACGCACTGTTCGTAACTTGGGCAACCCTCGAATTCCCATACGGAATCCGCTATCTTGGATCAAGGAGCAAGGACCATGATCGCCATCGACCAATTGACGGACGAGCAGTTTGAACGGCATGCCCTAGAACTCCTCCAGCACGAATTGGGTCCCGATGGTCTGGCCCGGTTCTTGCGCTTGAATCGTTCCGGCACCGGCGACTATACTCGCGACCGCGAACAGTGGCAGAAGGACTTGACGATCGATCAGATTGTCGAATCGATTCGCCGGCGCCGCGGGTCAAATTGACTGCGATATTTTCTGATCTAGTACAGTCTCATGCGTTTCCTGATCCTACTCGCTTGTCTGATTCCGCTTCCGGCGCAAACCCTGTTTCTGGTAGGCGATTCGACGATGAAGAATGGCCGGGGCGATGGCTCGGGCTTTGACCGAGTTCGGTATGGTGGGGCAATGCGAAAATGGACCAAAATAAAGTTCTCGCGGCTGTAGTGGATTTCGACGCGATTAGCGTCTTTAAGGAAGCGAAGGAGCATTATGCACGCACGAACTCTTGCAATTTTGATTTCAGCAGCGGCTCTCCCTGTATCGTTATTTGCCCAGGGGCAGCAGCAAGCCAACCCGGACCGTATTGAAATATCGGTCTCGCGTAGTGTGACATTGAAGATTGAGGAGGCCGGATTGGCGGTTACGATCGCGGCGCCAACGTCGGCGACCCTGGATTCTGTGGTCAAGGCCACAGAAACGGTGGGCGTTAAAGAGACGGATTTGCAAGGAGTGAACCCGTACTTCGGGACGCCTGCGCCCGGCGGCGGTCCTAGCGACAACCGTGTCGTATATAACTTCATAATTCGGGTTCCTTCCGCCCAACTGTCAGCTACCTTACAGAAGCTGGACCAGCTTCGGCGGACGCTGCTGGCCGGAGAGAGCGGCATGGAATTGGTGGGACAGAACGTCATCGGTTTCGGCGCGAGCGACCGATCTCGCGAGGCTGCGCGCACACAACTGCTCTCGGACGCGCTGGGCGAAGCGCGAGCCCGCGCCGAAACTCTGGCGAAGGCCGCCGGACTCCAACTGGGGGCGATCATAGGCGTTAATTGAAGCTTTTAGTGGATTCGCGATTGGAGGCATTGGGATCGGGGGGGCGCCACTCTCCAACACGGCGGGTGTGTACGTGCTGGTGCGTTTTGCGGTTAGCCGCTAAGGGGAGAGAGCCGTCATGAAAAACATCATCCCAACTTTTTGTCTCGTGGCTGCGGCCGCCTCCGCGCAGATCCTGCCCACGCCGCCCAGCGCGGACCTTGTGGAAGTGACTGTGACACGGACCATGACACTCAAGGTCGAAGAAGCCGCGCTCTTGATCGGGATCTCTGCACCGTCCTCGGCCACGCTTGAAGCCGTAGTGAAGGCCGCCGCGCCAATTGGCATCACAGAGTCCCACTTACAGTACGTTTCTCCTTACTATGGCTCGCCCGGGCGGCTGCCGCCGCAGGGTAACCGGGTCGGTTACACGTTTCAATTGCGCGTCCCGGTGGCCCAGCTTTCCGAGACGCTGCAAAAGGTCGAACAACTCCGGCGCTCGTTACTCGCCTCCGAAGCGGGGTTTGAGTTAGTCAGCCAGGGTGTGACGGGCTTTGGGGCGAGCGACCGCAGCCGTGAAGCCGCAAGCGCGCAGTTGGTTGAGGGTGCGCTGGCTGACGCGCGAGCTCGCTCCGAATCACTTGCCCGCGCTGCCGCAGTCCCGCTTGGGCCGATCGTCGGCATTACCGAACAGGCAGGGTATCCGAGCGGACCCGGGGTCCCTCCCACCACCGCCGCCTTCCTGACCCTGACCGTGCGCTTCGCAGCAACGCGCTGAGTCAGTCCGCAAGAAACGCTGAACGGCTGCGGTTATTGGAACGACTGCGCCGAGCGCGTCGCTGACGGACTGCCGGAACGGGGCGCCTGGATGGCGGGGAACTGGCCGGCGCTGTAGACTCCCGGCCGGAAACTGAGGGCTCCCGGCGGTTTAAAAGGGGGGTGAAGTTTCCCTTAGGCTCTGCCGATAAATGACCAGGGAACGGATTATGAACCAATTGAATTCATCTGAATTCGTGCAAGTGGGATTCCTGGTGGGGCTCTCGCTTGTCGTTTCGTTGGCCACGCTCATCTGGTGCGCCATTCTGATTCCGCGTGTGAAGTTTGGACCAGATCGATTGCTGGTCGCGGTCGTGGGACTGTTGAGTTTCCTGCATATTTTCAAACTTGTACAGGAGACGGGGATTTGGCCGGTACCGATTTCTGAGACGCTTCGCCCCGTTGCCGGCCTGATGGTCGCGCTGACATTCATGGCTGCTGTATTCTTGCTTGGCGCATACCGCACACAACACCGCCGCGTGGAGTACCGGTTAAGGCTGGCCGAGGCGAATGAGGCTATGCCTGCTACAGCAAGCCGACGTCAGCAGGCGATCCTACGAGGCGAACTCGGCTAGAGAAGTGCCCCACTTCAAGCCTTGAAATTCCCTTTTCGCGCCAGCCGGGGGTACCCTCGCTGGCCTCCCGTTTGACGCTTCCTTCCAGCTTGGCTACACTATCGGATTGGGTTCAGGAGATTTCTCCCGGCTCCATCTGTATCGATCCATCCGCTTTTCTGTCTCCCCGACCGGCGGTTCTAATGCCGGGCGTTGCAGAGCAAGAACAGGATTCCACTGGAGGAACAAGGATTTTGGCTGCCCAAGGCATGCGTCATATTTTTACGTCGGAGTCCGTCACAGAAGGACATCCCGATAAGATTGCCGATCAGGTATCGGACGCGATTCTAGACGAAGCGCTGCGGCAGGATCCGCGGAGCAGGGTTGCGTGCGAAACCCTGGTTACCACCGGATTGTGCGTGGTGGCGGGCGAAATCACGACCAAGGCCGTGATCGACGTGAAGTCGCTCGTCCGCAAAGTGATTTGCGAGATCGGCTACGATAACGCCGAATTTGGCTTCGATGGCAAAACCTGTGGCATCGTCGATTGCATTCAGACGCAATCGCCCGATATTGCGATGGGCGTCGACACCGGCGGCGCGGGCGATCAGGGGCTGATGTTCGGATATGCCTGCAACGAAACCAAAGAACTGATGCCGTTGCCGATCATGCTGGCTCATCAGTTGACGCGGCAGTTGAGCGTGATGCGGCGCAACAAAAAGATGCCGTTTCTGCGTGCGGACGGCAAGTCCCAAGTGAGCGTCGAATATGTGGACGGTAAGCCGGCCCGCATTGACGCGGTGGTGGTTTCAACGCAACACGACGAGATGGATATCGACAAGCTGCGCAAGCTGGTGCGCAAGCATGTGATCGATCCGGTGGTTCCTCAGGACATGGTGGACAAAAACACCAAGTACCACATCAATCCGACAGGCCGGTTTGTAATCGGCGGACCTCACGGCGACACGGGGTTAACCGGGCGGAAGATTATCGTCGACACCTACGGCGGCATGGGACGTCACGGCGGCGGCGCTTTCTCGGGCAAGGATCCGACCAAGGTAGACCGCTCGGCCTGCTACATGGCGCGGTACGTAGCCAAGAATATCGTAGCGGCGAAATTGGCCGATCGCGTCGAAGTTCAACTGGCTTACGCGATCGGCGTGGCTGAGCCCGTGTCGGTGCTGGTCAACACATTTGGCACCGGCAAAGTGGAAGAAGCGAAGATCACCGAGTTGGTGCGGAAACATTTCGAACTGACGCCGAAGGGGATGATCGAGTCGCTCAAATTGCGCCGTCCGATCTACCGCGACACGGCGGCTTTCGGGCATTTTGGCCGCACCGAGAAGACCTTTACCTGGGAAGCGACCGACAAAGCCGCGGCGCTTAAGCGCGACGCTGGTCTTTAGTCGAGACCGTATCCGGCGGGACCGGCCAGAGCTATGAACACGGTGGAATCCGACATCCGCGATCCTGCTCTTGCCGATACCGGCAAACGGCGCATTGAGTGGGCTTTCCAGTCGATGCCCGTATTGCAGTCAATCCGTAAACAATTCATCAAGGCGCAGCCGCTCGCCGGTCTCAAGGTGGCTGCTTGTCTTCCCGTTACGACCGAGACCGCCAATCTGATGGTGACGTTGCGCGATGGCGGCGCCCAGTTGTTTCTGAGCGCTTCGAATCCGCTGGCTACGCAGGACGATGTGGCGGCGAGCCTCGTTAAGGATTTCGGCATCTCCACCTTCGCGCAAAAAGGTGAACCTTCGACATTGAGCCCGCTCATCGATTGTCATCCGGATCTGGCCGTCGATAACGGGTGTCAACTGGCGCAGGCCTTGCACTCGGCTGAGCGCGCGGCGGGTGAAGTCATTGGCGGGACCGAAGAATCAGTCCAGGCTGTGTCGCACTTGAAAGCGTTGGTTGCGTCGGGAACTCTTGCCTATCCAATCATCGCGGTGCATGACGCCATGACACGCCATTTTTTCGATAATCGATACGGCACCGGGCAGAGCACTATCGATGGCGTTCTGCGCGCCACCAATATTCTGCTGGCCGGGATGAACGTCGTCGTCGGCGGCTACGGCTGGTGTGGGCGCGGGGTGGCGTCGAGGGCGCGGGGGCTGGGCGCCAATGTGATCGTGACTGAAGTGGATCCGCTCAAAGCGCTGGAGGCGCTGATGGACGGCTACCGGGTGATGTCGATGAATGAGGCGGCGCCACTCGGCGATGTCTTCATCACAGTGACGGGCAACAAGTCGGTGATTGCACGAGAACATTTCGACAAAATGAAGAGCGGGGCGATTCTGTGTAATTCGGGCCATTTCAATGTGGAGATCGACCTCGATACTCTGGCCAAGCTGGCTTCTTCGCGCCGCATGATGCGCGAATACGTCGAGGAGTTCGCATTGCGCGACGGGCGCCGGTTGTACGTGCTCGGCGAAGGGCGCTTGATCAATCTTGCCTCCGGGGAGGGGAATCCGGCCTCGGTGATGGACATGAGTTTCGCCAATCAGGCCCTATGCCTCCAATATCTGGTCGCAAATCGGGGTAAGCTCGAAAAGGGCGTTTTCCCGGTGCCGGACGCGATCGATCGCGAAGTGGCGCGGATGAAGCTCGATTCGATGGGTGTTAAAATCGACCGGCTTACGCCTGAGCAGGAGCGTTACCTGGGCGGCCGATCAGCCGGTGGCGGCGTTTAAGCTTTCAAAATTTTTTCAGGTGGTTTTCAAACGTGGCAGACGATAGTTGCAAACGAACGATGGAATTGACGATCCCGGTGGCCGAAGTCGAGGCCGAGACCGGTCGAGTCGTCGAAGCCTTACAGAGGCAAGTGAAGCTGCCCGGATTTCGTCCGGGCAAGACGCCCACCTCAATCATCCGCTCCCGCTACCAGGGCGACATCCGGCAGAAGGTAGTGGAGAACTTGCTGCCGCGAGCCTTTAAGGCGCAGGCCGACAAGGAGAACCTCAAAGTTGCCGGTACACCCAACATCGCAGAGATTAAGTTTGAGCCCGGTGAACCGCTATGGTGCAAGGCCGAGTATGAAGTTCAGCCTGAGTTCGATCTGGGCGAGTATCGCGGCCTGACCGTACCTTACACGGACCCGCAAGTGAGCGACGAGGACGTCGAGAAGCGTTTGGACGGCGTGCGCGACCGCAAGGCTGAGTTCGTCAATATCGATCCCAGGCCGCTGGCCGACGGCGACTACGCCGTGGTTTCGCTGACCAGCACGGCGGGCGTGGAAGGCGAGCCGGTGCAGGCGGACGAGATGATTCTGCATATCGGCGATCCCGAAACGATGCCGGAATTCTCCGAAGCGCTGCGGGGGCTGGAGCCTGGCGGGAACGCCTCGGTGACGGTCGATTATCCGGAAAACTACACGAGTCCACGCCTGGCGGGGCGCAAGGTGACGTTCGATGTCCAGGTGAAGGGGCTGCGCCGCAAGGAATTGCCCGAAGCCAACGACGAGTTTGCGGCGGATATGGGCGACTATAAGTCGATTGGCGAATTTCGCGAAGAACTACGCCGCGAGATGCTGCGGGAGCGTGAGAGCGCGGCCAAGCAGGAAGCGCAGAGCAAGCTGGTCGATTCGCTGGTGGATGGCCATGAATTCGCCGTACCCGACGCTTACGTGGATCGGCAGGTTGAGATGAATCTCGAGTCCCGGTTGCGCGAATTAGCGGCGCAGGGCGTCGATCCGCGCAAGTTGAATATCGACTGGGAAGAGCTGAAGAAATCGCAAGCGGACCGGGCGCGGCGCGACGTGAAGGCTTCGCTGCTACTGGATAAGATCGCCGAGCGCGAGTCGATTGAGACGTTGAACGACGAAGTGGATCGGGAGATTCATCGCGCGTCGAAGCAAATGCGTGAGCCGGCGGCGGCTGTGCGCATGAAATTTGAAAAAGACGGCACGCTGCGCAATATCGCCGCGCGGATCCGCACCGAGAAGACACTTACGTTCCTGTTTGAGAACGCGCGTAAAGTGGCTCCCGAAACAGTGCAAGGGTAGGAGAGCGCAAGCGGGTGGGCTATCCGCTGGTCTTTTTCTTTGCCGGGCTCGGATTGCTGGGGTTGTTTCTCACGGTGTTGGGGTGGCGGCACGATTCGCGGGGATGGCTGTGGTTCACCGCCTTCTACACGGCGACCATGTTCGCCCAGGCGCTTCATCAGTGGAGTATTGCAGCCGCTCCGCCGCTTCGCGAGGGGATCCGTAAAGATCTGCTGTTGACGATTCCGTACGCCGCGACGGGACTCACCTTGTTGCTGGGGCGGACGTTGTGGCGGCTGGCGCTGCAACGGCTGGGTTAGCTTCTCAAACCGGTGGCGTCTACGGGTGGCGCTCCTCCAAAATGACCAACAAAATCGCGATCTACTTGCTCTTCATTGCGTTGGTGCTGGCGGCCCTCACGAACCGCTGGTTTTTGCGAGGATCGTCGTCCGCCGCTTTCAGCATCGTCAGCTTCGACGGATTGTTTTTCACTGCGCAATGGATCGCTTGCGCGACGACGGCGGTCGGCGTCGCGCCGCTGGCGGCCCAGTGGCGGGCGACCGGACAATTCCCCAAGCCGGTTTTGCTCGGTGCGGCGATGATGTTCTATTTTGCGGCGACCGGCATTCCGCAGACCTTGAATTCCTATGACTGGGCAGCGGGGGACGTCGGGCTGGCGCGCTGGCTGGGCCTGATCGGCGAGCATCGGCAGGCGGGCGACATTGCACCGCGCTTTGCCGGCGTGTGGAAGTCTGAGATGCGGACGTACACGATCAAGCGAGATGAACTGACAATCCACACGGAAGGGAAAACCGAAACCTTGGCCGCGTCAACCGGCGGATGCACGTTCGCCTTTCGCTACGCAACCGACGCTACGTTTCATTCCAATCCGGTCGCGGAATCTTATTACAAGATACTGGAGGGCCCGCTGGTTCCGGTGTTTGAAGCCGCTTGCCCCGGACGCCTTTACACTTTTCTGCTGCGCACGGGCGATTCGGCGATCGCCTTCCGGGACCTTCACGAACGCAATCCGGGCATTGAGACGTTGGTCCGCATCCGCTGACTTCGCCCGAATCGTTTGGCGCAGACTCCCAATGCTTCGGCTAGATATTTTGGGTGTGGGAGGGCGATAGCAGGTTGAGAGTGCGCGCGCCGTAACTCACTCTAGCGTTTTGGAAAGAGATACAACGCTACGGTCGCCAACAAGCCGATGACGCTGACTGTCGTTGTACCCAGCAATGCAACCAATACGGCATCGGGGAGATGGAAGTTCGCGGGCCATCGGATCGCGACGAGCACCAACATCAGCGCGACAAACAGCAGCCACACAATCACGAGCCGGAATACCTTTGCTCCAAACCCGAGCCGTTGC
>JAYUSQ010000006.1:0-8717 GCA_043755595.1 Acidobacteriota bacterium | reverse complement strand
TTTTCAGGAGAGCCGGATGCCGGGAAATCCGCTTGTCCGGTTCGACGAGGGGAGAGGGGGTCGCACTCATCGTGTCGCCTTCTCTCCTACTCTACCGTACTTGGCGCGAAATCCGAATGCGAACCTCGTTCGCCACCGGCCCCTACGCCAGCGGTTCGCATTTGCACTGCAAACCAGTATCCTGGGAGCCTGGAAAGCATGAGTGCGACTCTGACCGTCGACCCTAAAAAATATTCCCGTTTGGCAAATCGGATCGTCATGAAAGCAATCGAATCAGAAGGTGAGTATGATCGAATGGTCGCGGCCCGTCGCGCGCCTGATGGACAAAGGCGAGGATCGATTCTGATTCAGGCCTACGACATCCGGCACGATCCGCTGCCGCCCCTAACGCCCGGACAGATGCTCGCCTATATGATGGAATCAAGCGGACGCCTAACTAACGGTCTGCTCCCGGTCTTCGGTGCCCGGGGCCGCGTTTCCGAGGTACTGAGCGGCAAGCGCTCGATCGTTAAGGATCAGGCAAAAAAGCTCGCAACGCTATTGAGGGTCTCAGCCGGGCTTTTCATTTGATTGATCGGTTCTAAAGCGGCGTCCGCCAGATGTTTTGGGTACACTAGCCTGGATGCGATTCATCTCATTACTCCCGCTACTCCCGGCACTGGCGTTGCCGCAAGACAACCAGCGTGTCGTCAACGCAATGCGGGAAATGATACGGGCCAAGGAGATCCCTGGGGCCGTCACACTCGTTGCCACGCGCGACCGGGTGACGCACCTGCAGGCGGTGGGGAACTCCGGGCCCGGCGCCACAAGCAAGCCCCTCCGCAAAAACTCCATCTTCTGGATCGCGTCGATGACCAAGCCCATCACGGGAACGGCGATCCTGATGCTCCAGGAAGAGGGAAAGCTTTCGGTAGATGACTTGGTGAGCAAACATATTCCTGCGCTCGCCAATCTGAAAACGCCGTCCGGCAATCTCGCCAACCTGACGCTCAAGCACCTGTTGACTCACACTTCCGGCATGCCCGAAGCGACCAACGACGAGTCCAAGGCCGCCAGAACTCTCGGCGATTTGATCCCTGCCTATTTGAACAAGCCGATGCAATTCGAGCCCGGCGCCAAGTGGCAATACTGTCAATCCGGCATCAATACCCTGGGCCGCATCCTTGAAGTTGCCTCCGGTTTGCCGTTCGAAAAGTTCGTAGAACTACGTCTGTTCAAACCGCTTGGGATGAAAGACACAACGTTCTACTTGCGCTCGAACCAACTTTCGCGTCTCGTCACACCCGCGCGACGCGAACCGGGTGGCGCGACGCTGACCGAGGCCACCATTAGCTTCTTACAGGGAAAAGCGCCCACGTCCACCGATCGCTACCCGCTAGCCAACGGCGGGTTGTTCTCCACTGCGCCCGACTACGCCCGTTTTGCCCGTATGATTCTCAACCAAGGCACGCTCGACGGCAAGCGATATCTTCAGCCCGAATCGGTGAAGCGGATGACAACGATTCAGACCGGTTCACTAGTTACTGGATTCACGCCGGGCAACGGTTGGGGGCTCGCGTGGTGTGTGGTGCGCGAACCGCAAGGGGTTACAGCGATGCTGGGTCCCGGCACTCACGGCCACGGCGGCGCTTATGGAACGCAGGCCTGGATCGATCCCGTCAATGGAGTCGTGTTGATTCTCATGGTACAGCGTACGAATTTCGCCAACGGCGACGCGTCACCGGTGCGAATGGCATTTCAACAAGCAGCCATGGCTAAGCAATAAGGTACGAAGGTTCGCGATACAGTCGAGAGATGTTCCTGAACCTGACATCATTCGCCCTGACGTTCAGTCTCTTACTCGGCGCCCAATCCGACGACGGTAAGAAACTGGTTACGCTGCGTGACTTTTCAGTCCAAGGTTCCCGCTTTTCGACCGTGTCTGTAGTGCGGCTTGCTGGCCTGCACACTGGCAAGCAGGTGAATTTCCTCCTGCTGAACGACGCTTTGCAAAAGGTGACATCTAGCGGGTTGATCGAGAACATCGACTTCGAATACGAGAACTACGAGGACAAACCGGAAGAAGTCAGACTCCTCATGAAATGCCGCGATGCGCAACCGATAGTGCCGTCGCGAGTCGCCATAGATGGCGCCGACGAAGATGCCATTTGGAAGTGGCTGCAAAACATCGATCCGCTCTTCACTCGTGAATTACCGCCCAACGAGAAGGCACTACATCTCTATGAGACCTGGATCGGAAAATACTTCGAGGCGAACGGCCAGCCGGATTTTACTCAGAAAGCCGCCGTGCGGGCTGAAACCGAAGGCTCTGCGGGCAATGTCCGACGCGTCGTCTTCAAGCGCGTAACATTGCGTGGCGCCGGCAAGAAACCCAAGCGCTAAGCGGCTGCGCCTTCCTTTTCGGTTAAGAAATCGGCGTACGGGCCCTGGAAGTCCTGAATCCCGTTGCTGTCGAAATTCCAAACGCGCGTGGCGACTTCTTCGACCAAGTCATGATCGTGCGAGACCAGCAACACCGTTCCATCGTACTTCTGCAGAGCGAAGTTCAAGGCGTTGATCGCCTCCAAATCCAAGTGGTTCGTCGGCTCGTCCAGCAATAGGAAATTCGGCATCTGCAGCATCAAGCGGCAGAAGATCAACCGCGCGGCCTCGCCACCCGAAAGATTTTCAGTGCGCTTGGTCGCGTCTTTCCCGCTGAATAACATTTGTCCGAGCAGCCCGCGTAGTTCCTGCTGCGAAGCCGAAGGCTGGAACTCATGTAGCCACTCGATAATCGTCGTGCCTGACCGGATCGATTCCTTGTGATCCTGCGAGAAGTAACCCACGGCCACTTCATGGCCCCAAGTGACGACACCGGCATGAACGGGGAAATCGCGCTCGGACGAATCGACGTATCCCGTGGCATTGCGCATCAGCGACCGCAACATTGTGGTCTTCCCCGCTCCGTTGCGGCCGAGGAGCCCGATTTTCTCACCGCGCGAAATCGACGCCGTAAAATTCTGAATCACTTTCAGATCACCGTACCACTTCGACAATCCCTTGATTTCCAAAGGATGCCGGCCCGACGGCTTTTCGTTCTTAAACCGGATGAAAGGGCGCTGGATATTGGACTTCGCCAAATCGGAGGTCTGCAACCGCTCCACTTCCTTCTTGCGCGACATCACTTGCGAAGAGCGCGTACCGGCCGAGAAGCGCGCGATGAACTCGTTCAACTGCGCAATCTTCTTTTCCCGCTGCTCGTTGCCCGCTTCCACGCGTGACCGGATTTGGGTCTTGGCGAACACCATATCGTCGTAGGCGCCGGTGTAAGTGATGATGCTTTGGTAATCGATATCGGCCGTGTGAGTGCAGACGGCGTTCAAGAAATGGCGATCGTGCGAAATGACGATCAAGCAGCCGTTATAGGCCAGCAAATACCGTTGCAGCCAATGCACGGACTCAAGATCCAAATTGTTCGTAGGCTCGTCCAGCAGCAACACGGTCGCGTGACTGAACAGCGCCTGCGCCAGCAGCACGCGCACCTTCTGGCCGCCCTGCAACTCCGACATCTTGCGTTCATGCAAATCGCGGTTTATGTCGAGGCCTTGTAGTAACGTCGCCGCGTCGGCTTCGGCCGTATAGCCGCCTTCGTCCCCGACCACGCCTTCTAATTCACCGACCCGAATCCCATCTTCGTCCGTCCACGCCTCCGGATTCTCAAAGAACTTGTCGCGCTCCTGCAGGGCGTCCCACAGCGGCACGTTTCCCATGATGACCGTATCGATAACACGATACGCGTCGAAGGCGAACTGGTCCTGCCGCAGGATGCCAACCTTCTTCGGCCGGCTGACGTCGCCCTTGGTGGGATCGATCTCGCCGGTCAGGATTTTCATGAACGTGGATTTGCCCGCCCCGTTGGGGCCGGTGATCGCGTAACGGCGTCCTTGCTGGAACGTCGTCGAGACATCTTCAAAAAGGATTTGGGCGCCGAAGCGCATCGTGACGTTGTTTACAGAGATCAAGATAGGAACTGTTGAATTGGATTTACAGGCAGGGCAAACTGAGGGATCAGCAGCCAGCCGGTCTCTCGATTATACCGCGCCGGGTAATTTGCCGCTCACTTATGGCAGAGTGTGCTTGGCCTGGTTAGCCGCGACATCCTCATGTTCGAAGCTGAAGAGTGACAGGCTTGGCTGGATTGATCGACACCCGGACCCAATGAGAGTCGCCCGATCCGGGCACTTCAAGCCGATAGATGTTCTCGATTACCAAGTTGTTCCGGCTGGAAAACATTGGCTTATCGATGCGGAAAGTGTGACTGTCGCCGTGAACGATCAGGATCGGTTTGCCAAAGGCGATGGCCTCGATCTCAAGATTGTAGATGAAGTCCACAAAGCCGGTTTCGGGCCGCAGCACCGCGCTATCGGGCCCGCGCGGGAACGTAGGGTTCGCTTGAATCGTGAGAACAACGCCGCCGAAGCCGCCGTCACGAGCCAATCTGAAAGCGGTATGGATCCAGTTCACATTCGCCAGGTTGCGCGCTACATACTCAGCGTCTTGCTCCGGCGTGCGGCCAAGATTGTTGTTACTCCCCACGATATGCACGGTGGCGAAGACGACATTCCCTTCCGTCCAGATGGCGTTCACGCGGTATAAAGCGTACCGGGGTTCTTCGCTTTGACGGAACACCGGAATCTTCCTGGCGCCGAGGCTTTCGCTAGTGGTGAAGAAGGTCTGGCGCAGAAACGCCAAGCGTTCGAGCGGATCGCGAGATCCATTGTTTTCGCGATGGCAGTCCGTCCACTCGTTGTCGCCGGGAGTGAGGATCAGCGGAAGTTGGAGCGCATTAAAAGCTTGCAGCCGGTTGGCGAACATCGCGTCCGTGCATAAGGTGCTTCCGCTTTTGATGTCGCCGGTATGCACGACAAATTTCAGGCTGCTGGCAGCGTCATTAGTCGACTGGGCCAAGCTGGCCACTTCGCCTCACCGGCCGGGCCGTAGTGTTGGTCGCCGATGGCCCCGAAAGCGAATGCCGCCGGCTGGGGGCGATAGGTCGTCAGGAGCCTGTTCAGAATGTTGGGATCCGTTTGGGCGGCCAATGACGCGCCCAAAAAGAATGAGGACGGGAAGATAGCGTAGAAGCATCCGCCGTCAAGTGTAGAAATCCTTCAATACAGCTCAATGAGCATCGGGTGACGAAATCGCAACGCGATAGGAATCCTCACCAGCCAAGCCGCAGGTTTAGCCGGAAGGCGCGTTCATCGATGCCCTCACGCCCCGTGTTGGCGATTCCGAGTGCCTGCATGAAAGTCCCGCTGTTCACGCTATTCGTTGGATTGGAGTGATGTGGAGTGTTCGCCAGGTTGAACACCTCAACCCTGAACTTCAACTGCCACCGCTCACCGAAGGCGAAGTTGCGATCAAGGCCGGCATCAATGTTCACCAGACCCGGTCCGGTTAGGCTATTGGTCCGGCAGGTACCGAAGCGTCCGGCAGCGGGCACGGAAAACGAAGCCTTGCTATACCACTCCAGGATTCCGCTACCTTGTGCCGCCTCACCGTTGCAGTCGCCAAATTGAGAAGAGGCGACCGCATTCAGTGTGGTATTGGCCGCCGTGACCGTGAACGGTGTGCCCGTGCGTAAAATAGCCGCGCCGCTCATCTGCCAGCCGCCGAGAATCGCTGCCGCTGGGCCGCTGGTGAACCACTGCTTCTTCCGGCCGAAGGGCGTTTCAAAGCTGCCCGTCAGACCAGCTGTGTGTTTGGCGACATTGCCCATGGGGCCATAGTTGAGCGAGAAGAATTCGGGAATTGCGACTTGATTTGTATATGCTCTCGCCCGGGCCATCGTGTAAGTGGCCAACACTTGCACGCCTCCGGCGAAGCGCCGCTCCACCTTCGACTGGATCGAGTCATACCGGTGGGTTCCCTGGGTCCCGATTGTATTGGTAATGGCAGTCCGCCGGGCGAGGCGGTTAAGAATCTGCCCAGCGGCGCCGGTCCCAATTGGAGACCAGTTCAAATTGAGCGAATTGAGCGGATCGATCGAGCGAGTGGCTACGTAACCCGCCGCGACGTTCCACCCGGCCAAACGCTGTTCCAGGGTGAAATTCCAACTCTGAACATATCCGCGTACATAATTGTCGTTGTCAACGGTGAAAACGCCAGCCGTCAGCGGCAAATTAACTCGCCCGGAACTAAAATCGGGCTTGACTACCGGAGGTAAGCCCTGGCGAAGGGTGGTCGCCCAGGAAAAACCGTTTGGTGCGTTCAAAGTTGTAGCGAGAATATCCGGGTAGTTCTGCCGGTTACCTGTGGATGCACCGTAATTTGTCGGATCGTTGGTGATCGCATATCCGGCTCGGATCACGGTCGAATCGGTGACGCGGTAGGCGATGCCAGCCCTCGGCGCAAAGCGCTTAGTGTGTTTGGTGATTCCGCAGTTAGTAGGATTGCCACCGGTTCCACACACAACTACCTGGTTGGCGGCGGCATCGAAATACTCCAACCCGCGCGTTCCGCGAGTAGGATACGGGTAGGCTTCCCAACGCGTGCCATAGGTCAGGGTCAACTTACGCGACACCTGCCACTGATCGCGCACATACACGGAGGAGATATCACTGTGAACGCGATACTTTTCCGGGAACAGCGTCACCTTGCCGGCATTCGCCGGCAGCCCGAGCAGGAACGACCCAAAGGCATTAAAGTCATTGCCTCCCGGGCCTCCGCTCACTTGCGTGGCTCCTTGCGAAAATTGGAAGCCGCCGGAGCCGAGACAGAAGCCGCAAAAAGTAGCCTGCATCTGATTCTCGTTATCCCGCTGCTGATTGAAGCCGGCGCCCGCGCGGAAAGCGTGCGAGCCCTTCACCCACGTAACATTGCCAACCCACTCCTTCTCGAAGTTCTGATAATCCTGAGGCTGGAAATTGTTATTCGGTCCGATCGTCGCTCCAGGAATTTGTCCGGCGCCGGGTGCGCCAAAGCCGTCGATTACCAACGCGGGCCAGCCGCCCTCGCGCGCCTGCGAGCTCTGGAGCCCGGGAATCTTCAAGAGCGTCCATCCCAGATTCTCTTCGAGGCGCTGTTGCGCGGTAAACGGGAAGTTACCCGAGTAACCGAAGTAGGCGTCGGCAATCACGTTGGGGTTGAAGATGTACGTACCCGACAGCGTCCCGCTGTAAATCCGGCCGGCCCCGACACCGACCGATGAGTTTGACGGGCTGTAACCGGGGCCACCCAGCGAACCATACTGTTGCGGGTTGAACCAGTCGTTGTCATTGAAGCCAAAGCGGGTCAGGATGGATAGTTTGCCGGTCGGATTCCAATTGAGCTTCGTGTCTATCTGATTGCGATTCTGCCCGCTGGTCCCTTGGCTGTAATAGTTCCGGCCCAGTCCAAAGGCTCCCGTGCCGCGCACGTTGGGGTCCGGCCATAACTTAGTATCGATGACCGCTTGAATCCCCAGGTCAATTCGGGATGCCGGGATGATGTTACCTGGGAACGCCGTCCGCCCCGTCCCATTGGCCGCGCCAGTGTTAGGATCGAAGACCGCGGTAGGGGTAGCCGATAGATTCCCGCTCTTCATGGCCGGAGTGGGCACCTGCGAGTAAAGCGCGGTCCCTTGACGAACATATGTACCCTCGTGGCTAATGAAGTAAAACAACCGATCTTTCTTGATCGGCCCGCCGATGGTGCCGCCAAATTGATTGTTGACGTACTTGGGCGCGACTTGTGTGCGATCGGCGGTCCACGAGTAGGCTTTGAGGTGCTGATTAGCGTGCGCTGAGAACAGCGAGCCGTGAATGGAATTACTGCCGCTCTTGGTCTGAATATTAATCGCCGCCGCACTCGCCAAACCTTGCTCGGCATCGAAGGAATTGGTGACGACGTTGACCGTTTCGATCGACTCCAGCGCCGGAGTGTACATCGGATAAGTGCCATTGAAATTCGTAGCGCTTGTGCCATCGATGCGCGTGTTATTCCCCCAACCCGAAGTGCCATTAAATCCAATCGAAACGGCGCGCGAAGGATTGGCGGCGAATGACCCACCACCGCTTGGCGTGCCTGCGCCCGGCACGATCATCGGCAGCAGCATCTGGTAGTTCCGCCCCAGCGGCACCGGCAAACTGTTCAGCACCCTTCCCGTCAGATCGGTCCGAACATCGGCGCGGTCCGTTTGCAGCCCGTCGGCCTGTGCTGCCACCGTTATGTTCTCCGAGACTTGACCAACGACTAACGATACGTCGATGCGGGTGACATCGTTGATCTCCACCAGCACGCCGGTTCGCGAAGAGGTTTGGAAGCCAGCGGAACTAACAGTCACCGTGTACCGGCCGGGCGGCAAAGTTGGCAGCGTGTATCCACCAGCCGCGTTGGTCACGGTTTCGCGCGTGAAGTTCGTCTCCTGATTCCGGATGACAACTCGCGCTCCGGCGACCGCCGCGCTTGACGAGTCGGTCACATTTCCGCCCACGGTTCCTTGCAGCAGTTGGGCATCTGCGCCTTTGGGGATAAACCCCGTCACGGCCGCCAGCAAAATCGTAAAGCTTACTGTCTTAATTGACACTTGGTACTTCCTAGCTTGATCGAGGCTGGGGACATTATATATGCATTAAGCCGATCATCGACTGCAGGACCGCATGTTAACCTGAAGGCTCCCTCGACATGCAGCTAGACAAAGTGTATGAACCCCAGCGGTTTGAGCCGCATTGGGCCCAATGGTGGATCGATCAAGGCAT
>JAYUSQ010000005.1:0-2929 GCA_043755595.1 Acidobacteriota bacterium | reverse complement strand
TGACTGGGGAACTCGCCGGCGGCCGACAGCTCGGCGATCACCGCGTCACGTTGCTTCTGGAATCGGCGAACACTCCGCGGCAGCGGATCGATGTGGCGGAGGTAGTCCAGCATCGCGCCGGAGATCCGATGTTCAGCGAGAGTCTTGAGCTTCAGATTCCGAGCTGGATCGAACCGATCGACAGCCTGGATGAGACCGACCGTGCCGGCGGAGACGAGATCGTCGATCTCGACTTGCGGGCAACGCCGATGCAAGCGCCGCACGAGAAGTTCGACCTGCGGCATGTGATCGATAATGAGCGCTTCGCGATGGGATTTGGTCATCATGGCGAGATCCTTCTGTTCGGAAGGGAGGCCGCTTACGCGGCGGCCGTGCGTTGGCGGCCAACGAAAGCGGCGCAGCCAACTCCTCCACCCAACTCGCCGCGCCCGGCAGCGTGCTCACCATCTACTTCACCGGCGTCGGCTTAACCGAAAATCCGCCCCTCCGTGGAGCGGGCGCAGGCGAAGAATCGAAGCCCTTGTTGCCCGTCCTTGTCCAGTTCGGCGAAATCACTCTTGAACCTGCGCTCGTCCGCTTATCCCCCGGCCGTGTCGGGATCGCGGAAGCGCAATTCAAGGTGCCTGTGAATGAAGCCGGTGACTATCCGGTATCGGTGCGCGTGGGCGACGGACTAAGTGCCTCGGCCGTGGTATCGGTCAGCAATGTAGAGTAACTAGTAAGGGAACTGCCGCCCGCTCGGACTAACGAGTTGAAACCGCGAAATGAAAATGATACATTCGTTTGGAATGCAAGCAAATCGCGCAAATCCAGGCGCGGACTGGTAAGCCAAAACCGAGCCACGAACGGCAGACGTCTGAGTATCACTTGAATAAAGAAATGGCTTACCAGGGCTTGGGGTTACCTCACCTGCTGCCCTACCCCGGAAACGTTCGAACAGAATTTTTCCGCCGACAGGTGATGGGGCTATACCAGACTCGTGGTCACCTTTGCTCGCCCGCTCAAAGTGACACCCGTGCGCGCGAAGGACTTCCTTGACCTAGCTGACCATCAGAAGTCAGGACGCCATCCTCTTCGTGTTGGTACCGAACGGAAAACTCGCCGAACGGACGCCCATCACGCCGTTCAACTCCAGCAATTCGGGGATGAGAACCCTCGCTTCTCAGCCAAGACATTGGGCGAATCGGCCTCCGCGACCAAGCCGGTACATCCTCGCTAAGGAGCTAGCACCTGCTGATCCCGCAACCACTCTCCAGCGATATGGGTCCGCAAAAGGAACTCTAATTCCCGGTCCATCTCGGCAGTGGATCGAGGCGGCGCCTGAGGCTTTGCCCGGTTTCATGAACACGATGGAAAGGCCACTCATGTACTCACAGACCGTGCACGAACTCGTCATCTCGCAGAAAGACGGTGCGGCGAACACCGAGGCCTTAGAGATTATTACACGCCGGTTTCACTCAAAGGCTTCAGGCGAAGCCCCACCCCCTATGGCATGTTCGCGGGTGAAAAGGTTGGGCCCCTACTGGTCTTAAGTTATTTAGGATATTAAGTTTATAGCCCCGCCGCTGGTCCACTGGCGTCAACTACTCCGCACTTACTCGGTCTTACGAACGACAGTTCCAGGGTAGAGATCTGCTCGCCCTCGGGCAGCAAGCTGGCCTCCGATACACCGCGCAGCCGCCCGGATCATTGCCACCGGCGAGGGATCACATTCACTGAGCTAACCGACCCAGTGCTGAAGTTTACGTCGCAAGCAAAATCTATCGGCTGCTGTCTTCCGTTGCGGTCGGTTACTGTGGCGTTGCCGTATACTCGCTCAGGCGGCGTTCCGCGGTCATCGATATCTATCGTTCCGTGGCCCGTGCGCTGATACCCTTGCTGAGACAACCGGGTATTGACTGCAGATTGGCAGGCTTGGATCGCTCGATCGTTCGAGGCAAACCCTCCCGCCTGGTTGTTATTCTGGGGATAACCGAAATCGTTGACGTTGTTCCCCGCAGGAGTCGCATCAATCTGGGCCGTGCGGACACGCCCGTTGTTAAGGTTCACCATACAGTTGAAGCGGTAGCGCTCGCGATTCTGACCCCGGTTCACGTCGATGGTGCCGCGGATGCGGTTTTGATTTCCGCGATTGTTGTCGACCTCAGTGCGGCGAAAATAGACGTCGCTACTAGAAAAACGTTGCGTTGCTTGGCGAAGGATCTCCTGCTGGCAGGCTGCCACTCCGTCTGCGCTAGTCATGCCCCCGGACTGGCCTTGCCTGGTCATGCCCCCGGACTGGCCTTGCCTGGTCATGCCCCCGGCTTGGCCTTGACTGGCTTGGCCTTGACCAAAGGTGCCAATATCGAACGGCTCACTAGTAGTCCCGCCCTGCCATTCAACATCGAAAGTATAGCCTTCAGACCCGCCGTCGGGGTCTTCGATGCGAACGACCGCCACGCCGCCCTGCGCAGGGTCTGTTACCAACTGCTGTTTTCCTCGTCCGTCGATCCCAGAGAATTTGAAACTAGCCGGTCGATTCGGCATGGGGCCGGTACATTCGAACCGCCGCCATTGCGGCAACTGTCCAGAAACGTTGTGCAGAACTCCGCTAGTTCCTCGAAGTTGCACTTCAGCTACGCCGTCCACAGTGACCTCAATAGTGCATTTGCCCTTGTCTTGAGCACCGTTACCGGTGATAATCGCTTGCCGTTGGTAGGTTTGCGAGTAAGCGACGGCTATAAAGGTTGCGAGAATAACGAAACGAAACATAGAGCCTCCCACCGGTGATTATGCAATTTAGAGGCCACAGCTTTCCAAGGGTCGCCACAACGGCCCGCTCATGGTGCATCGCCCGGCGCGTGTCAACAACTTTGAGACACTCTTGCGGAGAGTTTAGTGAGCTTTTTCGTCTGAGTGGAGCGGCTTGTTGATCCAGACCTCCGTGGGA
>JAYUSQ010000004.1:0-2935 GCA_043755595.1 Acidobacteriota bacterium | reverse complement strand
AGAACGGTGACGCCGTCCGGCAAGGTTACGACGCCCGAGCCTCGGGCGAGCTGAGTTTGCAGGTTGGATTCGCTGCTGCAAGAACTGAGAGCGGCCAGAAAACCGGCACAAATCAGGGTTGGGGGATAGCCCTTTCGAAACGACGACATTACTCGCTATTCTAGCGTGATGGCCATCGAGTTTCGTGACGTCGCACTGGGTCCGATCGTATCGCTAACTGAAACAGTCATGGACGGTGCGATCATCGGCGTCTGCGGAGAAGATCCGGCCGCGCTGAGCACGATTCTGCGGCTGGCCACGGGAGCGGAATTTCCGGGAGCGGGCCAAGTGTTGTCGAGTGAGCCGCGACGATATATGGGGCCGGCGGATTCGTTGCAACTCGGTCCGGCGGGGACCGTGGCGCTGGACCACACGCTGGGGCGATTTGGCGGCGTGGTGCGAGCGCGGGCGAAAGAGGGCTTGGACCGGCTTCGACGGAATGGAGCGAGTATTCTGGTGGCGTCGCACGACCCGGCGTTGCTGCTGGATTTGTGCGATGAAGTCTGGTGGATCGAGCAGGGACGAGTCGGGGCCAAGGGCGACCCGAAGGAAGTGCTGGCGGCGCGAGACAAGCATGACGCCGAGGCGATTCGCCGTTGGGGTTCGGCTGCGCAGCCGCGAGCGCTTTCGCCATCGCTACGATTGGGCGATGGGCGCGCCGAACTGGTGTCGTTGGAGACGCTGGATGAGCAGGGCCGTCCGGCTACGGTCTGGCAGAGCGGCGAAATGGCGTGTGTCCGCGTGACGGTGCGGTTTGCGGCCGATGTGGCGAATCCGGTGGCCGGGATTATGATTCGCACGCGGATCGGGTTTGAGGTTTACGGGACTAACACGGAGTTGGAGAAGCTGGCGTTGGGGCCGGTGGGAGCGGGCGAAAGCCGGACGATTCGATTCGAGTTCCGGTGCGACTTGTGCCCGCAGGATTATACGTTGACGGCGGCGTCGCACGACCCCGATGGCGTTTGGCACGACTGGATGGAAGACGCGCTGGACTTCACGGTGACCGATTCGCGTTACACGGCGGGCGTGGCGAATTTGCGGGCGCGCGCGGTGCTGGAGTAGGGGCTGAGATCGATCAAGCACGAAGATTTCCGTTGACAGCGGCCCGCTGGTCTCCCTGTCCATCGCGAAATCGAGGGCATGGTGGAGTCGCAGCCAAATGGCCTAAGCCGCGGTACCTCTAGATAGCACCTGAAGGTCGGATGCGTTACTCTCGACGCCGCCGAAGCGGACGATTACTTGGGACGGGCCGGATTCCAGCGTGCGGGGAAAACGCGCGTTGACTTGGCGGCGTGCATTGGCGGGCTCGCCCGGACGGACCGGTTCGAGGTAGTCAGGCGTGAGACGCGAGTCGTTCACATACACACGCACATTGGCGAGGTCGGCGTTGTCGGCGAGGCCGGTGACGAACATCGTGATGCGGCCGTGCGCGAGCAGCACTTGCCCTTTGGTCCAGTCGACACCATCGCAGACTCCGTCCAGGTGAAGCGCGATGGCGGCGGCAGGCATGTTGACGGCAATGCGCAGGTTGTTGGAGAAGCCACTGCGCGCGGTGCGGAGGCGGACAGGCTGCCATCCCGCGGAGAGGCCCAAGGGAAGTTTGAAATTAGCCTGCCAGCGGTTGCCTTCGATGCGTTGGACGAACATCGGCTTCACACCGTAACCCGCCACTTCCGGGAACACGGTTTCTCGCGTCAGATCGGGTTCGGGCGAGATGAACCAGAGAGATAAAAAGCGATCGCGCGAGGCCTGGAAGTTGAAGCCGTTGTTCTGGCTGTCGAGGACCGTTTCGGCGATCGGTGGCGGGCAGCCGGGCTCCGGAGAAGGCGGCGGCCATTGGCGGAAACATGCGACTGAGGCGCGGTGTTCGGCGTTGCCGATGAGCGAAGTACGTGCGAATCCAGCGGTGCGGCACCAGGCGAGCAAACATTCAATATTGGGACCGGACCAGTTATCGGCCTGGCCGCCGAGTTCGTCACTTTCGTAGAACTCAGCCCACGGATATTCGGTGTGACCTGCGACGTCGTCGGCGACGAATGATTCTACAATCGCCATGTCCGCCGTTAGATCGCAGACTCGCTCGATGGCGAGCAGGGGGTGCTTGAGGTGATAGACGACGCCGAGGCACAGCACGATGTCGAAGCGGCCGACGCGCTCAGGCGTAAGATCGTAAACGTCCAGTTCCAGATACTCGGCGCGCGAACCGAGTTGGCGGTGGGCGTAGCGGAAGTTCTCGATTTCGACGCAGTCGACGGCGACTACACTGGCTCCGCGACGTTCCATCTCAAAGGTGAACCAGCCGTCCCAGGCTCCGATGTCGAGCACGCGTTTACCCCGCAGGTCGCTGGGAATGCCGTAGAGTTCCGCCCGCTCCCGAAGCCGTGCCAGCGACTGTGTTCCTTGGAGCACACGCCCATCCGGCAGTTCAATCGAGTGGTACCAGCCTTTGGCCTCGAGGTCTTCGGTGGTGTTCAGGGCGCGCCGGGCAGCCTTTAGGTCTTGCGACATAACGAGAACTCAACGAGCTGGCCCAGGAGTCAGGTTATGAACCGCTCTCGATGATGAGAGTCGCAGCCATCCCCGAGAGAGTCGAGAAGCCAGAAGTGGCGTCCTTGACTTCGGTGGAACATGAGTCGACCTTACCCAGGTAGATATGAGGGTGGACTTCGATTTCCATTTCGCGCATGACGACCGAGTCCCCCTGCAAAACGGGGAACATATCTTTAACCGGTTCTGCCCGTTCCTGAACAAGGTAGGAAGTACGCATGGCTGTGCGGGTGGCGCGCTCCCAAGCTGAGTCTTCCATTTCCCAACCACGAAAGGTGCCCGAACCGGTCGTCGAATCGTTGGGATGAAGTATGAGTTTCTTCCGGTTTTGAAGGATGAACTCGGGCAG
>JAYUSQ010000003.1:0-2946 GCA_043755595.1 Acidobacteriota bacterium | reverse complement strand
CGGGCCAAAATAACTACATGATCCTGCAGGCCGAGGATGAACTGGCGGCGATCGGCATGGTGATCGGCGCATCGTGGAATGGGGCGCGGGCATTTACTTCGACGTCAGGTCCAGGCGTTTCGTTGATGAATGAGTTACTGGGCTTGGCCTACTACGCTGAAATTCCAGTGGTCTTGGTGGATGTGCAAAGAGTGGGTCCGTCCACCGGCATGCCCACGCGTACCCAACAAGGAGACTTGATGGAGTGCGCCTACGCCTCGCACGGTGACACGCGGCACATCCTGCTCTTCCCGGCCAACCCGGCCGAGTGCTTCGAATTCGCGGTGAAGTCTTTCGACTTGGCGGAGCGCTTCCAGACGCCGGCGATTATGTTGTCCGATCTCGACATCGGCATGAATGACTGGGTGGTACCGCGCCTGCAATGGGACAACGCCTACCGTCCGGACCGCGGCCGGGTACTTACAGCCGAACAACTCGAGACGCTACCGAAGTTCAGCCGCTATTCGGACGAGGACGAGAATCACGTTCCGCCACGCTCGCTGCCGGGCGTCCATTCCAAGGGCGCTTTCTTCACACGTGGCTCCGGTCACAACAAGTTCGGCGGGTACACGGAAGTCCCCGACGAGTATCAGGAAGTAGTGGACCGGCTGGCCCGCAAGCACAAGGCGGCGGCCCGGTTCGTGCCGGCTCCGGTGATTCAAAAGGCGGCAGGCGCGCGCTTCGGCATCGTCACGTTGGGCGGCTGCGATCTGGCCGTGCGCGAGGCGGTGGAGATACTCGCGCGCCGGGGAGTGGTTGCCGATCTCATGCGACTGCGTGGCTTCCCCTTCGACGAACCGGTAGAGGCATTCCTCAACGAGCACGAATTCAACTACGTGATTGAGCAGAACCGAGACGCGCAGCTACGCTCGCTGCTGCTGCTCGAAACCGGAATCGCCAAGGATAAGCTGCGCTCCATCCTGGTTTACGGCGGCTTTCCATTGAGCGCCAGTTCCGTAGTCGATCGCATCTTGAGTGAAGTGGAGAAGTAAGTACCCGTCATGCCCTCCATCGTTAAACCGATCGCCGCCCACCCCAGTCTCCAGCGCAATGAAGCCGGACTCACGATTCGCGACTATGAAGGGTCCATGTCGACATTGTGTGCCGGCTGCGGCCACGACTCGATCACGGCCGCCATCATCCGTGCCCTGTGGGAGTTGAGCATCCCGCCGCATCGCATCGCCAAGCTGAGCGGCATCGGGTGCTCGTCCAAAACCCCAACCTATTTTGTAGCGGGCGCACACGGCTTTAACTCCGCGCACGGCCGCATGCCAGCCATCGCCACCGGCGCCAGCGCAGCCAATCGTGAACTCACATATTTAGGAGTTTCCGGCGACGGCGATTCGCTCTCGATCGGGCTTGGGCAATTAGCGCACATTATTCGCCGCAACGTCAAGATGCTGTATGTGATCGAGAACAACGGCGTGTACGGATTGACCAAGGGCCAGTTCTCGGCTTCATCGGATTTGGGGTCAAAGAGTAAGCGGGGCGAACCCAATCCAATGTCGCCCATCGATCCAGTGATGATGGCGCTCAGTATCGGCGCCACTTTTGTCGCGCGGAGCTTTTCGGGAGACAAAGAACAACTGGTTCCCATCCTCAAAGCGGGCTTGGCCCATCGGGGCTTCGCGCTGGTGGATGTCATTTCGCCATGCGTGACGTTCAACGATCATCAGGGCTCCACCAAGAGCTACCTGCATACGCGCAAGCACCAGCGCAGAGTTACGCAAGCTGATTTCGTCCCGCCCGCCCGCGAAATACTGGCCAGCATCGGCCCGGCTGGGTCAACCAGCGTAACGATGCACGACGGCAGCGTGGTGCGTTTCTCCAGCTTGCCGGAAGGCTACGACCCGGCCAATCGCCAACGCGTGACCAACTATCTTTACGAGCAACAGAGCCGCGACGAAGTTCCCACGGGCCTGCTGTTTCTCGACGAGTCCGCCGCCGACATGCACGAGATGAGCAAGAGCATTTCGGGACCTCTCACCGGCGTGCCGTTTGAGACCTTGTGCCCGGGCGCGGACAAACTGGCGGAGTTGATGGAAGAGTATCGGTAACAACGGTCCTCTCACGACCGGCGATGATATACTTCAAAAATAATGGCGAGGTTGTTTTTACTGACGTTTTGGATCGCCCTCAGCGCGATCGCCCAGCCGCAGGCGCGTCAGTTGGTGAACAAATATTGCGTCTCCTGCCACAGCCAGAAATTAAAAACCGCAGGGTTAGTCCTGGAGGGTTTGGACCCGGCTCAAGCCGCTAAGAATCCTGCCGTTTGGGAAAAAGTGATTCGTCAAATGGGCACGCGACAGATGCCGCCTCCCGGACTTCCCCGCCCCGACGAAGCCACTTCAGCGGTCTTCACCAAGTCGCTGGTGAACACGCTGGACGAGGCTGCCGCGCTACGGCCGGATCCTGGCTCAACGCGGCCGCATCGGCTCAATCGATTTGAATATAGCAACGCGATCCGCGATCTCCTGGCGCTGAACACCCAACCGGGCTCGGCACTTCCTGTGGATGATTCCGGGAACGGCTTTGACAACATGGCCGATCTCCTCTCGATGTCTCCGGCGCTGCTGGAACGCTACATGTCGGTGGCACGCTCGGTTAGCCGGCTGGCGGTGGGCGACTTGAAAACGATCCCCGCCGAGATTGTCTATGGAAGTGGAGTGCGGGGGCGGAACAAGGGGCAGAATGCCGAGGAGCTTCCGTTCGGCGCGGGCGTCGGCCTCGCGTTGCAACACTATTTTCCGGTCGATGCCGAGTATGAATTTCGCATCAAGCTCGCCGGTGGCGGCGATGAGGAAGGCGCGACTTCTTACAAGGTTCGATTGCCAGTGAAAGCCGGGCTGCGCCCTATTAGCGCGGCGCTCTTGCGTGAATCGGCCAAGGCCGAAGTGGCGTTGAGAT
>JAYUSQ010000002.1:0-29269 GCA_043755595.1 Acidobacteriota bacterium | reverse complement strand
GAAAAGCAACTTGCCCGCAGTCGTGAGCATGTGGGCGAGTCCCCCACCGCCGGGCCACTCGTGTTTCCAAACGGTCTTCCCGGTCTTGTAGTCAATCGCCAACAGCGCTGAGCCATCGCTCCCTACCGTGGAATCGAGACCAGCCCAACCTTGTGGCCGAGGGTCGAGATCGGTTAGATAGTACATACTATATGTGCGCAACGAACTAACGTAAAAGAGGCCGGTATCCGGACTGTAGCTCGGCGCCTGCCAGTTAGTGGCGCCGGCGGAGGCGGGCGAAACCAGCACGCCATCGGGAGCCGGATACTTCGCGGGATCGGGTGTCGGTTGGCCTTTGGCGTCCAGATCCTTCTTCGCCCAATTCAACGTATCGATGAACGGCGTCGTGCGAATCTGCTTCCCCGTCGCCCGGTCCAGTACAAAAAAGTAGCCGTTGCGGCTGGCCTGGGCCACGAGCTTGCGCGGTTTGCCATCAATCACACCGTCAATCAGAACAGGCGTTTCGACGGCGTCCCAATCATGGACATCATGCGGGGAGGGTTGAAAATACCAAACCATTTTGCCGGTATCCGGATTGATGGCGATGATGGAGCAGGTGAAGAGATTGTCGCCCTTTCGGCTCTTTTCCGCCATCACTGGATTGGGATTGCCCGTGCCAACGATATAGAGGTTCAACTCAGGATCGTAAGTGCCGGGGATCCAGGCCTGACCCGTCCCGTGAGCGGACGCGTACTCGTCTGGCCAGGTCTCAATACCAGGCTCGCCTTTGCGCGGCGTAGTCCACCATTTCCATTGCAGCGCCCCAGTCTCCGGATCGTGAGATTGTACAAACCCGGGGTTGTCCAGATGATCGCCGCCGATGCCGGCGATTACATGATTTCCCACAATGACAGGCGCCACCGTCGATGTATAGTCGAGCTTAGGATCGGCCAGGCGCACTTTCCAGCGTTCTTTGCCAGTGGCGGCATCGAGACTCACCAAGTTACTATCCGGCGTTTCAAAGAAAAGCCAATTCCCATACATACCGACGCCGCGATTGCCGATGGTGCTACCCGTGTTGGCCGGGTATTGATAGTGCCATATCTCGCGGCCCGTTCGAGCGTCCGCCGCCCAGACATGGTTGGGCGAAGTGAAGTAGAGGATTCCGTTGACCATCAGCGGCGTAGACTTGATGGTGATGTTGCCGCTCCCGACGCCAAAGCGAGCCGCCCAGGCAAGCGACAACGTATGAACATTCGAGGAATTAATTTGAGTCAGCGGACTGAAGCGGCGGCCGGAGTAATCGCCGTTGTAGGTAGGCCACGCGTCGGTCGGCTGCTGCAATAGCTTAGCCTGAGTCAGTTCCTGCGCGCACAAAAGCCCGGTGTTTAGTAATAAGAAAAGCAGTCTCATTTGAGGGTCACCAGATAGGCCGTGACATTGTGGATATCTGTGTCGGTGTATTTGTGGAGCAGTTCGGCATGAGCTCGCAACGGGTCGGTGATTTCGACTTTGGGAACTTCACCTTCGCGAAAGAACGACCGATATTTTTTGGAGTCGCCGGCTTCGCGAAGCGAGACGCTGAAATCGTCTACCCGGTCGAGCATGCCGGAGATCGCCTCGCCGGACGGCAGCGTGACTTTGACAGTAATCGCGTTGCGCGGGGTTGTGGGCTGCGCGCTGCGGCCGCTACCGCGAGGGCCAAGCCACTTCTGTTGTAATGCCATCGAGTCCATTCGCCGGGCGATGCCTTTCAGATCGCCAATGGGCGAGTGGCATTTGTGGCAGCCTCCCGCGCCGTTGAAGTAGACCTCGCCTTGTTTGGCGTTGCCCGTCACGACATCCTGGAACGCGTACGTACCACGGTGCCCAGCGGCGTAGGTTTGGACATGCAGCCACGCGACCAGATCGTCAATCTGCGTTTCAGTCAGATTGGGTTTGGGCATTCCTGATCGGGCCGGCCGTTGCGCAGAACCGGGGAAATCAAGATGCCCTTTTCATCGGTGAGGACGATCAAGGAGCGAATGAGATCAGGCGCACCGGGATTCCCACGGCCCGTGTTGCCGTGACAGCCCGCGCATTGAGCGGCATAAACTTTCGCCCCGCGAGCGACCGCCAGCGGATCCTCCTTCGCCCCCGCAATCGCAGCCGCTTCGCCACGCGCGGGGCCCGATGTGCGTCCGGGCGGCTCCTGCCCCGAGAGTGTCATCGAGGCCGCTAGCAGCGTGAGAACCAGCGGCGAGGAACGTGGATAGCGTTTTGCGGTCGTACCGGGGATCATCTGAAGCCTCTTTGCCTACTCAGTATATCGTCGCGTTCGGAGTCGCACTTGCCAGAGGTCCACTCGTGCCTATATCGTAGATAGACTGTACCCAAAGAGTGGAGAGTAACCTTCGGCATGGCATCAGTGGATCTCGTTTGGAAAAACGGCAAGTTCGGCCAGACCTCGCGGCGCGACAATTGGTGGTTCGAACCCTTGCTGATCTTTTTGGGCTTCGGCTCGTTTATCGTCTACGCTACCTGGGCGGCTTTTCAAGGCGTACACTACACGCACGGGCCCTACCTGTCGCCCTTCTACTCGCCTGAATTTTACGGCGACTCTCCGCACGCGCTCTTCGGCCCCAAGCCCGCGTGGTGGCCGGGCTTCATGCCGTTCTCCCCGGCCTTGTTGATTCTCTGGGCGCCTGGGCTGTTCCGCTTCACCTGCTACTACTATCGCGGCGCCTATTACAAAGCGTTCTGGGCGGACCCTCCAGCCTGCGCCGTCAGTGAGCCGCGCAGTGGCTACCGGGGCGAGAAGCTGCTGCCGCTTGTCCTCCACAACGTCCACCGCTACATTTTCTATTGCGCCACGGCCGTCTGGTGCTTCCTTGTTTACGACGCTATCAAGGCGTTTTTTTTCGCCGACGGTTTCGGCATCGGTCTGGGCACGATCATTCTCTGGGTGAATGCGATTCTGCTGGGCGGCTACGCCTGGGGCTGTCATTGCTCGCGTCATTTGATCGGCGGCGTGCTTAATACGATCACTTCTTCTCCGCTCCGGCACAAGCTGTACGACGCGGTGAGCCGGCTCAATGCCAATCATAAGAAGTGGGCTTGGGCGAGTTTGTTTTCCGTGGCGTTCGCCGACATTTATGTTCGACTCTGCTCCATGGGCATCTGGTCGGACTGGAGGATCCTGTAGATGGCTGAGTACGTCACTCATTCTTACGACGTGTTAATTATCGGCGCCGGGGGCGCAGGTCTGCGTGCGGCCATCGAAGCTGCGTCGACGGGCGCGAAGGTCGGGGTCGTCTGCAAGTCGCTCCTCGGCAAAGCACACACCGTCATGGCCGAAGGCGGCATGGCGGCGGCGATGGGCAACGTGGATGACCGCGACAATTGGCGCGTTCACTTCGCCGACACGATGCGCGGCGGACAGTACCTGAACAACTGGCGCATGGCCGAACTACACGCCCAGGAAGCTCCGGCTCGCGCCCGCGAACTCGAAGCCTGGGGCGCGCTCTTCGATCGTACAAAAGACGGCCGCATCCTCCAGCGCAACTTCGGCGGCCACCGGTATCCGCGGCTTGCGCACGTCGGCGATCGTACCGGTCTTGAAATGATCCGCACCTTGCAGGATCACGGCATCCACACCGGCATGGAAGTACACATGGAATGTACGGTGCTCACGTTGATCATGGATGGCGGGCGCTGCGCCGGCGCCTTCGGCTATGATCGCGAACGCGGCCAGTTCATGTTGTGGCAGGCGAAGGCGGTCGTCATGGCGACTGGCGGCATCGGCCGGGCCTTCCGCATCACATCCAATAGTTGGGAATACACGGGCGACGGTCAGGCATTGGCCTATCGCGCGGGCGCAGAGCTCATGGACATGGAGTTCGTTCAATTCCACCCCACTGGCATGGTTTGGCCGCCCAGCGTACGCGGCATCCTGGTGACCGAAGGCGTCCGTGGGGAAGGCGGCGTGCTCAAGAATCGCGACGGCAAGCGTTTCATGTTCGACGACATTCCGGACAATTATAAGAACCAGACCGCCGACAACGAAGCCGAAGGCTGGCGCTACACGCAAGGGGACAAGGAAGCGCGCCGGCCGCCCGAGTTGTTGACGCGCGATCACGTGGCCCGTTGCATTAATCGCGAAGTTAAGGCGGGACGCGGAAGCCCGCACGGCGGCGTATTCCTCGACATCGCCTGGATCAAGCGGCATATTCCGAACGCCGAAGAGCATATTCAAAAGAAGCTGCCCAGCATGTATCACCAGTTCATGCAGCTTGCCAACATCGACATCACGAAGGTGCCGATGGAAGTTGGACCCACCACCCACTACATGATGGGCGGCGTGCGCGTCGAGGGCGATTCGCAAATGTCCACGGTGCCCGGCCTGTTTGCGGCCGGTGAAGTGGCGGCGGGCCTTCATGGGGCAAACCGGCTGGGCGGCAACTCGCTTTCCGATCTCGTGGTGTTTGGCAAGCGCGCTGGTGAATACGCGGCCAAGTTTGCACGCGAAAATGCGGTTCTCAAATCAGACGAAAGGCAGATCGCGGCTGCGATCAAGGACGCTCTCGCGCCGTTCGAACGGCAGACCGATGAAGGACCGTACCAGATTCAAAGCGACCTGCAGGATAAAATGCAGGACCTGGTCGGCATCGTTCGGCTGGAAGACGAAATGAAGCAGGCGCTCGTCATGCTCGAAGGCCTGCATAAACGCGCCGAACGTGTATCCATCACTGGCAATCGCCAATACAACGGCGGCTGGCACACGGCCATGGACATCCCCAACCTGCTGATGGTTTCCGAAGCCATTACGCGCTCGGCGATCCTACGCAAGGAGAGCCGGGGCGCGCAGTTTCGCGAAGACTATCCCAACAAGGATGCCGACTGGGGCAAGTACAACCTCATCACCAAGCGCGGCGCAAACGGCGAAATGATCGTTGAGAAGCGCGAGATTCCGGCGCTGCCGGCTGAGTTGAAGCAGATCGTCGAGGAGATGAAGTAGCGATGGCGAAGGCCACTTTCCGCATCTGGCGCGGCGATAAAAACGGCGGCGCGCTCAAGGATTACACGGTCGAGACGGACGAGGGAATGGTGGTGCTCGACGCCATTCATCGCATTCAGGCCGATCAAGCGAACGACATGGCCGTGCGCTGGAATTGCAAAGCGGGCAAATGCGGTTCCTGCTCGGCCGAAATCAACGGCATGCCGCGTTTGATGTGCATGACGCGGCTGGATGAGTTGAATCTCGACATGCCGGTAATTGTCGAACCGATGCACGCGTTCCCGTCGATCCGCGATCTGGTCACCGACGTTTCCTGGAACTACCGGGTCAAGAAGACGATCAAGAAGTTCAAGCCACGCAAGCCCGACGCGCCCGATGGAACATGGCGCATGCAGCAAGCCGACATCGATCGCGTGCAGGAATTCCGCAAGTGTATCGAGTGTTTCCTGTGCCAGGACGTTTGCCACGTCCTGCGCGAACATACCAAACACGATGAGTTCATCGGTCCACGTTTCTTCGTGTACACTGCGGCGCTGGAGATGCACCCGCTCGATACCGAAGATCGCGTGGCGGACCTCAAAGAGCGCGACGGCATTGGCTACTGCAACATCACGACCTGTTGCCGGCAGGTCTGCCCCGAACACATCACAATCACTGAGAACGCCATCATTCCGCTCAAGGAACGCGTGGTGGACGAATACTACGATCCGTTGAAAAGACTGTTCCGTAGGTTCAAGGGGTAACCAGCCGTGCTCGAACTGAAGCCACTCTCCGTGCAAGCCGTGGAAGGCGCCGTCGCCAAGGCGGAGCGTTACCGGCTTCTCAATGAGCCGGCCGAAGCCGAAAGCATCTGCCGCGACATACTCGAAGTAGATGCGGACAATCAGTCCGCTCTGCGGATCATGACGCTGTCGCTGACGGATCAGATTCAACACGAACGTGACGCTTTCCAGGAATCGCTGGCCGCCGCCGGCAGGCTTGCGGACGAATACGAGCGGATCTACTACACCGGTATCGCCTGGGAGCGGCGCGCCAAAGCCCGTCATGAAGAAGGCGGCCGCGGGTGCCAGCATGCCGTCCACGATTGGATCCATCGCGCCTTAGACTGTTTCGCCAAGGCCGAAGCGGTCAGGCCATCTGGCAATGACGATTCCCTGCTCCGTTGGAATACCTGCGTGCGGTTCCTGCACCAGCACCCTCAATATGCCGAGCGTGAGCCGGAATCGACTGAGCCGCTCATGCTCGAGTAGTAAAACTTCAGTGCGTTTTAGAAGTATCCTTCTCCTCGCTGTTTCTTTGATCGGGCTCGCTGTCGCCCAACAAAAAAAGGGGGGCGGGCAGCCTCCGCCTATTCAACCGAAGCCCGAGGAACTTGCCCTGGTCAAGGCAAAGGCAACCGAGATCGACTCGCTCTTGAACGGCGTCAAAGCCGACCCCGACGTGATCGCCGACGCAGCCATCTATGCCAAGGTGGGCCACTTCCTTCACGAGTTTCCACAAACTTTCTTCACACAGGAAGGTATCGACCAAGCGCTGATCGTGTTGAACCAAGGCATTGAGCGCGCACGGCAATTGAAGGCTGGCCAGAAGCCCTGGCTCGATGGGAAAGGCCGCAAGGTGTTGGGCCATGTTTCGCCCCTTGACGGTTCAGTGCAACCGATGGGTGTGGCAATCCCGGATTCCTACGATGGATCGAAGCCCGTGCCTCTCTACGTTTGGCTACATGGACGCGATCAACGCCTGAGCGAGGCCAACTTTATCTATCGCTTCCCCGCGGTCCCCGCGAATCGGAGCAACCAGCCGGCCGATCTTGGCCAGATGACGCTCGATGTCTATGGCCGTTGGAACAACGCCAATCACTGGGCGGGCGAAGTAGACATCTATGAGTCGATCGCAGCCGTACAACGCCGGTTCAAGATCGATCCGGACCGTGTTGTCCTGCGAGGCTTCTCGCTGGGCGGCGCGGGCGCGTGGCACGTCGCGTTGCATAATCCAGACCGCTTCGCCGTGGCTGAAATCGGTGCGGGCACCTATCCGCGCCGTAGTGAAATGCCGGGCTTCCCGCCGCATCAGGCAGCCACTTTGCGTATTTGGGAAAACATCATCGACTGGTCTCTGAACGCGTTCAACTTCCCGCTGCTAGGTCACGACGGCGACTCCGACACGCAGGTCTCGGCCATCCCGCCGATGCCCGCAGGCACACCGACACGTGGACAGCTTGAGTCGTCGTTGCGAGTGAAAGCTCAGATGGAAAAGGAAGGAATCCTGGGGGCGTCACCTGCGTCATTCTTTATCTCCGAGAAGACGGGTCACGGCGTGAGCGCACTGGTGCGCGGACAGTTGGACGAGCGCCTTCAGAAGTGGGTTGAACGGGGCCGCATCTCACCCGATCGCGTGCGCTTCCTCACCTACTCTACGCGGTACAACCGCGCCCACTGGATCAGCGTCGAAGCGATGGACCGGCACTACGAACGCGCCGAAGTGAATGCCACGCGCGACGCCGGCCGTAAGAATTTCCAGATCAAGACCAAGAATCTGAACCTGCTCACCGTGCGCGAAGCGGGCGCGGCCATGTCGATCGACATCGATGGTCAGAAGCTCAAGGTAAAAGGCGCGGCGGAACTGCTGCTGGAAAAGACCGCCACAGCGTGGCGTGTCGCAAAGCGTAAGTCCGCGGGCCTTCGCAAGACACATGGGTTGCAGGGGCCGATCGATGACGCCTTCCTCGATCCCTTCCTGCTGGTGCGCCCAACGGGCCCGCCCATGTTCGCCGAGACTACCAAACAAGCACTGCGTATCCTGGACCGCTTTGACCGGACCTACGCGCGCTGGTACCGCGCTCATCCGCGCATCAAGAACGACGAAGATGTGACAGATGCGGACTTCGAAAAATTTAACGTCGTCCTCTTCGGGGACCCTGGCAGCAATCGCTGGATTGCCAAGATGCGCAAGAAACTGCCGATCGACGAGTGGACGCCGCAAACGCTGCCTGCGATGGTTTACCCGAATCCGCTGAATCCCTCGCGCTACATCGTGATCAACTCCGGGCTCACGATTGCCGAACGCGAATATCAGTCCGACTACAGCATGCCCACGCTCGGCGATTGGGCCGTGCTTGAGGTTGGCGATACCGACACGCCCTCCGCCATTAAGGCCGGGCTCTTTGACGAATTCTGGAGGCTTTCGAAATGATCGCGCCGTAAATCAGATCCAGGAGAGCGCCGGGTGCTCATGGCCTGTCGCGCGCGTCACGATGCGGTCATAGACACGGGCGCCTGAGTCGCCATTGGTAAAAACAAAAATCGCATCACCCGTGGCAGGCTCGGCGGCCACGAAGTTTTTGAAGCCGTCATTGTCGCCCCACTGCCAAAGATACTGGCGGCCACCGGCGGCTCGTTCAACGCCTCAACCGAGGCCCCAACCGAGTGCCGGGCGGATACTGATCCACTCCTGGCGAAGTTCAGGATTCGTCGTCGCAGCCGCAACGAAGCGGGCATAATCCGGAGCGCAAGTGATCATGCTGGAGGCCGCATTGGGCTGACTGTAGTTGGGCTGTCCCGGAAGGCCGATTGCTCGCGTGGCCGCTGCATACTCGGCGTATTTCCAACTGGTTTCGGCTGGCAAACGGCGCGGATTCCTGTCCCAGTCTTTTGCAAGTCCCCCTCGGCGGTCATGCGGCAACGCATATCGCTCCGTCCATTCGGGCTTCCAGATCATGCTGGTCGAAATCATCCGCAGCGGCTCGAAGACAAGCGCGTTCATCAGTTCGGCAATGCCCAAACCGGTGACCTGCTCCATCACCCGCTGCAAGTAGAAATACGCTTCGCCGGAGTATTGAAACTTCGAGCCGGGGCGAACGACGGGACAAGCTTCTGGTCAGCCTTGGCGCGCCAATTCGGGAATCCGGAGCTATGACTCAGAACATGGCGGGCAGTGACGGTGCGGGCCTTAGGATCTTCGAGGTCATCCACGTAACCGGCCAGAGGTTTGTCGAACTCCAGTTTGCCCTGACTTCGCAAGCGCGAACGCGGCGTACGCTACGCATTGCTTGGAAAGGCTTGCCGCTTGAAAGATCGAATCCATCTGCATCGGGACCTTGGTTTCGATGTTGCGGACACCGAGCGCGCGAGTCCAGCCGGGCTGGCCGGCCTGAGAGAAAGGCTCAGCGCAGCATGTACCTAAATACTACGCGTGCGCTGCGAGTCGTTTAGCGAACCGGACTCAGTCCGTTCAAGTCAGGCGCCGCAGAACCCGCCGAAGCGGACAAAGGCAGCGTCAGGTCGATGTTTTTGCAGACAGACTCCGTACAGGCTTGCCCTCGGATCCGGAGCTGCAATGCACCTTCGATTCGTTTCACCGGTACGGCGAAGATCGCCTGCTTTTCAAAGCCCCAGGTGAACATCCGAATCTCAGGTTGCGAGAAATCCTTAGGTTCCGATTGCAACCATGCGCCAGCCGTCTCCAGACCTTGCAACGCAACTGTGGTTGGCTTATCGACGCCCAGAGCTTTCTTCCCTGCGAGCTTCTCAACTGCGCGCTTGTCGTTGTCCATCGTGAAAGTATGCCAACCCGGCTCAATCCTGGCCTCAACCACCAGATGGCCACCTGTCAGACGAGCCCGGTAGGAGATGCAGGTCTTGTCGTCATGAGTCACGTCGACGGGCTTCGACCAATCGGCCGCCGCCGCCGCAAAAAAGAAGAGGAAAAGAGGAATGATCATTTGCGAAAACTCAAACGGAAGCTGGTCAAGGCGCTCTGGATGCGTTTGCCGTCGCGCAACACATCGAGCTTGACGATATCGCCGGGCGTAAGCTTCAGTTTCATGTAGAGCTCTGCCGTGTTGACGTCATCGTCTTTTTCAACGCCATCTACGCCGAACACAATATCGCCGACCTGCAGGGAGTGGCTCTTCATCATCGTGCCGAAGGAGTCAAGCCGGGTGACTTCGCAGGCGAAACCGTCCGCACGGAGGCCCCGGTCTTTCTTCTCCGCCTCGGTCAGTGAGCGGCTATCGAAATAAATGCGCGGTTCCACGCTCGACTGCCGGTAGCGCACATCGGTCCACCACCAGCGCGGCGGGAGAGCAACGGTCAGCATCTCCGCTTTGCCTTCGCGGTCGACGCCGAACTGCACGGTCTTGGCTTGGCGGCGGTCCGTCTTATCGTAGAAATGCTGTAGGTCTCCGAAAGTAACCACGGGCGTCCCGTTGACCGAGGTGATGCGGTCTCCGGCCTTCATGCCGGCAAGAGCGGCGGCAACCTTCGCCTCCTTCACGACCAGGCCTTTGGGCACGTCCAAGTGGATGCCGATAGTTTTGATGTCCGGCGAACGGTACAAATGCGTCATCTTGTCGAGCGTCTTGTCCTTCTCGCGATGAAGGTTCTGGAAGTCGCCGATCAGATGGCACTCGACACATTGGTTTCGGGCAAACGTTCGCTCCACCAATAGGGGCAGCTCTTTCGGAAAGGCAGGTTTGGGGCGCGCCGCTTTGGCGAGCTCACCGCGCTTGTATTTCTCGTGCAGGTCAAGCCCCTGCTTGAGTGCGACCTCGAGGCTCTCGAGATTCAAGTACGTATCCGGCGCAATCGAATCACGGCCTCCGTAGCGCATGTAAATTTGTTCGTCCGAGTTGATCAGATAAAAATACAGGGTATTGTTCCGGTCATGCTCGAACAGACCGATATCGACACTGTCCATCCGGATGATGCGCACGAGAACATACTGGGACATCAGCTTCCCGCGCGATGAAGATTTTGGCGACAGCACAACCTGTGCGTCGAAAACACGTCCGACCGTTCAAGGCTCACAGCGATATTCGAGAAAGATGGGCTTCCCGGTCGCCTTCGCCTCCCTCAGCGCCTCCTGGTAGCTGTCGAGCCAAGTGAGGCTGTCGTCATCCTGTTGTGCCGCCAACGGCAAAGCCGCCAAAGCTAAGAGTGCAGGTAAAAAAAGCGCGCGCATGTCGAACACTCATGATAAGGCGTTTCAGGCCTTTCCCGGGTTACCTCCGCGAATGGTAGAATCATCTCCAAGATGAGCACACGCCGGGCATTTTTCATCAACACGCTGACCACTGCATCCGCGCTGGCTGCCGCCAAGGGAGCCAACATCGAAACTCGGATTGGAAAGAAGGACTGGCGCGGCATCACGCGCGAGGATCTTCCGACGCCTTGTATGGTGATCGACCTTGACCTTTTCGAGAAAAACCTCGAAATTATGTCGAAGCACTGCAAGACGGCAGGGATCGATTTCCGCGGCCACGCGAAGATTCACAAGTCGGTTGAGATCGCAAAACGGCAAATGTCCATGGGCTCGATCGGCGTAACGGTGGCGACCGAAGCGGAGGCCGAGTTGATCGGTTCAGCGGGCGTCAAGGGCGTGCTGCTGACGCGGCAACCGGCGGGGAAAGAGAAGATCAACCGCATGGTGGCGCTGGCTAAGCGCGACCCAACCTTTATCACCGTGATCGACGACCCGCAGATGGCCGATCAACTCGACGCTGCCGCCGCAGCCGAACGAACCAAGGTCAACGTGATTGTCGACATTTTCGCGGGCCTGCAGCGCGCCGGCATCGAACCCGGCGCCAAGGCGTTGGCGTTAGCCCAGTCCGTGGCGGGCAAGAAGAACCTAAAGTTCCAGGGGCTCATGGCATATTCTGGCGGGGCTTCGCACACAAAGGGTTGGGAAGCGCGGCGCGCCAAATCGATGAACGACATCGCCGGGATGCTTGAAACCGCTGAAATGTGCAGGAAGGCGGGCCTTCCGGTGGACATCAAGACCGGCGGATCGACAGGCACTTACAACATCGATACCGGGCATCTGACGGAATTGCAGGCCGGTTCTTATATGTTCATGGACACGCTGTACATCAAGATCGGCGGCAAGAACGGCCACGAAATCTACGACGATTTTGCGCAGTCGCTCACCGTGCTTGCCACCGTGATCGTTCGTCAGCACCCAGGCATGGCGACCACCGACGCCGGCATCAAGTCCATCGCGAAGCCGACCGATACCGTGAAGGGGCGGCCGGAGGTTGAGGTGGACTTACAAGGCGCCGAATATGGGATTCTGCGCTGGAAAGCTGGCAGCCGCGACTACAAGTTGGGCGAGAAAGTCGAATTATACCCGACGCATCTGGATTCAAGCACCCACGTCTATGATCGTTACTACATCGCCAAGGGCGAAAACATTATCGACGCCTGGCCGATTATGGGCAAGGCCGGAGCCGCGTCGCGGTAGTTCGCTACGTAACCCGCGGACGCCGCCAATCGCTGTAGCGCCGCCAGGCTAACAGAAGGCCGGTAAAGCCCAGGACCACCGCTGCCCCGGAAGCGATGCCGGCGATCGCTTGACCGGCGAGTCCCAGCGCTTCGCCGGTATGCAAGAACCGCAGCCATTGGCGTAAGCGGCGCCCCGCTGTCAAGTCTTCCCAGGATTCCCACTTCGAAGAACCGTCGCGGCGCAACGTGAGCGTGCCGCGTTTCTGAGGTTGTGCGCCGGTGCCCCAATCGACCGTGAAAGCAACGGGTGCTTCCTCCGATTCAGGCACGCGAAATGAAACGATCGTCCAGCCGCTGTGCTTAGCCTGGGCCTGCTGGACCAACGCATCGATTCCAGCGAGATTTACTTGAGCGGACGGGCGCGGCGAAGAAGCCGGGGGCGGAGGTGGAACTGGTTTGGGCGGCTCAGAGCCGGCGATCCGGTACACCAAGTCACCCGCCCATACGAACGAGATCGGCACCGCGCCTGCGACAACGACCGCCAAGGGCACGACGCACCAAATGCCGAGCGTGTTGTGCCAGTTGAAATCGCGCGCCTTGCCCGAAAGGCCGCCGCGAAACCAGACAATGGGACGCAGGTGCTGCTTCGTCCAACGGCGCGGAATCCATAGATAGGAGCCGGTAAGGACCAGGAAGAGGAACGCCAAGTTACAGACGCCAGTGATCAGCTTCGCCGTCGCGCGCCCCGGTCCCTCTTGTCCCAGGTAACGATGCCAAGCGGTGATCTTCTGAAAGAGCTGCCTGGCGCCCGGCGCATTCTTGCCTAGCTCGCGGCCCGATTGGGGATCGAGGTAGATCGACCCGGCCCGCCCCAGGTTGAGTTCAACTGGTTCACGCGGATCCGACCGCAGCACAACGGTCGCACCTGGCTTAACTGAAGATCGCAGCAGTTGTTCCATGGGCCGCCCGGTTTGTCCAGAAGCTACCGCCGCCACACGAAAATCGCCGCGTTCGAACCACGCGATGATCTGCTTTTCGTAAGCCAACAGTAGACCGGTGAGAGACATCCACATCACGACCAGCCCGGCGGTGACGCCTGCGGCAAGGTGCAGCCAGAAAAAAATCTTTCGCATGAATGGTTCTAGTAACGATACCCCAGAGCGGTATAATTTCGCCATGGTGAAAGTAGTGTTGGCCGCGCTCACGCTGATCATCTTGCCCGCGTGGGGCGCGCCGCCGTCGGACTGGAACGTGGTGGCGAGACTGGCGGCGGGTACGCGAGTCCGGGTCTACCCATCTGATCGTTCAATGCCCGATGTTCGCGGCACGATCGTCAAGGCGTCGGCTGAATCAATGATGATCAAGGGCAAGTCCGGTGAGACTTCGATTCAAAGTAGCGACGTCAAACGAGTGAAGATCGCCGCGCCGCACCGGCGTACAAGAAACGGCATGATGGGAGTGGCGATCGGGGCCGGGGCGGGCCTTGCGGCGGGCGTAGCGGTCTGCATATACTGCGCGAACGAAGGTCACTCTGGGTTTTGGCCGCACGGACTTGCCGTGGGCGCTGCGCTAGGCGCGCTGGCGTTTCTGCCAACACCGTACGTGACGATCTATCAGGCGCCGCGAAGATAGCGATGGCCGATTCTCTTTCCGGAGCCGACAAACGCGGGCTCATTCTTGTCGCCATACCGGCGATTCTGGGTGCGGTGGCCGACGTCGGACTCTGGCGGCTTGCCGGTCCAATTGCTGGAGCTCCCCGTACGCATTGGGGATTTCTTTCATGGCCACAGACGATCCCGGCGGCGGCAAGAGAGCTAATCAGTCTCGGGTCACGGCCGTTGAGCACGCTGGCCGACGCGGTGGGTTGGCACTGGCGCGACTCGGGTTTCGATTGGGTAGCCTGGTGCGCTTCGATTCTCTTCTGGCTTGGATTTGCGGCGCTTTTAACTCGTGTCGAAGCAAAACTCCTGCGTTTTTGCGTGCGAATCGGGGTGACACGATTAATAGGCGCGGGCCTGTTGAGCGTTACGCCATGGGGTTTGATCACGATTCCACTTTTGCACCTGCAGTGGATTTTGTTGGCCGTGGCGACGCTGATGGCGATCATCGCCACTCGTTTTGGAAAGGGATCGCGCCGCATCGCATGAACACCGTGACACTCTTGAGTACGCGACGGAAATCGCGCTCGACCGAAAACAAAGTGGAAGGCTGTATCGGTTACGTATTGTGTTTTCCAATTCTGCCGATTTTCTGCCCCGATCGAGTGCGCCGCCCGATACGGGTAGAATGACCATTCATGCACTTTGACACTCCGCCCGCTTCCGGCTCCGTCGCCGCCACCTCCGATTTGCCGTGGTACCGCCAGCTCAACAGCTACCATTGGCTCGTCTTGGTAGTCGCCAGTCTCGGCTGGCTCTTCGACACGATGGACCAGCAACTCTTCAATCTGGCGCGCCGTCCAGCGATCACGCAATTGCTGGGCGTGCGGCCGGGCGATCCTTCGGCGGCCGGGCGCATCGCGGAATTCTCAGGCTACGCCACGATGATCTTCATGATTGGCTGGGCATCGGGCGGCGTGTTCTTCGGTATCCTGGGCGATCGAATAGGGCGCGCCAAGACGATGATTGTCACGATCCTCCTCTACTCGTTCTTCACGGGCTTGAGCGCACTCTCGACCAGTGTGTGGGACTTTTCGTTCTATCGCTTCCTGACGGGCCTGGGTGTAGGCGGGCAGTTCGCCGTCGGGGTCGCGTTGGTGGCTGAAGTCGTCCCTGCCGCGGCGAGGCCCTATGCGCTTGGTTCGCTACAGGCCACGTCGGCGCTTGGCAACATGATGGCGGCGATGATCGGAATCGGCCTGGGCAAGTTGGAACAAGCGGGCGCGATTGGCAGCGCATGGCGATCCATGTTCCTGGTGGGCGCGCTACCGGCGCTTTTGGCGATCGTCGTATTTCGCAAGCTGAAAGAGCCCGAGCAATGGCAGGCGGCGCGGGCGGCGGGCGGCGGGCAACTCGGATCGGTGCGCGAGTTGTTCTCGACCCCGCGGTGGCGGCACCATGCGCTCGTCGGAATGCTGCTGGCGTTCTCAGGAGTCGTCGGACTATGGGGCATCGGCTTTTTCAGCTTCGATCTGATCTCGTCGGTCCTCGACAAGACGTTCCGCGCGCAGGGAATGTCCGAAGCCGAAATCGCCGGCAGCAAGACGGTATGGACCGGCATCACGTCGCTGCTGCAGAACCTCGGCAGTTTCTTCGGGATCTACGCCTTCACCTACCTTACGGCAGTTACCGGACGGCGGAAAGCGTTCGCGTTCGCCTTCGTCGCCGCGATGGGCACAACCGCATTCACGTTTTGGAATTTGAAAACTTTCAGCGATATCTTCTGGATGATTCCGTTGATGGGCTTCGCACAATTGGCGCTTTTCGGAGGTTATGCGATCTATCTACCGGAGTTGTTCCCAACTCGCATGCGGAGCACCGGCACTTCATTCTGTTATAACGTAGGACGCTTCGTGGCCGCGCTCGGCCCGTTGGCTTTGGGACTGCTTACCAGCCGAGTTTACGCCGATAAGCCTGAGCCAATGCGATACGCGGGTGTGACCATGTGCCTGGTGTTTTTGGTCGGCTTGGCCGCGCTGCCCTTCGCACCGGAGACCAAGGGCAAGCCGCTACCTGAGTAGCTTGCTGGCCGGGCTTGGTGAACGTCTGAACTTGACTGATCTTGCCTTCGACCCATTCCCGAGAATCCAAAGTGTTCGAGTAAATCGTGCCAACCGGCTTCATACACTCCAGCCGCAGTAGCTTTTCCGTTCCAGCCTCTTGACTGCAGATTCGGCCTTGCAGTCCAGAGCTGCTGACTACGGTCGTGCCAAACGCATACTGGGGCTGCGGCTGCTGGTTTTGCGCGACCGAAACGGCCGAGAATAGCAAGGCTGCCGGGAAGATGCCATCAATTCTCATGCGCCATTATGATACCCTAGCCACACGCTATGAGAATTCGAATTATTTGCTCTCTCGCTCTCGCCGCGATGGCCTATGGCCAAACGCCGCGCATGTATAACACGGTCAAGACCAAGCTGAAAGAAGGCAAGCAGGTGGTGGGTGGCACCGTCTCCTCGCCCGACCCGGAAGTCTACTGCGCAATGGCCAACTCCGGCTTCGATTTTACCTGGATCGAAATGCAGCACAGCGTGTTGGATTATAGCCAGGTTGCCAATATGATCCGCTACTGCAAAGGGGCATCGGCGATTCCATTCATTCGCGTCCCGGACGCCACTGAGGGCGACATTCAGAAGGCGATGGATTTGGGCGCGCTCGGCATCATCGTACCGATGGTGGACACGGTGGAAAAGATCAGGAACGCCGTCAAGTTCGCTAACTACCCGCCCGTGGGTGTGCGCAGCCAGGGCGGCGGCCAATATGGCGCAATGTGGGGCCAGGACTATCGCCAAACGGCCAACGACAATCTGGTGGTGGTGGCCATGATTGAAAATCCCAAAGGCGTCGCGATCGCCGATCAGATCGCCGCTGTTCCCGGCGTTGACGTGGTGTTCATCGCCAGCACGGACTTGGGCAGCTTCTCCGGTTTCAAGCAGGGGCAGCCGGAGTACGAGGCGTTGGTCGACAAGATCAAGGCGGGCGTGCTTGGTAAGGGATTGAAGCTGGGGGCGCCACACGCATGGCAGTCGACCCGCAAGGACTACGCGTTTTTCCAGGCGGCCGGAGAAACCGCGTTAGTCCGTATGGGCGCACAAGCGGCACTCAAGAGCGGTGTGATGACGACGGGCGCGCCGCGTGGCGTTGCGCCGATCGAGGGTGCCGAGAAACATTGAACGCCGATTCGAGACTGAGGGCGGCGTTTTCCGCCAGCGGTCTTTGGGCGATGTCCCCGGGTGAGGCGACACCGCTCAAGCCGAATCAGTCTTACGATCACGCGCGGCGCGAGGCAAACGCTTCGAGCCGCGCGTTTCTGTTTATGCCGCCTACGGACCGGGGGCGCGATGAAGGAGCGAGCTAATGTCGATGGCGCGCTCAAGGATCTCTTTCTCCAGGATCTCCCTTATTTACTCGGTCGTGTCATTGGCGGCCGCATCGGCATACGGCGATTTCTCAATGTCGAACTGCCGAAGGTCCAGGAGCGAAGAGTAGACCTCCTGGTTCTGCTCGACAATGACACGATCGTTCACATCGAGATTCAAAGCACCCATGACCCCGAGATTGTATACCGGATGCCAGAGTATTATTGGCTGGTCAAACGACGCTACAAGCTGCCGCTGCGTCAAGTCCTGCTCTACGTAGGCGAGGGATCGGTTCGCATGCCAGACCGGATCGCCGAAGACGGCAACCTCATGAAGTGGACGGTAGTGGACGTTCGCGAATTCGATGCCGCTACGCTGATCAAGGAAGGCAATCCGGGCGATCTGGCCTTGGCGATTCTGGCGGAAGGGGCCGAAAAGCAGTTGCGGGCCTTGCTGGAGAAATCGGCACGGCTGACCGGGAGCAGGCGAGACCGGGTCCTCGCGCAAATATTGGTATTGGCGGGATTGCGAGGATTGGTGGGAGCGGTAGAATTGGAAATGGAGGGGATGAATATGGTTATCGACATCACCAAGAACCCATTTCTCATGCGGTGGCAAAAGGTGTTCCTTGCGGAGGGCCTCGCTAAGGGTAAAGCGCAAGGGATGGCGGAGGGCAAGGCAGAGGGCAAGGCATTGGGCAAGGCGTTGGGTATTGCCGAAGGTATCGCTAAGGGTCAGGAAAAAACACTCGCCAGCGTGCTCAGCCGCCAACTCGAAGCCAAATTCGGACCGATACCGAAGTGGGCGAAGGATCGAATCGCCAAAACCAGCGCTTCCCACCTTGATCGCTGGGTGGTCAAAGTGGTAGACGCTAGTTCGATCGAGTCTGTCATCGGGAAGCGATAAAGATTCGCCGAAGAAAAAGATCGGGTTCGCGAAGAACTTAGCGCTACACTGAGAGTGGATCCGCCGGACAGGCAGCCGCGGGCGTTTACTTGGCAACAAGTGACGCGCGAGGAAAGTCCGGTCTCCATCGGGCGGCGTGCCGGCTAACGGCCGGGGGGGTTCGCTCAAAGCGGATTTCACGGACTAGTGCCACAGAAAATATACCGCCTGATTCGGCTTCACGGCCGGATTCGGTAAGGGTGAAATGGTGCGGTAAGAGCGCACCGCGGCCGGAGCAATCCGGTTGGCAGGGAAAACCCCACGTGGAGCAAGACCAAATAGGGGAGGAGGAGCGGCCCGCTCCGATTTCAACTCCCGGGTAGGTTGCTGGAGCCCGCTGGAAACGGCGGGCCTAGAGGAATGGCTGCCGCCGCCGGGCAACTGGCGGTACAGAAACCGGCTTATCGGACGGCGGATCCTTTTCGAATCGAATCGGCGAAGTGAATTCGACTCACTTCGCAGCCATGGCGCCGCGGTCGCACAATTCAGGGGGCCACTCGGTTTTCGCCGCAAAATTGTAGCGCAGGAAGTACCTGTTAATAACCGCGTTGTTGAAGTAAGAAACCATCGTCATGCTTCCCTTCCGGAAGCGCGGTTCCAGGTCGACGGCGCGGCTGAAGTTAGTAAACTCCCCAAAAGTTCCCTCAAAGCGGAGCGGCCATGATTTAGCAAGCGGAGAGCCTTGCCGGTCCCTGCCCTGATTGTGGAGCCGGCGCCAAGTGTCGAGATTGTACTCCTCCAGCTTGGTCGGCCGATCCATCAGAGAACGCGAGCGCTCGGTGTCGTCGGAATCGGCCTGGATGTAGAGGGTCCGCCAGTTCAGAGGCATCGTACCGTGCTTGCCCCATTGGCTCACTACCCTGGGCCGGCCCACGACAGGAGCGGTGTCGCTCAAGATGCGTCCGTGAAAATAAGTATGCACGGAGCGGACATGGGTGCGCGTTGGATCCAGCCGGATCCAAATCACCTCGTGGTCGCACGGGTCGTTGTCATCCGGAAAGTCGATGTCGTCTTCCCAGAACAGGTGATACGCGATCCAGGGTTCTGAGAAGTGCAGAATCGCGGCGGCATCCTTCAACGGAAAAGGCTCGTTCGCGACAGTCAGCACGATCGGGGCGAATTTACGAATCAGCGCCTGTTCGGCCGCCGATGGCTCGCGAGGCGGCATGAGACGCAGGGCATCGGTGTAGGCCTCGCTGGCTTCTTTGAGCCGCCGTTCGAGATGGGCCCCGAGAGCATCGCGGTTGGCTTCGGTCGCCTCCGGATTCGGGCACATACAGGGCGGCATGCTGTCCTCCCGCACAGCGACCGGTTGCTGTGCGGCCGCGACGCTCCCCCAGACAACGAAAAGAGCACGTAGTGTTTTTTGCATCCTTGTCGCGACCCTCCAGGCCGCGGCCTTTCAGGCAGCTCAAGTAAAGCGGCCGCTGCTTCCTGTGGCGCAACCGCCCGTGGCGAAGCACGACAGCTGACGCTCTACTTTTCGCGACGCACAACGAGGACATACCAAATCCGTGTCCGCCTCGGACATCCGGCGCAGTTGTTCATACTTTTGGCCGCAATCCGGGCAGAGATACTCGTACATCGGCATGGTTTGTATCGCTTCGCTCAGCTTCTATTCTAGACCGGACGCGTAGGAGCGAATCTAAGGACGGGTTACGCTGACTTCCTTGAAGTAGACAATCGAAGCGGCGTCGTGATTTTGAAGGCCGATGAAACCAGAGTCGGGGCGAGGTCCACGAATCGGCTCATACCATTGCTTGCGCTCAGGAACTGGCTGGCCGCCGCGAAACTCGTTCACCTGGACGCCGTTCAAGAAAACCGTCGTCAACTGCCCCTTCAAATGGATCTCCATCGTATTCCACTCGCCGTTGGGTTTCTGGTGGCCCTTGATAGTTTTGGCCAGCGAATAGAGTGCCCCGGTCGCATGCCACTCATCGCCGCCAGCGTCAATCTGCACTTCGTAGCCGTTGTGAACGCCATACCAGGGGTCACGCGCGGGTTCTGGCATTCGGATGAAGACGCCCGAATTACCACGGCCGCCTCCAACTTTGAAGACTACCCGGATCGAAGCATCACCGAAGGCTTCGCTATCGTAGACCAGCAAGCCCATGCCGCCTTCGGTTTTCAAGGCGCCGTCCTCCACCGTGAACTTCCCAGGTCCGGTCATACGCCAACCTTTGAGGTCCCGGCCATTAAACAACTGCGTGCGCTCGGCGGCCAGACACAATAAGGGTGTCAGCACCACAAAGGCACACGAGAGGAGACGCCGGTCCACGTCTTAGTTGGGTTTCCGGCCCGCTACCTTTGCTTCCTTAGCGGCCGCGGACTTGATGACGCGCTTGTTGAAGCGGTCCACGCGGCCCTCGGTGTCGATCAGTTTCTGCTTGCCCGTGAAAAACGGATGGCAGTTCGAGCAGATTTCCACACGCAGGTTGCCCTTATGGGTCGAGCGTGTCTGAAAAGTGTTGCCACAAGCGCAAGCGACATTGCACTCGTTATAGGCGGGATGAATTCCGGCTTTCATGGTGGTGATTCCTGAGGCCCGCGCCCAGATAAAGTAGCACATGTCTTTGGAGGGCATGGCACAAGGAACGGGTAAATTAGATTGTAGCAAACAGCGGAAGACTCAGGGTTGTCTATAGTGATGATAAATGGCCGCCGCGGCGATCGAGACCAAGCTGACCACCGAAGCAGAGGCCCAACCGGCGAAAGCAGCGCGACGGCGGCGGCGGACGACCAGTTCTTCCTCGATTAAGGGAATTCCGCCCAGAATCCTGGGGAAATCCAGGTGGCGCAGCTGGCGGATCGACCAAATGGCCTCGCTATTGGATTCGCGCAGCCAGACCCATCGTCATGCCAGCCAACAGACCGAGGATTGCCGAAGCAGCCACAATCGGCAGCCGGTTAGGAGCGATTGGACTTTCCGGCAGAGCCGGAGCGTCCACCAGTTCAAGGGTTTCGCCCAGATTCCAGCGGTTCCCTTTCGAAGCGGCCTCTCCCTCAAGCAGACGCCGGCGCGCCTCGCGATGACGTTGCAGCGCTAGTTCATGTTCACGCGATAGCTCACCGGCGGAGGAAGACACGCCCGCCGCTACCGGACCGCCGATCGTCGCCTCCAACTGGGCCGCCGCTCGCGACGTCTCGGTGGCTTCATTCTCAAAGCTGGCAATTTCCAGCGCTTTGGCGCGCAATTGAGCTTCGGCGCGAATCACTCTTTCAGTGGCTTCAGGATCTGGACCGGCTGAACACCGGCCCGGCCATCTTCATTCCAAGCGCTTCGATCTGACTCCGCAGACGCAACACGTCCGGATGAGATGGCTTGTAGCGAGCAAGGAGCTTTTCAAGCTCAAACTCCAGCGCGGTCGTCGCAGACGATGGTGTCGCAGATTGGGGTTGACGAATGCGGGGTAGCGCGAGACCCGCCCGGCGCACCTGCTCACGAGCTAGTTTCACCTCGGTTTCGGCCAGGATCATTTCCTGTCGCGCCCGCGCCAAGCCTGCGGTGGCAACCGAAGCGCGCGTTTCCAGAAGCGACAGCCGGTGCATGGGAACGCCGCCGCCCGCTTCGGCGTGCTGCCCGGTACGGCGAATCTGGGCCACTTGCAATTCAACGGCCCGGAGTTCGGCGTCGGCCCGCTCGAATTCATCGCGCAAAAAACGGTTCACTCAATCGAGTACATGCTCTTGTTCGGCTTTGTTCTCATGCAGGAATCGTGCTACCAGACTCTGGGTCACGCGGTAGGCGTCGAAACGATTCGGATAAGAGAACGCCACCCGAAAGGCGAGATGGCGGCGGTCCGGGGAGGGGGATGCGGTCACTGGCGCGACCGAGACATCGCGCTTCATATTCTCGATCACGTCTTCCAGCGGCACGCGTTTACGTTCGCTCGGGTAAAGATTGTGAGCGTCGATCAGCGCGGTCAGAGTCGCCCGGCTTAGGATCGACTGCTGCATCGCGGCGACCCGATCCGCCATACCGGCGCGGATGGGATCCGGAATCAACGCGCCGCTGGCGGCGGGAGGCACGATCCGAAAGACCGTTGAAGAAACATAGGTGTCCGGCCAAAGGAACGCGCCGACTGAGCCTAGCGTCAACAACCCAAGCAGTGGACCTACCAACCAGACGCGCTGCCTGCGCGCGATGTCGAGGATTTCTTTGGCATCGACAAAGGTCTTCTCCGCATCGACTGGATACATGCATTTTCTCCTTCGAGCCGATCGAAAAACCGGGGCACACTTCGAGCGGTGGAGTTCAAAGTGTGTTAGTCGGTGGCAAACCCGGGGGCCGGGTTGTGTCTACTTCTTGTCGCCCGGTTCGCCGGCCGGCGGTTGATTATCGAGCGCCTCAATCATTTCCAAACTGAGGCCCTTCTCTTCCGACTTCCGTTCCTTATCGTCACTGTAGTAGTAGTTGCGATAGTAGGAGTATTTGCTGTACAGCTCGCCGCGTTTTGCCGCATTGGCCACTATGCCAATGACGTTATTGCGGCTCATACCTTGAATCGCCCGGCTGAGCGAATCGATCGTGGTCTGTCCGAGTCGCACCACTAGCAGCGTAGCGTCCGTCATGGTAGCCAACAGATTCGCATCGGCCGCGAAGAGCATGGGCGGGCTATCGATGACCACCCAATTGAACACCGTCGGGAGGCGCTCCAGCAAAACCTTGACCTCGCGAAGATTGAGGAGTTCGAGCGGGTTCACCACCGGCGAACCTGCCGACAACAAGAATAGGTTGGTGCCGCGGAGGCGCTTGATCACCTGCGCGAGACTCGCTTTTCCTTCGAGGTAATCGGTCAGGCCCGGTGAGCGATCGAACTTAAACAGGTTGTGAACGATCGGCCGGCGGAAATCAAAATCGCAGAGCAGCGTATAGTTCCGGTCCAAGTGGGACTGGACGAGCGCAAAATTCGTGGCCGTAAAAGATTTTCCTTCGGCCGGCGAGGCGCTGGTGACGACGAGGGTATGGAGTGGCTGTAGGCTCTGCAGGTGGTTCATCCGGGTACGCAGCATCCGGAATTCTTCGAGCGGACCGTCTTTCGGACGGTTGGGGTCTATCAGGTGAGCTTCAGCGGCCGGATCGAAGTCAATCTCTTCGATCTGCTCAATCAGGCCGGCCAGCGGGCCCAATTCGGCCACGCCATTGGCCGAGCTAGTCGGACCGGAACCCTGGCCGGTGTTTATGTATCCACCCGGCGCTGGACGCGGAGCAGGCTGAGACTGGGGCGGTGGAATCGCACCGGTCGATTGGGCGCGCCGCAAAGCATCATGAACTCGACTCATTAGTTAATTTTCTCCTGTTGCTTGGGCGGCCAACTAGACTTGCGTAGAGAAGTGATAGTAGATAGAGCCGGCGATGACCAACACCGACACAAGGCAGGCGGTCGACCAGCCGAGCACGCTCAACCGGCGCTGACGGCGCACCACCAGATCGTTTTCAATCAGCGGGATGCTGCCAAGTACATTGAACTGCGTATAGGCGCGGATGTCCTTGAGTGATTTCAAGGAATTGTCCTTCAGTTCCCGCATGGTGACCATGGCAAAACCGAGCAACAATCCGATCACCACTCCGGCCCCGACAATCACGGGCCGATTGGGCGCCATGGGAGTTTCAGGCAGCGACGGCAGATCGAGAACCTCAAGCGTTTCGCCTTGTTTCCGTTCTTCCAGGTCACTGGCCACCTGCGAGCGCGAGAGATTCATCTTGAGTTCGTCATAGCTCTTTTTGGCGATCTCATAATCTCTCATCAACTGATCGAGTTGCGTCGCGCCAACCGGCCCCATCTCGATGCGGCCCTGCAATTCGCGGCTGCGGCGTTCCGCATCGCCGATTTCCTTCTGATACCGGTCGATTTCGATTTCCTTGGCGCGAACAGCTCCTTGGATACGCGTGATCTGGGACTCCATTTCGGCCACTTCCCGCGCCCGGACCGGATTTACGGATACGGTTGTCGCGGTGCGTGAAGGCGCAGCGGCGGGCGCTGACGAAGAACCCGGTTCACGAATAGCCAATCGGCGGTTCAACAGTTCCTCGCGCTCACGCTTCAGACTCTGAATGCGCGCCTGCAAGCGCTGAACATCGGGATAGGTGGGCTTGTATTGTTCGAGCATTCGCTCAAGCCCTCGCTCGAGTTGCTGCAATTCGCGTTCGGCGCGGACAAGCTCAAGTTCGGCATCGGTAGGACCGGCGGGACCGGACGACACTACCGAGCCGCCCCCTGCGGACGGCGAAACATCGCGAATACGGTTAATGGCGCTGAGCTTCTCGCGCGTCGCGCGCAGGTCGGTTTCAAACATCGATTGTTCCTGGCGGGCGCGGCTGATGTTGGTGTTCAGCGTCGAGACGCGCGACTCAAGCACGCCGATCTGTTGAATGTTGGCTCCCATCGAATCGGGGAGCCGCCCGATGTTGGCCTGCCGGAACGTTGTCAGCTTTTGATCGATGGCGTCCAGTTCCAGTTTCTTCTGGTCGAACTGGTCGCGGAGAAACTGCGTGGTCTGCTGCGACTGGCTAAAGCGCTCGCGAATGTTCTCGTCGATGAAACGGGTCATCAGATCGCGGGTGACCTTCTGGGCGACATATCGGTTGTCGTAGGCAAAACCGATTCGAAACGCCGCCGCCCGGGACGGACTACCAGCGTTGCCACCACCGCCCAACTGAGTCAAACCGGAAACCGTAACGTCACGCCTCATCCGCTCGATGATGTCTTCCATCGGCAGGCGTCCGCGTTCACGGCGGTAAAGATCGTAGGTCTGGATAATGTTGGTGAGCGTGTTGCGGCTCAAGATCGTCTGCTGCATCGCAGTTACGCGCTCGGCCATCTGGACGCTCACGTTGGTGGGAACCAGCTTCTCGGGGACAGCGGGAGGGACGACACGAATGGCCGCCGTTGACATGTAGGTGTTTGGCCAGAAAAAAGCCACGACCACGGCAATGGTCAGTGCGGCTAGCGTGGGCCCTAAGAGCCACGACATATTTCGTCTGGCAATGGCGAGGTAATCCTCAACATCCAGGGTTCGCTGTAGGTTTATCTCCGCCCCGCCGGGCGACTGATTAAGCGTAGCTTGCATTCAGACCGATCCTCCACAAAATTCGCCGGTTCGTGCCGGTCTAGTTCACAACGATGAAGTCGCCGTTCTCCAGGAAAACGTTGTCGTCCATCTTTCCTTTTTTGCCCTTGATCGCGGCATCATAGTTAAACCTGAGCCGTTGCGACCCGCGAATGATGACGATTTTTTTCCGGTCGGCCCACTCAGCCAGACCGCCCGCCATAGTCAGGGCTTCCAATACCGTGGTGGGAACCACCAACGGAAACATCCCGGTGCGCGACACCTGGCCGGTGATGTAATACTTCTTACTTCGTACTTGCACAACCTCTACGTTCACGAGAGGATTGTTAACCAGTTCGCTCAACTTTTCCTTGAGTTGGGCGGCGAAACCGGCCGGAGTCTGCCCATTGGCGACCAGGTCTCCCAGCAGCGGCGCGGTGACTTTGCCATCGGGACGAACGGCTGCGGTGAAACTCAGATCCGGTTCTTTCCAAACGACAATCTTGATGACGTCTTCCGAGCCGATTTTATAACTGGTCGGGTCAACCGAAGCAGGTAAGCCGTCTACCACCGGCTTGATCGAATTTATGTCGTCTCTGGTGTCGGGCTTCTTCCGGGCGTCCTGATTTTGCTGCGACGGCATTGGCAACTGTTGCCCTATCGCTAAGCCGGCAAAAACCAGAGCCAAGCCGGTCATCGAAAATTTCTTGCTATTTCGAACGCCAATCATGCTTTTTTCGGCCCGCGGCGCAAAACCGCCCTTTGGCTCGTCTCCTCAATAATTCCTTCGGTCCCTGTACGGGGCGCGTCTTTGCGCGCCTCTCCCCCAATTCCGCCCTTATCAACATCATACCTGAATAGAACGGTCGCCCACCATGGGAACTTTGGGGTAGACCGGAGGGTCCCGCCGGCCCAATAATACTTTACGATAGAGAGTACTTTTCTAGACTAGCGCGACAAGGGAAAGGTTGCAAGAGGAAAATCGACGGCAAGGTTCGCAGACGCGTAATAATACATCTGATATGAGCTATTTCCTGGCGAAGTCGGAACCAAGCGTCTACTCGATTGACGACCTGGCGCGGGACAAACGAACCGTATGGGACGGCGTCCGCAACGCCCAAGCCGTCAAGGCGATATTGGCCATGAAACAAGGGGATTTCGTCTTCATTTACCATTCAGGCGGCGAGTCGCGGATAGTAGGAATCGCCGCAGTCGTCCAGGCAGGCCGCCCCGATCCAAAGGACCCGAAGTCGGGGGTAATGAACATCGAGTTCGTCTCCAAGCTTGGGACGCCAGTGACGTTGGCAGCCATAAAACAGAGCGGCCTTTTCGCCGATTGGGCTTTAGTACGTCAGTCACGTCTATCCACCATGGCGGCGCCAGAATCGTTCGTCAACTGGATGGGCGGCTTCACTCGCTTGCCGGACGCACAGAAGCTCTAGAACGCCCACGCCTCTCATTACGGTTAAGACCAATAGTAGTAATGAGAGGAGTGGAGCGATGGGCGCAAGATCAGCCGGCGAGCGCCATCCGATCTTCCATCACAGACTCATCTCCGGCGGCGTGATCGCAACCGTCGAGACCATATTTTTTCATCTTGTAACGCAGCCGGTCCCGGGTAGTGGCAAGGATGCGGGCGGCCCGAGATTGATTGCCTGCGGAGTCTTCCAGCGTTTGGCGAATAATGCGCAACTCAAACTCCTCAAGGAGATCGGAGGCGGCCGAGCTCATTCCTTCCGGCAGCGCAATGCGTATGGCTGGACTGGGATCTTGTCCGCCTCGGGCGCGCCGGGTAGCCAGATAGAGCGGTAGATCCTCCAGGTCGACAATATCGGCCGAGGCCATCATACAGGCATGGCCGATCACGTTTTCCAGTTCCCGGACATTGCCCGGCCAATCGTGCTCCCGCAACCGGTCGAGTACTTGATCGGTGAAACCGCCCACCTTCTTCTGGAAGCGATCAGCCCACATCTTCTTGAAGTGGTCGAGTAGCTGGGATAGGTCGCCCCTTCGCTCGCGCAGCGGCGGCAATTCGATCTCAACCATCGTGAGCCGGTAGTAAAGATCTTCGCGGAAGTGTTTTTCACGAACCGCTTGCCGCAGGTCCTTGTTGGTAGCGGCCACTATCCGCACATCCACCTTGCGCCCGGTGAGGGAACCCACTCGCTGCACTTCCTGAGTTTGCAGCGTCCGCAACAGTTTGGCTTGCGTGGACAACGGCATATCGCCAATCTCGTCCAGAAACAACGTGCCTCCGTGGGCGAATTCGAAGAGGCCCATCTTGTCGCGATCCGCCCCGGTGAAGGCGCCGCGAACGTGGCCAAACAATTCGCTTTCGAATAACGTCTCAACGACGGCGGAGCAGTTGATGACGACGAAGTGCCCCCTATGCACAGGGCTGATATCATGCAGTGCCCGCGCGACCAACTCCTTGCCAGACCCGGTCTCTCCGGTCACCAGGGCGTTGCGATAATGCGGCGCGATCTTAGAGATCCGCGCATACATGTCGAGCATCGGATCGCTATCTCCGACGATCCCCTGAAATGCAACTGACCGGCTTGGCCCTGAATAGACTAGGTTCGCGCCCATTCGAATCGGCGCGGGACATTTGTCAATGCTGGAACTGGCCAATATTGTGGGGCTCATATCACTTCTCCTGGCAGACAGCTTGCGGTGCTTCTTTTCACTCACCGTCTATCAAAGACTACGCGTTTTCGCGCATAGCACCCACTCGTGATTCCACCAGGAACGATACGAAGATTTACGGGGACAGATCGATCGAGCTTGAAATAAATCGTTCGCCCCTTAAGGCGGCGTGGATAGCCGGGACCAAATCGGTAGCGGCCTTTCCTTTAAGGACGTAGCCAAGCGCCCCCGCCCCCAAGGCTTGCTCCGCCAGGAAGGCATCGGCGTGGGTGGTCAACATTACAACGGCGGACGGACGCGCTGAAGCCAACCGGTGAAGCGCTTCGATACCATTCATCACGGGCATGGAAATATCTACGATCAGGACTTCCGGGTTGTGCGCTAAAGTGGCCGCCACCAAAGCCTGACCGTCGAGGACCGATTCAACGATCGTAAATTCCGGTCCAAGGATTCGGTGAATGAATGGATGAATGGCGGCGTTGTCGTCGGCAAACAAAATCCGCAACGTCTTCAAACCGCAATTCCCTCTGTCCGATGATCCAACAAATAAGTCAATTCGGTTACTCGGGAATCACCTAGGTCTCGTCCGAGACCAACCCATGACGGACGGCGTAGCGGGCCAATTCGGCCATCGTCTTTAGGCCGGTTTTCTCGGCGATATTGTTCTTGTGGAATTCGATGGTGCGGGGAGAGACCGAGAGCACACCGGCCGCTTCCTTTAAGGAGCGCCCCTCGGCCAGCAACTGCAGCACTTCGCGCTCGCGCGTAGTCAGTTCCGGGCCACTGGACGAGGCTCCACCACCGGCCATCATGTTCTGCATCACATCATTCGCAATACGAGGGGTGATATAGGTGCGGCCATTGACCGCCTCTCGTATCGCGGTAACCAATTCCTCGCTGGCCGCCTGCTTGAGAACGTAGCCGTTCGCGCCCAGCCGGAAAGCCTGGGTGGCTAGAGCGATGTCGGGATTAGCGGTGAGAAAAACAAAGCGCGTCCGAAACCGCGCCTCCTTACACTGCCGAAATGCATCGAGCCCGTTGAGCACAGGCATGGAGATGTCGACGACAGCGATGTCGGGATCGAGCGTGCGTACTTGATCTACCAATTCCCGCCCGTCGTGGGCCATTCCCACCAAGTCGAACGAGGTTTCGAGAATGCGGCGCAGTCCTTCGAGGACGATCGTGTGATCGTCGGCAAGCAACACACGCGCCCGGTTCATATCGCACCTATTCTAGCGGAGCGGCGCTTGCCTAGCGGCTATTCCTTGCCTCCACTCTGTCGGAGTAACGCTTCGCTTATCCCCGGCAAAGCCGGGGGCTGGAGTTTCTACATTTTTTCAGGCCGCCGCAGCTTGAACCAGAGCTTTCTCGGTGATTTCGAAGCCGAATGGTTCGAGCAATGTAGGTAGTTGAGCC
>JAYUSQ010000001.1:0-8845 GCA_043755595.1 Acidobacteriota bacterium | reverse complement strand
ACTTCCCACGGAGGTCTGGATCAACAAGCCGCTCCACTCAGACGAAAAAGCTCACTAAACTCTCCGCAAGAGTGTCTCAAAGTTGTTGACACGCGCCGTCGTTTCAATTAATTCCCCTGGGGATGCATGAGACGTTGTGATGACCCCTGAAAAAGGGGCACGGAGGGTCATTGTGGTTGACGCGCGGTCGTTTCCCTCGTCCATTCCTGATCGGCGCAACTTCGCGCCAATCCCCTTTATCACACTCTCTTGTGCGCGGATGCTTTGCTGAAGGCCGTCTCTCTCTGCCTGCGCAAGTTCCAAGTCCTTTTGTGGCGCTGCGCCTATTTCGACTAACCGTCGGGCGCGTTCAAACTGCTTGTTCTGATTTGCGGCTTGAACTTTAAGCCGCTCAAGTTCGGCTCGTGCTGATTCTTCTTCCGAGAAGAGTTCTCCGGCTTCGACGTTGTCGATGCGAGCGAGCGTTTGGCCAGCCTGAACGCGATCTCCGATCTTGACCAGAACTTCAAAAATTCGCCCGCGAGCTACGGAGTGTACTTGTCCGACACGACTGTCAATTGGTTGGACGGAGCCCGTCACTTGCAGATACTCTGACAACTGTGACCGCGAGACGGCAATGAGCTTCACCCCGACATGCTTCTGAGCTTCCGCTTTCATCTCAACGAGCACGGGGCCGTTGTTTTTCTCGACTTGAGCTTTAGCCTCATCCTTCGCGCGAGAACAAGCCAGGGTAAGGATGCAGCTCACGATAACAAAAGGGATTCGGTTCATGGCAGGTTTCCTCCGATGGCCTTTTCAAGATCAATAGCGGCGCGGACCAGATCGGCCTTTGCGTCGATGTAAGACAGTTGCGTATCAGCAAGGCGTCGCTGTTCATTGATGACATCTAGCAACCGAAGCTGGCCAACCAAGCGTAGTCTGCGCTGCGTTGAACCGTCTGTAGGCCGCTTCGACTTCAAGTGGAATCGTTGCATCCAAATGCTGTCTCCGAAGTCTTATAGAGGAAGCGCGTGCTACTGCGGCTTCGATGTTTCCCTTGTTCCGATTTCCACTGAAGAGCGGGATTGAGATTCCAACCATGACGATGTTGTCCTTGTCGCGTAGCAAGGTAAGAGAGCCGTCCGGTCGCTGACCGTACTGATCGTCAAACTGACCACTTCGGCTGATGTATCTCGCTGAGACAGTGACGTTGGGAGACGACTGTGCTTGTGCGAGAGCCACCTCAGCTTCCCCCTGCTCGTCAAGCAAGCGTCCGATGCGAAGGTCCGGACGCTGTTTTAGCGCAAGCTCCTGAAGGTTTGTGATCGAAGCTGGCTGCGCAATCTCAGGCAGCCGCTCACCGAGAGGAAGCGGGTCCGTAATCGAAAGCCCTACCAATCGTCTAATCTCGACGACTTCACCTGCGAGTTTGCCGAGTAAAGAAGCTCGTTGAACCTCGGTGCGGTTTTGCTCGACGAGAAGTAGCTGCGCGTCCAGGGCAGCCGCGTCTCCTTCTTTTACTCGCGCTTCCGTAAGTTTGTAGGCCTCCTCATTGAGCCGCACCAGTCGATCAAGCGCTGCGGCCTTCTCGCGCTGTGTGAGTGCATCAATCGCACGGGTCTTGATTTCAAACGATAGTTGGCGAGTTCGCTCGTCAAGTTCTACTCGGGCAAGCTCCAAGGAAAGTTCGGCGACACGAATTCTCTTGTCTCTTTTGCCGCCCAGTTCAATTGGATGGAAGTAACCAGCCGAGTATTCTTCCTCTCCGACGGTAGCAAGGGGCCGTCCGGTTGCTCCTGTAACTTCGAGCGTTGGGGTCGGACGCATCCCGGCTTGTCTGAGCAATCCTTGTGTTTCGTTCACTCGCTGGCGAACCGCGAGTACCTCTCGATTTCTATCCAGCGCGCCTTGAACGAGTTCGTTCAGGCTGTTTTCAGCACTTTGCGCATGGATCTGCGCCATTGTAGCCGTGCATAGCAGCACGGCCGAGAAAACTCTCGTTTGTCGATACATAAATCTCCCAAGTCTTTTGCGGACGGACTACTGGCAGAGCCTTTGGACGCTAGACCTTGGGAGGGTGATAAATGGAGGAAGGACCGCTGGTGGGTATGCTGAGTGGAAGTTCCGTAACGAGATCCCTAATGGGTTCAATGCTCGCGAGATCGAGTGCGAATCTTATGGGAGTGACGTGAGAACAGCAGCACAGGCACCCATCTGAACATCCACAATCCTCGTCGGATTGTTCCGGTGAGGAATTGGTTCCGGCGCTTTGGCTGGTTTTTTCGTGTGAGACGAAACCGCACAAGAGCATCCCACCGCCGATGACGGCGATCAGCAGCAATGCCAGGAACGTAACTGTTGCGGGTCGAAATTTCACTGCTACCCTCTATCGTCGCACAAGCGGATCACAAGACGGTTTCTCTTCCTCGTCAAGGCCGGAGCGCAGCGGAGCCCGAAGGGTTGCCTTGCCTTGAATGGTCGGATGGAGATTCGGCGGCCTCGAAAGCCCCGCGGCTGGCGAAATCGCCTGGAAGCCAAGACTCCGCGACAGTTGTGCATGTCGTGGAAGAAAGTGTCAAAAGCCCGAGAAACCTCCTTGATCCTTGGGCTCGCATCATCACACTCCAAAACAGCGGGCATCTCGTCAAATGAGTCGAATATTAGGAAGAAATATCCGTGGTTAAGCATGGGCCAGCACGGCCAACATCGCGTTTGAGGTTCCGTTTTACAAACTCCGTGATGTCGGTATCAGTGGGCTGACAGGCCCATCCCATTCCCTAATCAAGGATGCCCGCTCGCATCGCAGCGTGCCTACAAACTAGATGGAAACAATCCAGACATTCCTGGGCCGTGGGAGTGGCTTCGGACCAGCCCATTTGAGCACTCGGCCTTGGAAAGTTTGAGGAACATGCCGCCGTCACTTCGGCCCCATCCGCAACGCGGCATCCAACCGGATCACCTCACCGTTCAAATACCGATTCTCAACGATATGACGAGCTAGCGCCGCAAACTGCGCGGGCTCCCCCAGCGCCTGTGGAAACGGCACGCCTGCCGCTAATGACGTCCGCGCTTCCTCCGGCAATCCAGCCAATAAAGGCGTATCGAATATCCCCGGCGCGATCGTCATCACGCGAATCGCATGGCGCGCCAGATCCCGCGCCATCGGCAGCGTCATCCCGGCAATGCCAGCCTTCGACGCCGCATAGGCGATCTGCCCGATCTGCCCTTCAAAAGCGGCGATCGATGCGGTGTTGACGATCACTCCCCGCTCGCCATGTTCATCGGGCGCGTTGCGCGCCATCGCGGCGGCGGCCACGCGCGCCAAGTTGAATGACCCGATCAAATTAACCCCGATCACCCGCGCAAACGCATCCAGCGCCATCGGCGAGCCATCCTTGCCGATCAACCGTTGAGACGGCGCAATCCCCGCGCAATTGATCAGAATGTCCAAACGGCCAAACCGCTCCACCACCGCCGCCGCCATCGATTCAGCGGCCGCCGCTCGCGTCACATCTGTGTGGATAAACAGCGAGCCATTCGACAACGCCGCCGCCATCTCTTCTCCGCGCACGGCGTCGATATCGGCGATCGCCACCAACCCGCCCGCTTCGGCGATCATCCTCGCGCACGCCGCGCCGAGCCCAGAAGCCCCGCCGCCAATCAGCGCCACTTTCGATTCGATCTTCATCGTTGCGTCACCACGCCTTCCCGCTCAAACGCCGCAATCTCTTCTTCGCCAAACCCGAGTTCGCCCAATACCTGCCGGGAATGCTCGCCCACCTCCGGCGCCCACGAGGCTGTCCGTTTCGCCTCGCCTTCCACGTGCATCGGACTCGCCACCGTCCGTTCGCCGCCATCGCCCAGCGGCAGAAACACGCCGTTGGCCGCCATCTGCTCATCTGCGGCGACGGCGGGGTTATCGGGCACCGTGCCGTACAACACATCGTGAGCGGCAAAACGCCGTTTCCACTCCGCCAACGGATGCCGGGCGAACTCAGCGTCCAGGAGCGCGATGAAATCCTCGTTGGCGGACATGCGCGCGGCGGCCGTGGCCCAACGGGCATCGTGCTCCAGTTCGGGCCGTTCGAGCGCGCGGCAAAGTTTCGGCCAATCGTTGGCGGGGTCCAAAAGGCAAAAGATCAAGCGCTGTCCGTCGGAGGCGACGTAGTGATTGACGAACGGGTTCGGAGCCGTGGTATGAGTCCAACGCGGCGGCTGTCCAGCCCCCAGCAGCGCTCCTTGCACGTTGCTGGAATTCGACCAGACTCCGCCGTGCATCAGCGTCGTCCAGACCTTGCCGCCTTTGCCCGTTCGCTCGCGGCGATATAGCGCCAGCAGGATCGATGAGACCAGATTCATCGCCGAAGGGTGATCGCCAAAGCCGCAAGGCGAAACGTGCGGAGACCCTCCAGCCGCATACAGATAGTTCATCAGGCCGGATCGCGCGTAGTAGGCGGTCATGTCATAGCCGGGTTTTTCAGCCTCCTCGCCTTGTTCGCCGTAGCCGGTAATCATGGCGTAGATCAGCCGCGGATTGACCGGAGCCAGGTCTTCATAGCTGATCCGGAATCGCCGCTGCATCTGGGGCTGGTAGTTGGTAATCAGAATGTCGGCCCGCTCGATCAGCCGTGTAAAGACGGCGTGGCCGCCCGGTGAGGCGAGATTCAACGCCAGCGAGCGTTTGTTGCGATTGTCCTGAATGAACGGATAGTTAAAGGGTGACGGCGGAAACTCGGGATTGCGGTAGAGGTGGCGGAACGGGTCGCCATGCGGCGGCCGCTCGATTTTGACGACGTCAGCTCCGTAGTCGGAAAGCACCGCAGCAGCAGCCGGAGCCGCAATATAGGTGGCTGCATCCACTACCCGCAGGCCATGTAGGATGTATCGGTCGTCGGTCGTTTTCATCGGATTGTCCATCAACGATACAGCGTCTCATAGTGGAGCGGCGTTGGTCGATAAGGAAGTGGTATGGCTACCGTTTCCGATCGTCGCACCAAGCCTCGCAACCCACGCTCGACCGGAGCCTTCCGGCTGAGCTATGAAATCCGCACCGGCGTTTCTCAGGTTCTGAGTGCTGAATTGACGGATTTCCATGAGGAAGGGTGTGGGTTTGAGGTCGCCATTGACCTTCCGGCGGGCATGCCGGTGTTGGTGGAAGGAAACTTGACCGACAACGGCGGGGTCGAGGTTCGCACCAAAGCGTTTGTCAGTTGGTCGCGGCCGACAGAAGAAGATACGTACCGGGTCGGCGTGCAGTTTGCCGAGCCCCTGAAATTGCATCGCAATAATACCAATGAGGCCTTGTGGCGCGAGCAGAACGAAGATCTCTATGAGCTTCTGCAGATCAGTCCGAACGCCGATTCGGACACTGTTCACCGCGTCTATCGGCTGCTGGCGCAGCGTTATCATCCGGACAATCAGGATACGGCGGACCCCGAAATTTTCCGCAAAGTGCTGGAGGCCTACCAGATTTTGAGCGATCCGGAAAAGCGCGCCGGGTATGACGCGCAGTACAAAATCTCGCGCGAGCGGCGATGGCGCATTTTCGACCAGGAGCGGGCAATCCGTGGGGTCAAGGGCGAGAAAGCCAAACGCGACGGGATTATGGGCCTGCTCTACACTAAACGAGTCAATGAGCCCGCAGCGGCGGCGATGGACCCCCGTGAATTTGAGCAGCTTCTGGGAGTGCCTCGTGAACACCTTGAGTTCAGCCTTTGGTATCTCCGCGAGCAGGCTTTAATTGCGCGCGGCGACAACGGGCGCTTCCAGATCACGGTTAAAGGTGTCGACCGGGCCGAACAATCCGACGTCGCCTGGATTCGGGAAGACCGGTTGATTGAGGCCAGGCAATCGGAGCCCACTGGAGCCTTCTAGCCTTTCTAGCGCTCAGTAGCTTCTCAGAACAAGCTTTCCTTCCTAACCAACGCCCGCCAAGCGCTACAATCGTTTCGGTGAATGCGATCCTAGCAGGCGCAAGCGGCTTCACGGGCGGTCATTTGGCTGCGGCGCTCGTCGCAAGGCGTGGCGTCCACACGACGGCCCTCGTGCGAAAACCGATCGCTTCGCTCGCGGCTGCCGTCGCCCAGACAATCTGCGATTTTACCCACCTGGATTCGCTGGCCCCGGTTCCCGCCGATGTCGTCTTCTGCACGCTCGGCTCTACCATAGCCGCGGCAGGCTCACGCGAGGCCTTCCGCGCGGTGGACCACGACGCCGTCCTCGCACTGGGCCACTATGGCCGCCGATGCGGAGCGCGGCAGTTTCTGCTGGTCTCATCCGTCGGCGCCGACGCGGGTTCCTGGAACTTCTACCTTCGGGTCAAGGCGGAGACAGAGCGCGACCTGGCGACGCTTGGCTACCAGGCGCTCCACATCTTCCGGCCGAGTTTTCTTCTGGGCCAGCGCCCTGCCACGCGTCTGGCCGAATCGATAGGCATCGCTATGGCCAGATCGGTGGGCTGGGCGTTCGCCGGGCCCCTGGCGCAATACAGGGGTATCGAAGCAGCCACGGTCGCAAGCGCCATGGTCAGGGCGGCCGAGGCCGACAGGCCGGGTACACACATCTATCATTACCGCGAGATGATCGCGCTGGCGGGCGGCCAATGATGCTCCTGGCAGCCCTCACCGCTGCCCAATGGCTCGCTGCCGGCGTCGCGCATGCCCAACGTGGCGATTACCTCTCGGCCGAACCCGCCTTCGGTGAAGCCTGCCGTCTGGACCCGGGGCTCCCGGACGCATGTTACTACGTTGGCCGCGCCCGCTATTTTCTCGACCGGTACGATGACGCCCTCGTCCCTCTTCGCCAATCCCACGCGTCGGACCGGCGGCAGCCGCCCGGGCGCGCGCTCACTGCCATTGCCCAAGCTCTTGAAGCGCTTGGGAGGCCGCAGGAGGCCGAAGCCGGCTTCTTGCAGGCTATCGATGCCGCGCCCCTCTCGGCCGAACCTCCGGTTAAATACGGCCTCTTCCTGCTCCGGCAGGGCCGTGCCGCTGCGGCTGTCGCGCCGCTCGAAGCCGCCGCCAAGCTCGATCCGGCGTCTCGTGAAGCCCCACTTGAACTTGGCCGCGCGCTATATCAACTCGGTAAGCTTGAACAGGCGCTCCCCCATTTGAGGCGGGCGGCGAAGCTCGATCCGAAGTCCGCGCCAGCCCACACAATGCTCTCTAAGATCTACAGGCGTTTAGGCCAAGACGCCGACGCCGATCGCCATCTGGCCATCCTTAGGTCTCTCCCTACTCCCTGATACGTAGTCCCCGCAAACTCGGGGCCGACTGGAAGCCTTGGGCCACTCAGATCGGAGGCGATGGGGGCCGACTTTAGAGGAGTACGCGATAACTCAGGTGATTATCCCTAGGGTACTTAAGGTATTCCGTCAAGATACTTTATCGCGCATGAGTGGTGTAATTAAGCACAGGAGCAACGCTAGCTAAGGCGAGCAGCCTGAAGTGGTTCGAAGTTCAAAATGGAACGAACCTGTTCCGTTTTGAAACGTAGCAGAATCGGTTACGTACCGATTCAGAACGTATTCTATTTGTGAAGTTGGGTAATGTTACTCACGGGCGGCATGGGCAACAACAGCCGCAAGTCCTATAGAAGCACCATATTCAATCGGTTCAGTGGGCGCAAATCTTTAACGCGCCCGGTAACGGCCACTTGGTTGCATTCTACTTAGCAATCGTTGAGCAGGCGATGACCTTGCAACGGCTCGTTGAGAGAGCGAGCAGTTGTGCGATCTACGCCGGTGTTGGGGAACTTGTACCCGCTACAAACGGGTCAATCAACAACGACGAATGAAGTTTGGTTTCGAACAACCTGAGGAGAGTTGTATGCAAGCCACCATGACAATGACAGCGACGATGGCCGCGGCTCCGATGCCGCAGTCAGCCAGAACTACATCCACGCGAGACAAAGTGATTCTCGAGCATTTGCCCCTGGTCAAGGCGATTGCCGCACGCGTCCGCGAAAATCTACCTGTCCATGTCGACCTGGACGATCTCGTTCACGCCGGCATACTCGGCTTGTTCGACGCAGTGAACAAGTTCGATCCGGAAAAGCAAGTAGCGTTTTCAAGCTACGCCAAACACCGGATCAAGGGAGCCATTCTCGACAGCCTCCGCCAGCTTGATTGGGCGTCGCGCGATCTGCGCCGCCGTCACAAGCAGGTTGAAGCCGCCACGCGGGATCTGACCGCTGAGCTCCAACGAAATCCAACCGACGCCGAAGTGGCGGGCAAGTTGGGAGTCGACGAGAGCCGTTGGCGCCAGATGATGGTTGACCTCCGCAATGTGGGGCTGATCTCGGCCTCCACGCGTGGCCAGGATGGCGATGAACTTCCGCCGCCGGACTTCCCGTGCGCCCCGGAACTTCAGCCGGATCTGATGTGCGCGCGCCAGCAGATGCGTTCGGCCTTGACCGACGCGATGCAGGCTCTGCCGGACCGGTATCAGAAAGTGGTCGTCCTCTACTACACCAATGAGATGACGATGAAAGAGATCGGCGGCGTGCTCGGCATCAACGAAAGCCGTGTGTCGCAGATCCACAAATCGGCCCTTGAGAAGATGGCGACCGTGCTCGAATCCAACGGGATCAACTCGGCGCTCGCGTTCGCCGACTAACTTTAGTGTTGCGCGCATGAACGGAGCCGCTCCTCTAATGGGACGGCTCTTTTTTTAGTCCGGGCCTCCGCTCGGCACGTATTCCGCTCGCCCGGATAATGTGTTCAGCCAGAACCTCCTTGAAATTGCCGGTGGTTTCGTACTTACTCTAGTCCGAAGTTCCCCCTTCTGACAGACGGAGAAATGCTGGTAAATATAAGTAAGTGAGGGATTTACGGTGAATCGGAGAGAAGGATTTACTGGGTACACTT